>CALWAV010000123.1 GCA_944375745.1 uncultured Merdimonas sp.
ATCTTTCTGTAAGATTTTATTTAGTCGCATAAATAAATTTTACACCAAGAGCCAGGCCTTGCACAGACCTGGCTCTTATTCTCTGCAAAAAAGTGCTGCCGCACTAATTATTTAGTGCGACAGCTCCACCCGACATCTTCTCGACAGCCAGACAGCTTCTTTCGAGCAGATGTACCTGCACATCCATCCGATCAGCCGTCATGGGAACCATTGCGATGGTTCGTCCTCCGATGATCTTATGCATTATGTTCTGAAACGAAGTGTATTCTAATACATTTTTTCAGAAAGATCAAGCACTTTTTTCTGGTATTTCCTGCAATTTTTTGGATTCTCCCGCATCTAAAGCATGCCTTTTTAAAACCATGCCCCTCTAGCCGCGTCCTCCCGCGCTTAAGCGTTCTCGTCCGTCCGCCCAGGTATAGCCTATCCCATAGACTGTCTTGATATAACGGGGAGCGGCCGGATTGTCCTCCAACTTATCCCGCAGCCGCTTCACGACTACAGAAAGGGCGTTTTCGTCCACATTCTTAGGACCGTCTGCCCAGATCCGCTCAACGAGCTCATTTCTTGAAAGAGTCAGTCCCCGGTTCTCCACGAGAAGCTGAAGCAGCTTCTGTTCTGTCTTGCTCAGTTCTACTCTCCGGTCTCCCTTGGAAAACTCCATCCTCTGAAAGGAAAAATAAAAGTCTCTGGACTGGTAGACCTGCAGACTGCTTCTCGTCTTTCGAACCTGATTGTTCACCCTGGCCCGCAGCGCCATCAGGCTGAAAGGCTTGATGATATAATCGTCGGCTCCTGATTCCAGTCCGGTCACAATATCCTTCTCCAGATCCCGGGCTGTCAGAAGCACCACAGGAATTCCATACTTTTCCTTAATCTCCTTTAAAAATTCCAGTCCATCCCCATCCGGCAGGTTCAGATCCAGAACTGCCAGTTCCACTTTCTGTGTGTTCAGAAGCTCCTGCGCCTCTTCCTGACAAAAGGCCTGCAGAAACAGATAGCTTTCCGCCTTCAGTGCCAGAGCAATCCCATTATTTAACGCCCTGTCATGTTCCACAATTAATATCTTATGCATACACTTTCCTCACTTCCGTATCCTGCCCCTCTATCAATAACAGCCTTTTAAATTAAAACGATGCTTTTGTTCAGATTTCTTCCCATTTCTTCTTTCCTATTTTTATTTTTATTGTACAAAAGGAAGTTTTCATTCCCATTATGTCTTTCTTAAATATTTCTTAATTTTTACATGACTGTTACAGAAATATTTCGTTTATTTCAGTTGTCGGAAAATGCTTTGATTTTTGATATTTTGGGAGTACAATATAGTCATAGGTATTGTTTCGTATTTCAAAACACATACTTACAATAAAAGAATGGAGGTCGAAATAAAATGAAAGAATATGAGGTAATCCAGGAGATCACGAACGCCTGCGGCGGCAGCAATGTTCCCCAGACCACTATCACAGAGATGGAACTGGATGATATTGAGGCTTACGTAAAGAGCAAACATCCGAAGGACTTTGACCGGGCTGTAAAAGAAGAGATGGATGGCGGCGGAGTCAAATATACACTGGCTCTGGGGGCGGTCACTTATAAATACGTGTTCAATGAGATCTGAGAACGCTGGCAGATAAAAAACTGCAGACGGGGAAGCATGAGGCCGGTTGAAAATTCAGCCGGTTTCATGCTTCCTTTTTTGTCCGGCAGCAATTTACCCTAAGTTGACCAGGGTATTTAAAACGTACATTTCTCCAGCACAAACTGACGGAAAGCCTGAACTGCCGGAGACATAAAGACAAGATTGTCATGAATCATATAAAAGCTCCGCTCACTGGACGGGGAACCCAAGGGAAGGATTTTCAGCTTCAGCTTTGTCAGCAGCTCCATATAGGGCACTACAGAGATGCCAAAGCCCCTGGCTGTCAGACCTGCGATCACCTCATCTTCCTCCGTCTCACAGGCAGCCGCGGGCCTGGTTCCTGTCTCCGCGAAAATCTGTTCCACCACCTGCCGGAGTCCGGAGCCTTCTGAAAAATATATCATGGGATATGGAAGCAGGTCCTGCGGCTTCACGCGCTCAAGCGCCGCCAGCGGATGATCTTCAGGGACAATCGCCACCATGGTCTGCTTTTTCACCGGAACAGCCGTGACATGACGTTCTTCGGAAGGTCTGGAGCAGAAGACCAGATCATATTTTCTGTTCTCCAGCTCATCAAGAAGCTGCTTTGTCACTCCTGTGTGAAAGGTAAACTGAATCTCCCGTTCCGGGTTTTCTTTTAAGAAACCAGCTGCCAGCTCCGGAATAAAGTCCACGCCCAGAGTCCGCAGAATGCCCAGGCGGATGATGCCGGACCCCCGGGCCGCCTGCTATGCTTTGCTTATCCGAGGGCCACATCCAGTGTCATCATCAACGTAAAGCCAAGCGCAAAGAAAACTGTCCCGATATTGGAATGTTTCCCGGATGACATCTCCGGAATCAGCTCCTCCACAACCACATACATCATGGCGCCTGCGGCGAAGCTTAAAAGATAGGGCAGGGCCGGAAGCACCACGGAGGCGGCCAGAATCGTAAGCAGAGCTCCGATGGGTTCCACGATGCCGGACATCACGCCATAGAGGAAGGCCTTCGGCTTGCCCACGCCCTCTGCCCGGAGAGGCATGGAGATAATGGCTCCCTCGGGGAAATTCTGAATAGCGATTCCCAGGGAAAGAGCCAGGGCGCCTGCGGCCGTAATATACGCATTGCCTTCTGCCATGCCTGCATAGACCACGCCCACAGCCATTCCTTCTGGAAGGTTATGGAGAGTCACCGCCAGCACCAGCATGGTCGTCCTCTGCAGATGGCACTGGGGCCCCTCGCATTCACTGCTGTTCATATGAAGATGAGGAATCACATGGTCCAGAAGCAGCAGAAACAGAATTCCGATCCAGAAACCTGCGGCCGCCGGCACAAAGGCCCAGCTTCCCATATCCGCCGCCTGCTCCATGGCCGGAATCAGAAGGCTCCAGATAGAAGCCGCCACCATGACGCCTGCGGCAAAGCCTGTCAGCGCCCGGTTCACCATCTCATGAAGGGAACGTTTCATGAAAAATACCATGGCCGCTCCCAGTGAAGTTCCCAAAAACGGAATCATAATTCCTCTTATCACGGTTCCTGTCATCTGTCCGTCTCTCCCTTTTTAAATAGTTAGTCAAAACTAACTTATTTTTTCTCATTATATTACACAACTGCGCAGATGTCAAATTTACGTCTGGACCAATGGAAACCAATCTGAAATCACCCAAAGCAGCGGACGCAGGCCTTATTCTTCCGCGAACGCTACAGCCCTCACGACCGTAATCTCCCAGCTGTCAAAATAATCATCCGGCAGGGACTCATACCAGCCGTCCGATGGAGCTTCGAAGGATACGATAAATACCCGGTCTTTTACCAGCATGCTGGCCTCTGTATAGCCTGTGGCCACCTTCTCTTCCCCTTTGTAATAGTCTATCTGGAAGGAAGCCGTGGAAATATCTTCCCCTGTGTCATTGACGCACTTTGCCACAATCCGGTTATCCGCCAGCCTTGCCTGCTCCTCAATCCGGATTCCGGCAGGGTCCGCAGTCTCTTCGTCCGCCATCCGGTCTCCGGCAAACAGCACTTCCACATGGTCATACTGATCCGACGACAGATTCGGTACAAAGCGCAGAATCTGTTCGCTTCCGGCAAACAGATTGTACAGGTACAGACTGGAATAATAGTCTACAATCTGATTATTCCCGTCATAGAAAAGCATATCCACCTGAATATAGCTGTAATCCTGATCTGAGATATTCTGAATCGTGAAAATCTGATCTCCCTGTTCCGGACTTGTCTCTATGGTGTATGCAAAATTCTCAGCCGGAATCGATTCTGACAAATAATACTCTTCTTCCACGCCGGCAGGGCTTTCCGGGTCCTCCGCCGTAAGTGTCTGTTCCGTCTCACTGTCCGCCTGCTCCGCTTCTGCCGTCTCCCCGCTTTCCGCTCTTTCCACCGGTTCGGAACCTCCCTGGGACGCGCAGCCTGCCGCTGCCAATGCGAAAATCAGGCTGAATACGCCTGCCGCAGTCTTTCTTTTCATGCCTTTCGACCTCCTGTCTTCCGTTTCATTGCGCGGATCTGTGTCTTTGTCTCCGGGCTTACCCGGTACGATTCAATGATTTTCTGCAGGGCCTTGTTATAGGTCCAGTCATCCAGCTGATTTTTCCTCAGATAGCGGAAGGTTTCTTCCGGAAAGTGCACGAAATAGATGGAAACTGCCCAGGCCACCGCCATACGCACATAATAATGATCCACGTGAATCCCGTCAAAATACGCAAACGCATCCTTCAGATATTCCTCTTTCACAAAATGGCTTAACAGCATCACTACCGCAAACCGGATCTCATAGGGCTTCTCTGACTGAAAATATGGTTTCAGAAACTCCCAGTAAAGCTCAGGATATTTCTCCGCGTCTTTTAAGGAACCGCAGAAGATATCACAGACTGCCCAGTTCTCAATCCTCGGAAGGAATTCCCGGACACGCCGGAGCCGCTCCTCCGGCTCCATCTTCGCACTGGCTGTCACCAGTGCCTGGAGGATGTCATTTTCATACCAGGTGCGGTCATTTTTTTCCAGAAAAGTCTCCCAGTCTCCTTTTGTAATCTCTTTTGCCAGCTTTCTCAGATCCGGCGTGCGCACACCGATCACATTATCCGTTCCCGGCAGCAGTTTGCTGTGAAAATCCCGGTATTTCGGGTCTGACAGTTCCATTAAGCGTTCTGTTAAGTTCTGCATTTCTGTACTCTGCTCCATTTTTTCTCCGCTTTACAGCGCTCCTTCCAGCTTCAAAAGATATTCCTTGATATCCAATGATTTATTTTTTCCCATGTAGCCTGTCAGGCTTCCGTCTGAACCAATCACCCGGTGGCAGGGAATGATAATTGCCACCGGATTGTTCCGGTTTGCCATTCCCACTGCCCTGCTGCCCTTCGGGCATCCGATCTGCCGCGCGATCTCCCCATAGCTTCTGGTCTCCCCATAGGGAATCTGCAAAAGCGCCTGCCAGTCCCGAAGCTGGAAATCCGTACCCTGCAGGGAAAGCCGGACCTCAAATTTTTTCCGTTTTCCTTCAAAGTACTCCTGAAGCTGTCCGCAGACCGACTTCAGAAAAGGCGTCTCCTCCTCGGGAACCTCTGCGTATTCTTCTGTCTCCCCGAAGGACAGACTGCAGAGTCCTTCCTCATCCGCCGCCAGCTCCAGCAGCCCCACTGGAGACTGATAATACGCTTTTCTCATGGTTAACCTCCGGTTATTCCATATAGTTTGTGCTTCTTTTTTCGTCATAGTAAATCACGTTCTCCTGTAATACCCGGGCATTTCCATCCTTTACCTCGATGACGGAGACGCCGCAGTTCTTATGTACGCCGCCCTTCCAGAAATCCTTCAGATCCGTAATCAACAGGCTGGATAACAGTCCCTTGACACAGGCTCCATGTCCGGAAAGGAGAATGGTCTTCTCCCGGTTATCCGGATTTTCTATCAGCTCCGTCAGAAAATCTGTGGTCCGCACAGCAAGCTGGGCGATGGATTCTCCGCCCTCTGGCGGATTGTAATGAGCAGGATCCTGAAAAAAGTTCACAAATTCCGGATCAGGTATGCTGTATCCTTCCCTGCCGCAGCAGAGTCCTTCGTAAGGGCCGAAACTGATTTCCTTCAGTCTCTCGTCCTTGATAATCGGAATCCTGCGGTCCCTGCGCATAATCTCCGCTGTCTGAACCGCCCTCTGCAGAGGACTTGTATAAATCACGTCAAAGGGAACATCCTTCAAAGCTTCTGCGGTAAGACGCGCCACTTCAATGCCGTTTTGATTCAGGGGAATGTCTGTCGCCCCCTGCAGAAGCCGTTTCGTATTCCAGTCCGTCTCTCCATGGCGGATAATATAGATTTTCATGATTTTCACACCTTCTTTTTTGAATGAAACTCCAGGCACAGGCGCACCGTAAAAGGTTCCCGTGCCGTTTTTATCATATCACACAGACCGTTTTCTGTATAGTAGCGAAAAGCACCATAAAAGGGATGCCCCGGTTTCCCAAGGCATCCCTGTAACCCCTGTATATTTGCGGAATCAGCAGACTGCTCCCGCCTTTTATTCTTTAAGACTCTACGACCTCCAGCACATCCATCGGACAGGCTTTCGCGCAGATACCGCAGGCAATACATTTGGAAGCGGTGGGAGAAGTCTCCGCCTTTACCATCAGGCCGAACGGACAGGCCTCCACGCACTTGCCGCAGCCGGTACACAGCTTCTTGTTCACCATGTACACGCCCTTTGCGTTCTGCTTGATTGCTCCGGCCTCGCAGGCCTCCGCACATTTGCCGCACTGGGGACATGCCAGCGGACGCACACTCTTCTTCTCTACAATCTGAATGCAGGACTTATCCGGATCAAACTCCTTATAGAAGCTCTCAGAACAGGCTCTGACGCACTCCAGACATGCCATACAGGTAGATCCTTTTTTTACCATCAGTTTCTTCATCTTATCTTTCCTCCAGCCTTTACTAAACATCTTTCGACGTTTTTTTCAGTTTACCATTAATGAAGAATTTTCTCAACAGTAAAATTTTTTCTTACTCTGCCCCGCCTGTCTTCGGAAGCGTCAGCGCGGCCAGCTGCTCCAGAATGCTCCCGGCTCCGCTTAAGGATATGGAGCCCACCCGGTCGCAGATGCGCTCCAGGTACTCCAGTTCCTTTAAGCGGTAAAGGACCTTATTCTCCTCCATCAGCTTAGCTGTGTTCATAAGGCTTCTGGTGGAAGCTACCTCCTCTCTGCGCATGATCACATTTGCCTGAGCCTTCTTTTCGGCCACCAGAACTGTATTCATGATATCGCGGATTTCACCGGGCAGGATAATATCCTTAATTCCGGTGCTTAGGATCTCCACACAGTACTCCTCCTGAAGCTCCCGGATCTGCTTTGTCAGGAACTGTCCGATCTCCTCCTTCCGGGCCAAAAGCTCATCCAGGCGGAATCCGCCGATATACTCCCTGGCCAGAAGCTGAATTCGTGTATACAGGAGATTTGCCACATTGTCTGTCTTCCGCGCCAGCTCCAGAGGTCTCGTAATCCGATAACTGCACAGGATATTCAGGCGGACGCCCACTTTATCGGAAGTCAGGATCTCCTGTCCGGAGATTTCCAGCTGCTGCACCTTCAGGCTGTAAAGCTTCATGTTTACCTCGTGGGCATACTTCCAATAGAAATAGGTCCCGGAAGAAAGCTGCTTCTCAAATCGTCCGTCTATGTACAAAAGCCCCGTCTCTCCCTCACCCACCGCAAGCCTGATATACAGACGCGCCGGAATCAGATGGCGGTACATGGCCGGAACCTGATCTTCTGTGATCTCAGTGCCTGTTACGTTCACCAGGTGGATCTCATTTTTCTCGAATACATTCCAGTACAGCGCCTCGCCCTCCATAATCACCTGCTTATAGACTCCGTTTACCTGGTGAAAACCAATACAGTCATCGGGAATCTGCACCCGGATCACGCGGGCGGCAAACTCTGTCTGCTTCATCAGCACCTCCACAGGAAGGCCTTTTGTATCTACCTTGCCCGTCATTTCCACCACCTTCAGTTCCTCCCCGAAGAGAGGGGAGATTCTGTGCTTTCCCGCAAATAAAAGTTTCTTTAAAACACCATTTTTAAAAAGATAACCGCATTCCTGCGTCTTAATCACATACTTCATGTCTTTCCTCCTTTTATGCTGCAAGCCTCCCGGAATATTCAGCCGGAATATCCGAAAAGACATTTTTTCATGGAAGCGCGCCCGGGCTTCCCACCCCGGAAACGGGGACAGGACCTTCCGGAATCCCGGAAAGAAGAGGACCCTTTCTGCTTTCGGAAAAACTGGTTTCCGGTACCGTAAAAGAGCTGTCTTCTTTCCTTCTCTTCCGGTTATGGAGCCCTGTGCTGCCTTTCCCGCAGGTCCGGTCTTCTGCCGGAACCCCCGGCTGGAATCATTTTCCATGCTTCTCCCGGAATCCTCTTTCGAATCATCCCGGAAGATTTCTGAAATTATCCTTCCGGAGTTCCTGACAGTCCCGCGGGGAATGCCCCTGGCACATGACTTCCGCTTCTGGATGCAGCCATCCGGCTGCAGGGGCGGCGGATTTGAACCGCCTGTTCCAATGTTGACGATTGCCTTTACCACTCAGCCACCTGTCTCTTACAGGGGAGGATTCGAACCTCCGAAATATCGTTTCTTCTTTCCGCTGTTTTCGGTATACCATCGGCCTATCCGGTCCGCGGCACCGCCCAGGCATGAAAACCTGAGGCCTCGGGAAAAAGCGGAATCTATTTCCACCGGAGCCGTCTGCCCCGGAAGAAAGCATTTTAAAGATATGCCAGTCTATCCTTTGACCACGCCTATGGTGCGGAGTCTGCGGACCGGCTCCACCAGATCTTTTTGATTTTCCATCACCCTGTCAATGTCCTTGTAGGCAAAACGGCTTTCCTCCGCCACATCCTTTTTATTTTTCTTGCCAAGGACCACGCCCCTGTCCTTCAGATCCACCATGACCTCCTCACAGGTGAAAGCGTCCATAGCGCCTTTCCGGGAATAGGCCCGGCCTGCTCCGTGGGACGAGGAACAGAAGCTCTCCGGATTTCCCAGCCCCCGCACCACATAGCTGTAAGAGCCCATGGCGCCGGGAATCACAGTCCGTTCATTCTTTCCGGCCCGGACAGCGCCTTTCCGGTGTACCCACAGCTGTTCGCCCAGGTGCTCCTCCAGAGCCGCATAATTGTGGTGGCAGTTGATTTCCTCCTGATATTCCAGGGAAAGTTCCGTATATCTGCCGATCCATTTCTCCAGCACCGCCTTTACAGCCAGCATCATCTTTTCCCGGTTCTCCTGGGCAAATCCCATGGAAAGCTTCATCCAGTTCAGATACTGCCGGCCTTCCGGCGTGTCCGTGGGCAGAAACGCCAGCCGGTACTCATCCGGCACCTGACTGTACCAGCGCTGGTTCTGCTCTCTGGCCTTCTGGTGGAAATAATCACACACCGCCTTCCCGAAATGGCGGCTTCCGGAGTGAATCATCACGGACAGCAGTCCCTCCTCATCCTCCTGAAGTTCAATAAAATGATTGCCGCCTCCCAGAGTCCCAATCTGAAAATATCCCGCTTCCAGCTGGCCCAGCAGTTCTGTATCTGCCTCATACAGGGAAAACTCCTCCATGGCCCGGTCCAGGGTATAACAGGGCATCACTGTCTTGTGATGGGCAAATCCCACCGGAATATTCCGGAGAATGTCCCCCACGATTCCCTGCACCAGATTTCCGCTGCCTGTCATGGTCTCCTTTAACACAGCGACCGGTACATTGGTCCGTACATAGGCCATGCCGCAGCCGATGTCCACGCCCACAGCATTCGGAATTATCACATCCTTCGCAGCGATGACGCCGCCGATGGGCATTCCCATTCCTGCATGTGTGTCCGGCATCAGGCAGACCCAGCCTCTCAGGAAGGGAAGCTCCGTCAGATGGTACGCCTGCTCCCTGCAGGAGGACTCCAGATCCTTTTCACTTTCCAGCCATATTTTTAAGGGATAATGTCCCGTCTCATTCTGTAATACAAACATCCTTTCACTCTCCTTCCTCGTCGTTACATCCCTATTATAGGTAAACAAAATGCCAGAATCATCTAAAAAAAGATGCGAAGCTGCCTGAAAAAAGGCGCAGGCCCGTTTCACCGGCTTCTTTTTCCTTGCATACAGATACATTCTGCCTTATAATTTTCTTACATCTGAGGAGGTACCTGTTATGATTCATTATATCTGGCCGATTGCTCTGGTCATTCTCGCAAACGTCATCTACAATATTTCCACCAAGTCCACGCCTGCAGGAGCGAACGCCTTTCTTTCCCTGGCGGCCACCTATCTGATTGCGGCTTTCTGTTCTATCCTTCTGTATTTTCTGCAGGACGGCCACCAGAAATTTACCGCAGAACTGTCAAAGCTGAACTGGACCGTCATCGCTCTCGGAATCAGCGTGGTTGCCCTGGAATTCGGCTATATTCATGTGTACCGCGCCGGCTGGACCGTGAACACTGCTTCTCTGGTGGCCAATATTGCCCTTGCCTGCGTGCTGGTATTTGTGGGCTTCTTTCTTTATAAAGAGACGCTTTCACTCCGCCAGGTCATCGGCATCGCCGTCTGCGCCGCCGGGCTGTTCCTTATCAAATAGCACATTTTCCGGGGAAAGGAGCTTCCCATGTCCGGTTTTCAGGAATTAATCAAAAACTTTGACCGCGTCCGTGACTACATGCGCCAGTTCTTTCTCTACGGCTTCAAGGTCCGTGGAGAATTCGGAGAAAAAAGCGGCCGCACCTATGACAATGAGCGCCGCCGGATCGAAAACTACCTCTCCGGTTACATCTGTTCCGACTACACCTCCAAGGGAAAGCAGATCTCCATCCGCATGGACAGCAAACAGATCCGCTCCAATCCCCTCTATGCCGCCTGGAAGTCCAAAAGTTTTACCGACCGGGATCTTCTGCTTCACTTCTTCCTGCTGGACCTGCTTTCTGACGGGAACGCCATGACCGTTCCGGAGCTCTGCGAGGCCATTTCGCTTCGTTATGGGGAGGAGCTGGATGTCCAGATCGTCCGTCTCAAATGCAGAGAATACGAAAGGCTCGGCATCCTTGCTTCTGAGAAATCCGGAAAGTCTTTCCTCTATCGGCTGGCGCCGCCTCTGAATTTGGAAAAGCCGCCCCTTTATGACACTCTTCTGAACGCGGTAAAATTCTGTTCCGAAGCTGCGCCTTTTGGCGTGATCGGAAGCACCATCCTGGACCGGGAATATGTCTCAAACGATTTGTTCTGCTGGAAGCACTATTTTATGGTACATACCCTGGAGGACGAGGCACTGCTCACCATTCTTGCCGCCATGCGGGAGCACCGTTTTCTTTCCTTTGAAAACCACAGCACCCGTTCAGGAAAATCTGTCACCCTGGAAGGTCTTCCTCTGCAGATTTTCGTGAGCACCCAGACCGGAAGACGCTATCTCTGCGTCTATTTTGCTCCGAAACGCCGCTTCAACTGTCTGCGCCTGGACTGTATCTTTCAGCCAAAGCCTCTTGATGTCTGCCCCGAATATGATTTCTTCCGGGAGAAGCTCCGCCAAAACCTTCCCCACTGCTGGGGCGTATCCTTTGGCGGAAGAAGCCGTCTGGAGACCCTGTCCATGAAGCTCTATATCGATGAGACAAAAGAACGCCATATCATCGGCCGCCTCCGGCGGGAGGGACGGGGCGGCGATCTGGAGCGCATCCGGGAAAATATCTGGCTTTACACAGGCACCTTTTTTGACACAAACGAAATGCTTCCCTGGATCAAATCCTTTACCGGCCGGATTCTCGATCTGCAGTGTACAAATCAGGCCGTACTGGATAAGGTAACGGCGGATCTGGAAGCCATGTATCAGATGTATGGAAGGGAGGACGAACATGACTTTTGAAAGCCTGTCTTTGTTTGAAGAAATCTACGGCTCCTACTTCCAGGCTGTACGAAACGTCCTGGAACAGGCTGCCGCCGCGCCGCTTACGCTTTCGGACATGTACCATCTGGTTCGCTCCTGCGCGTTCGAAGAGAGCGCGGCTGCCATCGTGCCAAAGCTTACGGACGGCCCCTGGTCTTCTCTGCTTGAAAAAGCCAGAGACAAGACCTGGAAAAGCAGGCTGAAATCCTCGTATCTGAAGACGCCTCTGACTGCGCTTCAGAAATCCTGGCTGAAAGCTCTTCTTTCCGACAGCCGGTTCCGTCTTTTCTTTGAAGACGGCCAGCTGGAGCAGCTTTCTGAAGAGCTGGCGGATATCCCGGCCCTTTATGAACCGTCCGATTTCCATTATTTTGACCAGTACGCAGACGGCGATCCATACGAAACCATCAAATACCGGGAAATCTTCCAGACCATATTAAAGGCCATGACCGAAAAGCGTCCTCTCTTTACGGCCTATGAGGGCGGAAAAGGGAGGCATCTGACGCTGGAGGTTCTGCCCTGCCGTCTTCAGTATTCTCCGAAAGACGATAAGTTCCGTCTTCTCTGCGTCAACTTCCGCCGGGGACGGGTCGGCGCGCCTGCTATTCTAAACCTTGGACGCATCACAGCCTGCCATCTGTCCAGAACTCCGATTCCAGAGCGCTTTGACTGGAAATATCCGTGCTCACCTGCTTCCACAGTGCAACCGGTGCGCATCCGCATCCAAAACGAGCGTAATGCCCTGGAACGCTGCATGCTTCATTTTGCCAATTATGAAAAACAGACAGTTTATGAGCCTGACACAGACACCTGGCTCTGTTCTCTGTACTATGACCCTGCAGACGAGACCGAGCTTCTGATTGAACTTCTTTCCTTCGGCCCGGTAATCCGGATTCTGGGCCCGGAAACCTTTCTCAGACAAGTGCACGACCGTGTCCGCAGACAGCATGAGCTGTTTTATTCCGATGAGACTGCTCTGTTTCCGCAGGACTGTTTCCGCGCAGGAAAAGAAAACGCGGCGCCGGAAGAATAAACCGGAAAGCCGCGTTTCTTTTTATTTTACGTTTCTGTTTCAGATTTCAGGCTGAGGTATCCGCGCTTATTTGCCGAGCATCTTTCTCTCCTGAGCCTGCATCGTTTTCTTAACCATATACCCTCCAACGGAGCCGTTCTGCTTGGAAGTCAGGTTTCCGTTGTAGCCGTCGGTCAGGGGTACGCCAAGCTCGCTGGCTACCTCGTACTTGAACTTGTCAAGTGCGCCCTTTGCCTCCGGGACTGATGCGGTGTTAGATGATCTACTGGACATAATAAACTCCTCCTTACTGCAGACAGAAAATAATTTGCCTTGAAGTTGATTTGAAAAGGCGGCTGTCTGCCGTTTGTTGTTGTTTGTTACAGGAGTTATTATGTGAAAAAATCAGGCGAATACACTGGCAGTTGTTTGTTGCGCTGATAATTTTTAACAGCTTCATTTTGAACATAACTTTTACCAGATAAAGAATAAAGCGGTTCAGAAAGTTCTATACACGCCCGCATACTGTTGGATACCCATTTATCTTTGCGGCGAAACAGCTGACGGTACATATGTACTTCGGGAAATTGGTAATTGACCACAGATACATGTTCTTTCTTCAGTTCCTCTTGAATTACATAGCGGGGAAGCCAGGAGATGCCTTCTCCCTCTCGAATCATCGACAGAATCAAATCCGGATTTCCTATCTGTCTTCTTTTATGCCTCTTGCGCCGCTGTCCCTGCAGGAAAAGGGACGCAGCAGTCTATCTTTTTATGATCCTGGGCTTCTGCCTTCTCTGTCTGGATGGAGGAACTTTTCATTTTGGCTTTGGAGAAATCCTGGCGTTTCTGTCTGCAGTTTTGTCTGCCGCTTCGCTGATATGCAGTGGAGACACTCTGCACTACATGGACGCATCCGCTCTTTCCTTCGTGCAGGCCATATCTGCTGTTATCCTCTGCGCAGTGCCTGGAGTCATAAGCGGGAATTATCCGTCTTCCAGCCTGCTGATACTGATCTGCATCTGGCTTGGTGCGGGAAGCTCCGAGAAATAACAATTCGGTTCAATAAAAAGTCAATATGAACGTTCGCAATACAAAAATAAACATTCCATAAACTGGCCGCGGAGCCATCGCTCCGCACCAGCAGGGATTCGATCATTTCGTTTTTTCAAGCCGCTCTGTAACGTATCAGAAGCTGTTTTCCTTATAATTCAATCAGTTCATACTCCCGAGTACCAAAGCCCAGTTTGGCAGCAGCTTCAATGGTATGAATTCCGTTTCGGCTGTTCACGCGTTCCATGAAATGTTCTTTACCGGGATCATCAGAATTTACCACCAGATCAATACAGGCCTGATCAACAGCCACCGGATCCTCGGAAGCCAGAATGCCAATATCCTTCATGCAGGGATCCTCAGCAACCTCACAGCAGTCACAATCAACAGAGAGATTTTTCATCACATTGATAAATGCAATCCGGCCCTTGAAATGCTCCACCACACTGGAAGCCGCGTCTGCCATAGCCTCCGGGAAGACCACACTGCTGGCATGCTGCTGCCAGGTCTCAAAGCGGTCGTCTGTTCTGCCGGCAGAATGAATCAGCGCTTTTCCGGCCCGGGAGGCACAGCCGATAGCAAGCTGCTTAAGCGCTCCGCCGTAGCCGCCCATAGGGTGCCCTTTGAAGTGAGCCAGCACCAGCATAGAATCATAATTCAAAATATGCCTGCCCACATGATTCTCCTTAAGAATTTTTCCGTTTGGAACCGGCCAAATCACATCCGGTCCTTCAGAATCCATCAGATCCACCTCAAAGTATTTAGTCCATCCATGCTCTTCCAGAAGCTTCCGATGAGACTCCGTGTGATCCCGGACACCGCCTGCAGCATCGCCATAAGCAGTATTGCATTCCACAATAGTTCCCTGAACTTCCTCCACCATGGGACGCCAGAACTCCGGGCGCAGGAAATTCTGGTTTCCTTTTTCACCGGAGTGAACCTTAACAGCTACTTTCCCGGGCAGTTCCACGCCCAGAGCACGGTACATCTCAACAACTTTCGCCGGAGTAATTTCTCCGGAAAAATAAACTTTTGCTTTCATGCTGTACACCTCCTGTTATTTCGTATTTATTTTAATGCCAAATATATTTTCCTGTCTAATACCTGTTTTCTATATTTTTTCATGCATTTTTCCTATGGTGCTGTTTTTTCGCGGAAGGATTTTTTTCAACCTGAAACAAGGACAGCTGTACGAGAACTGTCCCTGTTTCAATCTAAGAATTTTATACTTATTTTATTTCCAATTCGGTATTTAACTCTTCAATGTAACCGCTCAGATTACATGAAGAACAGCCATCACATCCGCTCCATTCAGAAGCGTATGGCTTTCATCCATGGTACAGGCTGATATGTTCAGATGTATCTCATAATCCCCAGCCTCCAGCGCCTCAGTAACTTCAAACTGCTCAACTGCCATGCCTGGCTCGATCCAATTCGATTCATATATTGGGGTCTCACTGTCATCAATTGTGATTTCATACTTAAAATAGCAGCTATTATCCTCAGGATTTGCAAGAATGATATTCCAGGTCGTGGAACCTGCCTCTACTGTAATCTCTCCATATCCGGGAATTTTGATTCCCTCCTGTCCGCCGGAAGTATCTTCCAGCTCGCCGTTCCACTCAGAAGCATTTTCCTCTACGATAACCCCTGCCTCGAGAACCATTTGATCATTGTATGCATCTGTTCCCGCGATAGTTACAGAAATCTTCTTCCCCTCCGGAAGATTCTTTATGTCTTCTGCCGTCACATCTACCGTTCCTTTTTCGGGAAATTGTTTAATACTCTGCTATTTTAAAATAACAGTATTTTCCTTTGTTTCTATCATATTCCCGTTAAGTATATGTCAATTTTATGTAAGAAGCATCAGAAGAAAAAGGAAAACCGCTGTTGGACAGACATCACTCAATCCGCCCGGTGGATGTGCAATTTGGCAATATCCTCCGTCTGTTATCCTTTCATCTGCTCATTTTGATTGATTGTTCTGATTACTTTAGCCGGAGTTCCCGCCACAACCGTATTTTCCGGTACATCCCTCGCCACCACCGCGCCTGCGGCAATGACAGCATTGTCTCCAACTGTTACGCCGGGAAGTACAATGGCACCAGCGCCAATCC
>CALWAV010000124.1 GCA_944375745.1 uncultured Merdimonas sp.
AAAAGGGCCGGGCCGCGGTATCATTCTGATACCGCGCCCGGCTCTCTTTCTTACTGCTGTTCTTTTTCTCTTAAATCCTTTTTCATCAGCCTCAGGCCGCCCGCAAACAGAGCTGCGCCCAATACCAGAGATATCACATAGGACAGGATCTCCACAGCCGCTGACGGTTCCGTACCGAAAATCAGGTTCAGCACAGGCGTCGCAAAGGTACCGTAAGCGTTAAACACAAAATGCACGGCGATGCCCGCCAGAAGGGACCGGTACTTCAAAACCACATATCCGCAGGTCAGGCCCAGAAGGAAGGCGTAGGTGCCCTGGACCAGATTCATATGGGCAATCCCGAAAAACAGGGCCTGTACAATATTGATCACCCAGAAACGTCCGCTGGCACGCTTCAGATATTCTATCGTAAGGCCGCGGAAAATGATCTCTTCTCCGATGGGGGCAAGAATCACTGTGGCAGCTACAGACGCAAAACTCAGTTCAGCGATTCCGGACTCTTCCATCAGCTGATTGTACTCCGCTATCATCTCCGGAAAAGCCAGCTGCCAGATAGTCAGAAGCAGTCCTACCAGAAGCTGCGCTCCGAAAGCCAGCATTACCGTACTGCCAAAGCTCTTTCCGGTAAAGATTCCGGCAAAGGGGATTCCGGCCCTTTTCTGTCTGCGCACCACATAAAGATAATACCAGAGGCCCGTGATAAGAAGGGTAATCAGATGCATCCAGAGGACCAGAACGATATAATTATCCTCATATGCCTGCATGCCTCCCTCATAGCCAAAGCTCAGCATCCACCCAAGCATCATGACCATGGCCACAAACACCTGCACCACAAACATCACAATCAGCGGAACCACACTCATCAGATACCAGCCGACTTTCTTCATAAAGCTATATCCTCCAAATTCCTTAATCTGTGTCCTATCATAACAAATCTTTCCGGGAATAGCCAGACTGCCGCCTCAATCTTAACAAAACCTTAAACCTTTTTAAACAATTCCCTTTCCGCAGAAATCAGAGGAATATTTCCAGAACCAGGCCTGTCACAGCAGAAATTCCGTACAGAAGGGCCAGAATCCCTGCGTTTTCCCTCATGGGACGATTTTCCCGGAACAGCACAGCCAGACCAACTCCCGCTCCCGCGCAGAGACCTGCCATGGCCGACGCAAAGCTTAAGCCGCCTGCCAGATACAGCTCCGTAATCAGAATGGAAGAAGCACAGTTGGGTATCAGGCCAAGCAGAGCGGTGATCAGAGGCTGAAACCAGGTGTCCTTTCCGAGGAAGGCAGTCAAATTCTCCGTCCCAATCCACTCCAGCAGAAGATTCAGGATAAAAGTAAATAAAAGCAGATAAATGCCCAGACGAACCGTATGGCGCAGAGCCGGCATCACGATGCCGCCGTGATCACTGCAGCCGCAGCTTCTGCACAAATCCTCAATATGTTTTTCCTCTTTTTGTTTTCTCAAAAGCAGATCTGCCAGATATCCGAACAGAATACCTATCAGCACCTTGCCAAGCAGAAGCTGGACAATGACCGCTCCGCTGCCCGGATGGCCCAGCAGAATCAAAACCGCCTCGTCAGAAGTGGAAAGGAAGACTGCCAGCAGCGTTCCCAGCGAAATCACTCCGCCTGAATACAGATTTGCCGCAGCTACGGAAAATCCGCACTGGGGAATGCAGCCAAAGACAGCTCCTGCCAGAGGGCCTGCTTTTCCCACCTTTCCCAGCAGACGGTTCATATAGTTATTGGAGTAATGCTCCAGCGCTTCCAGAATCAAAAAAGCTGCCAGAAGAAAAGGCAGCATCCGTACTGTATCCAGAAACGCATCCTCCAGCGCATGCAGTATCATAAAGTTCACCTCATCTCTTTCTTACAGGGAATCAGAATACCATATTCCCGGGTGTCCCGCAAGCAAAAGCAGAAATGTTTGTTAAAAAATTGATAATATCCATTGCATTCCTGACAATCTATGCTATAATGGCTGTGATGTTACTTTTGGAAAATAAATAATAGCGAAGTAGGATTTTATGCGTCAAGTGTTCGCCGGCTGGGGAGTTGCCGCGAAACGAAAAGCAGAGCATGAGAGCTTGGTCTTACGATATATTATCCGCACCCGTTGCTGCAGATGAGTACATCTCATGTGTGGAGGAAATCGGGCTTTTGGAGCAGTCTCGATATTATTTATTTTATCATGTCCTCTGGACATGGCCGCTCCGCTGAGGATGCCATGCGGCGCGGTATCAGCCTGTCGGTATGATAGCTGACACACTACAGGAGGTGTATTTTTTATGCAGTTATTTTCAAAGGATGCTTTTGCATTCCGGGAACAGTTTCACAATCTGAAAAAGATCCAGAGTCTCTGCATCTGCGGACTTTTTGTGGCCGCCTATGTGGCTCTCTCCTTTTTCAGCATCAAAATGACGGAATTTCTGGAATTCCGCTTTGCCTTTCTGGCCCTGGCAGCCGCGGCGGCCTACGGCGGTCCTGTCATGGGGCTTACAGCCGGACTGGCAGGCGATGTCATCAGCTTTTTCGCAGCTCCCCAGACGGGTCCCTTTTTCCCCGGCTTCACCATCAGCTACGCGATTCTCGGTTTTCTGTTCGGCATGATTCTGTATCGTTCCAGAATCACCCCTCTCCGGGCATTTGCCGCAGGACTGGCAGAATTCATCATCGCGTGCACCCTCAATACCATGTGGCTGCACTTTATGTACGGAATGGAGTGGGAATATCTTTTCACCATCCGTCTGATGAAAAACGCAGTTTCTCTCTGCGTAAACACAGTGCTGCTCTATATCTTTATGAGAGCCTTCTCCCGGGTTCTGGCAAGCGTGGCGCCGGTCCTGAAGGCTTCCCGCCAATAGCATTCATAAGAGCATGCTGTGCTCTATCACACTATAATTCAAGGCAGATGTTCCGCTTTTCCGCGAAGCATCTGCCTTTTTCCATATTGACCTGAGCCTGGTACAGGGTGTCATCATCGTAAAGAAAATAAGCGCAGGAATAGCTTAAGGTCTCATCCAGCCACAGCTTATAAAAGTCATTTCCGATGTCATAACCATCCATATAAGCTTCCCCGAGAGCCAGCGAAATGCTGGTCATCAAGTCCTTCAAGGGAATCGTATCATTAAAACGCACGGTGAATTCCGATTCTCCCTCACCGATACGGTATTCTCCGTTTTTTGTCTTCACAAGAAACGGATGCTCGTCAAACTTCTTTAAAAATGGTACCAGTACTGTGTCTTCCCACATGATGTCACATCTCCTCTCTGCTGGAAAATATAGCACTTTCCGGCAGAAAAGGTCAAGGAGAGGGTCAGGCCCATACCGCTGAAAAAACGCTGAAATTTTTATGAATTTTTTCTAAACTGAACGTCAGTTTTCGTACGTATCCGGGTGTATCTACAGGCTCACACTGCGATGTCCCGCCGCCTGCCCTGCAGCAGTGTCCGTGTCATGAAGCAGTCCTTCCCCGGACGGACAGACTTCCTGAAGTCTTTCTTCCGCAGCCTGAACATGCTCCAGATACATCTTTCTTACTCCCGGGTACTCTCCGAGGCCCTTCATCTTGCAGACTACCTCATAGCCTTCTTTTTCAAACTGGCTTCTCCAGGAATCCTCGTCCTCTCCGGACATATCATGAATGGCATGATCTCCGGCCACCACCATAAATGGAGCCAGAATCAGCCTTCTGGGATTCAGAGCCCGGATCTGCTTCTTCAGGGACTCCATGGACGGATAAGCCTCCACAGTTCCGAGAAATACGTTTGTATAGCCCAGATCCTTAAAGGTGTAATCGAGAGCCGCGTAAATAGAATTGGCATAATGGGTGGTTCCGTGTCCCATCAGAACCAGCGCCTCATCCTTCTTCATGTCAGGGAATTCCTCCATCACAGCATGAATCACTGCCTCATTATCTTCCTGGGAAGTCAGAAGGGGATCTCCGAAAGCTATGCTGTCGAAAGCGTCTCTGCGCCTCAGCGCATCTTCCTTCATCAAATCATTTTCCACCCCGTTGATCACATGAGTCGGCTGGACAATCAGCTCCCGGATCCCGTCCTCTATCATCTGCTCCACAGCTTCTGAAACAGTCATCACCCGGATTCCGTCCCTGCGCAGCAGCTTCGCAATAATCATTTTGCTGGTCCAGGCCCGGTAAATCCGGTAATCGGGATAGGCTTCCTCAATATCCTTTTCGATTCTGTCAATGGTTTTTTCTCTGGTCCTGTGAAAGCTTGTTCCAAAGCTCACGACCAGAATCGCTTTTTTTGAATCCATTTTGTTTTTCTCCTCAGGCAGTCAGTTTTTTCAATGTGGTGATGGAAATATCTCCCACCACCGCCAGATCCTCCGCCTGGTAGGCGTAGGGAAAATTGTCCTCAAACAGAATCTGGGAAGACGGCGGAAATTCCTCATCTCCGGCCCAGAGAATAAAGCGCACGTGCAGGCCGTTGATAAACTCAAACTCATAGGAGACATCTCCGAGGCTCAGTTTTTCCGCTCCCGGGATCTTTTCCATGCCCTCTGCAAATCTATCCAATTTGGTGCCAAAGCCAAACTTTAACCGCATCAGGCAGCGGCCCTCAAACTGGCGGAAATACACCTCGCCCCAGGGAACCTCCCGGTAAGTCAGATATTTTCCGCTGCTTTTTACCATCTGGGCGGAAATCAGAAAACGCAGCACAATAATCTGGGCAGGAACCATATCCAGCAGAAGGAAAACCCCTTCTTCGCTTTCATCCTCTTTGTGCACTGCAAACTCCGGGAAATCCACCAAATACCGGTAACCCATCAGGCGGATATGAAACTGCTGCTTTTCTTCATCATATTCCACATTGCAGCGCGCGGCTGCCTCTTTCGGGTCAAGCTTCTTATATGCATTCAGATAATGCTCCAGGGGGACCCGCTCTTTATTATCCTTTTCATAGGGAAATTCCATAGTCAACTCTCTCTTTCTGGAAAATGACAGGATATCGGCCGGAAATCGCTTTCCGGCCGGTATGCCTGTCCTTGATTCTTTCATTTCTTATCTATTTCTGGCTCACAGACGGGAACAGGCTGCTGTCTGTATGCGGCAGGAAGCAGCAGGCCACAAATTCATCCATATATCCCGGCTCGGTAGAGAGCTCCAGATAGGTCATATTCTTCGCCAGCTCATAAACCTTGCGTTCCGCTTTGGTGGAAAGCAGCATCGCATAGGCGCCTGACAGAGATGAATTGCCGATGTAGTGGTAATATTCAATGGGAATATCCGGAAACATACCGATATTGATGGCATTCTGCATATTGATGCCGCTTCCGATTCCTCCTGCTACGTATACCTGCTCTATCATACTGATATCGAAATCCAGTGTCTTCAGCATCGTACGGATCGCGGAGAAAATTGCTCCTTTGGCACGGATAAAGTTGTCAATATCCACTTCGGTGATCTCCACATCCTTCGTTCCTTCCGCCTCTTCCTCAAAGGCAAGAACATAGCTTCCCATTCCGTAAGCGTCATGCTTGATTCTCTTTCCCTCACGGATAAATTTCCCCTTGGGGCTGATCATGCCGCAGCGGAACAGCTCCGCAATGACATCAATGATGCCGGAGCCGCACAGTCCTACGGGTTTTTGTCCCTCATCTCCAATGATATGGAAGGTGGGTTCCATGGTCTCCCTGTCAATCGTACAGGCCTCAATAGCTCCGTCTGTGGCGCGCATGCCGCAGCTGATATCTCCGCCCTCGAAGGCCGGGCCGGCTGAGCAGGCGCAGCTCATCATAAAGTCAGAGTTTCCGAATACCAGCTCTCCGTTTGTACCCAGGTCAATAAACAGAGAAAACTTCGGCTGGTTCCAAAGCAGGCTGACCAGAGTGCCCGCTGTAATATCACCGCCCACATAGCTTCCGATATTCGGCGCCATAATGATATGGGCATCCGGATGTACATTTAAAGGAATATCAGGCGCATAGAAGGAATTAGTCTTGAAAAAGGCCGGAATATACGGCTCCATCCGCAGAGGATCCGCGTTGATACCCATCAGCAGATGGTTCATTGTGGAATTTCCTGCCACAGACAGCCGGAAAATATGTCGGGGGCTTATTCCCGCGGCCCGGCACATCTGCTGAATCAGAGGATTCAGAGTCTCAGAAACAATGGCGTCCTGAAGCCGCTTCTGTCCTCCCGGCTTTGTAGACTCAATGATCCGGTTAATGACGTCTGCTCCATAGCGTATCTGAGCATTTCCCGTAGACGCCTTGGCCAGAATCTTTCCATTCGTCATATCCACCACGACCGCTGCCACGGATGTAGTGCCGATATCCACCGCCAGGCCGCCAACAATTAAATCCTCATTCTTTTCCGCCACTTCATAAACAAAAACGTGGCTCTTGCTCTGGCTGATCACACACTGCACATCGAAATCGCTGCTCCGCAGCACATCGGGCAGACGCCGCAGTACAGAATAGGGAACCCGGATATGCTGGATTCCTGTCTCCTTCTGAAGGGCGCGGATCAGACGCTCGATATCCGGCATGGTATCTTCCAGGCTGGGAGGATTCATCTTTACTGAGACGATCCGGATATTGTTTTCCATGGTAAGTCCAGCCGCCTCAACCCTTTCTTTGGATTCATCAAAAATTCGAATTTCTTCCGGCGAGCTCAAGTCGGCCATCTTCATACGGCTTTTGTAAGCTGTAGCGATATCCGGAACCATAATCTCCACATCTCCTGCCACATGACTGCAGCAGGCCAGACGCCAGCCTTCCGCGTACTCTTCACTGCTGATATGCCGCGTCTGCCGGGAATCCAGCTTTCCGCTTAAAAGCTTAACCCTGCACTTTCCGCAGGAACCGTTTCCGGAGCAGGGAGCATCAATCGCCACATTTGCCTTTCTCGCAGTCTCCAGCAGATTCTCTCCCACCGCTGTCGAAACCTTCACCGGTTCTCCATTATCAAACCGAAATATTACATTCGCCATAACTGTCTGCTTCCTCCTGATTATCTGACACTGTAAAAAACAAATTAAGCGCCGGCATCCGGAAAGCCCGAAGGCTTTCCGAAGGCCGACGCAATGATTATAGCATATTCCCATGATTCCGTCTATTCCCAAGTCCGATAATTTTGACTGTTTTCAGCCGTTCCACCCGGCTATCCGCACCAGTTCCTGCTCCGCATATACATAGGCAGACACCGGGAAATCCCGGTATCATGGGCCTCATCCTCCACAAACAATCCGCTCAAATCCTGAAGCTGAAGATACGCCATACTCTGATAATAAGCATCCATAAAGGCCAAAATGGGAGCCTGCTGTTCTTCTGTAAGCCACCCGTTTC
>CALWAV010000125.1 GCA_944375745.1 uncultured Merdimonas sp.
TGTCCACGCCGGAGGCGCACAGCTCCTCTTTAATCAGATCCAGCATAACCGACTTCCCGCTTCGGCGGATGCCGATCAGGACTTTTATCAAATCGCTTCCAATGAAAGGACGGATACGGCTCATATAGGTTTCCCGTTTAATCATATTGCTCTGTCTCCTTTCTGGTATTATTTTTATAATATCACAGATATACTGGAGCTTCAAACATAAAAACCTGATTTTAACGGTTATAACTGATAAATTATAAATTTTGACACAAATCAGCAGATAAAGCTGTATAAATTCAGAGTGTTCCATGAGCAGCCTTGTGGTTTGTGTCTCATTCATATTATCTAAGTTAACAAGGGTACTTCTGACAGATTACTGAAATGTAATTCCCTGTATACTTTCAAGAATGAATTTTCTGTTTCTTTCATGCAGATATGCTTGGTTCAATTTTGCTTTGCTGTATCTGAGATGAGAATCTTTCGTGTACTCTACCAGCAGTGCTGTAAAGAATCTCTCCCAGCTAAAATATTCTCTGCTGTCAAGAAAATTTTCCGGATGAGCCAAAATTGTCCGGATTTCTTTTCCCTGAATCAGTCCTGAACTTAAAATCAGCCACTCAAAGGATTCTGGAAAATACAAATAAATATTTCCTTTACTCAAAGCACATTGATATAAGCGGTCCATTTCCGGACCAATAGCTGCGCCGTCTGCTATGACACATACCGATTCTTTTCCAGTCTGCTCAATCAGGCGAAAAATATTTGACTTTCCACCTGCGCTTTCACAGGAAATACCATTTTCTTCTCCCACAGCCTTAAAAAATTCAAATCCGGAATTGGTATCCTCCGTCACAATTTTTTCCGGCATTACAGGCAGTTCATGATAGCCAGAATATATCTGATACATCTGCTGATAAGCTCTTTTTGTGTCATGATATTTTCCGGAACAGTGCAGACCATAGATTTCTTCTACACTGTAGGGAAGATTATACAGGCTTTCCCGGGTAATAAGCACATAATAATTGTCGGAATTTCTCACCGCTTCCGCAAACTCTTTGGTATTTATAAAGGCATTTTCCTCGTCTGTAAAAAAAATAGTTCCCGATGAGTTTTCCAGAATCAGCTGCCAGCTTGCGCCCTCCAGTATTCTGCAGGGAGCAGAGCATATCACATCGATTCCGCTTGAGCTTCCAAGGTTTTCTGCCTGTCTCAGCATATTGATCAGGGTCGTCTTCCCCGTAGCGCTGTCACCACGAATCACAGTGATATTTCTTTTTATTTCAAACTCGTATTGAAGCCGGTTATTTTTTACGGTAATTTTATACTTTCCCTTCAACACCTTCACCTACACATAATTTCCCGCAATGCTTACGAATTCTCCCATATTATGAACTACTTCATCTGTATTGAGAATTCGGATTTCAAAATCCCCGCTGCCGAAATTCATCAGATGACGCAGATTGATTGTCAGTTCCTTCTCTTCCGCTATTTTCAAAATCCACTTGGCGCAGTTGTCTCCACAGACGGATGCGTTAAATATTCTGCCCGAAGAATCGAAGGCCATCAAAATCAACGTCTTTACTCCGCCAGATATTTCTCTTACGGAAATCGGCCCCAAAACCGGACTTTCGATCAGATGAGGGCTGATGACCTCTGAATGATCCACGTCTCTTATCATCTCTACCGACAGTTCTTCTGTAATCCACTCATCCTCATAGCGGTTATCGAAATATGTGGGCGGATGGTAAACTGCCTGCTCCATCTCTCCCAGATAAACGTTCAGCATCACACACCTCCTGAAGCACCTCAGCGGCTGTTATACGATTATTTTTCCTTTCATTCTGATTAAAAAACCGGAAACTCTTCATAAAAATGAAAAATTCCCGGTTTTTCAGCGTTCCCGAGGTGATTCGAACACCCGACCTACCGCTTAGGAGGCGGTCGCTCTATCCTGCTGAGCTACGGAAACAGTCCATTTTACGGAAATCAGCTCTTGACTGGGTTCCAGTAAAGAGTGTACCATAAAATCGAAAATCCCACAAGGGTAAATTATCATGACAGCTTCGAGATACAAAAACCAGATACAAAAACGCGCGGGGTACTGCTTATGGCTGCCCCTACAGAAAGCGCGGCGGCCAGGAGGTAAAAAATGGATCGCGATATTGATATGAAAGAGGTTTCCGACGGACGGTTCTACGGCCTTCGGGACATGGTAAAAGCGGACTGCGGCGGCTGTGAAGGCTGCTCAGACTGCTGTGAAAGCATGGGGAGCACAATTATTCTGGACCCCTATGACGTATGGAGACTGACCACAGGACTGGGGACCAGCTTTGACGAGCTGCTCAAAGACAAGCTGGAGCTGAACGTGCAGGAAGGGCTCATTCTCCCGAATATGAAAACGGATGGGGAAAGCGAACGCTGCGGCTTTTTAAGCAGCGAAGGCCGCTGCACCATTCATGCTCTGCGGCCCGGCCTGTGCCGGATTTTTCCGCTGGGACGGTACTATGAAAACCACAGCTTTCAGTATTTTCTGCAGGTGCATGAGTGTAAAAAGGAGCCCAAGCTGAAGGTAAAGGTGCAGAAATGGATCGACACGCCGGACGTGAAACGAAACGAGCAGTTTATTCTTGACTGGCATTATTTTCTGAAAGACTTGAGCGCCCGCCTGGAGGCTTCCGTGACCGGAGGGGAATATCAGAAAATGGTCAGCCTGTACATTCTCAAAAGCTTCTACCAGAAGCCCTGGGAGCCTGGCCGGGATTTCTATGAACAGTTTTATCAGAGGCTTGAGGAAGCAAAGGGGATACTGAAGGTCTGACAGAAAATATGCCTCTTCTTTTGTGACATCGTCACAGAAAAGAAAATTTTTCTGATGTATGATAGAAGCAGTCAATCAAGAAATCTGTAAGGAGAACTCATTATGGCTGCTATCAGAAAAAAGCGGAAAGCATTTGTGGAATCGGCAGACTGTGTGGCCTGCGGCTGCTGCGTGAAGGTCTGTCCAAAAGGAGCGCTTCAAATCGTAAAAGGCATTACGGCCCAGGTGGATATGGAAAAATGCGTGGGCTGCGGCAAATGTGCAAAGGAATGTCCGGCCAGCGTCATCCGGATCGGGGAGGTAGAAGCGTGAAAAAGAAATGGTATGATTATCTCTGGATTTTTTCTCTCGCCTATCTGCTTTTGGGCTTTTTTAATATCCTTTTCGCGTGGCTGGGACTCATCTGCTTTTTCGTCCCCCTTATTATTTCACTGACAAAGGGAACCAAGGGCTACTGTAGCCGGGAGGGCGGCAGAGGACAGCTGTTCGGACTGCTGGGCGGTCGCTTCGGTCTCTCCCGCCGGAAGGATATTCCGGGATGGATGAAAAGTAAGGCCTTCCGGTACGGATTTTTAATCTTCTTTTTCGCAATGTTTTTTCAGATGCTCTGGAACACCTATCTGGTGTTTTCCGGCACTCAGGGGCTCCGTCAGGTGGTAACGCTTCTGTGGACCTTTAAGCTCCCGTGGCAGTGGGCCTATCACGGCATACTGTTTCACGAGGGAGCTGCTCAGTTCGCTTTCGGTTTTTACAGCGTGATGCTCACCTCCACCGTGCTGGGACTGATTACCATGGTACTGTTCAAGCCCCGCAGCTGGTGTGTCTACTGTCCCATGGGAACTATGACGCAGCTCATCTGTAAAGTAAAAAACCGTTCTTAAGAAAGAGAAGAACCGATCAGGAAGGGGTTGTCTATTTCCCGGCAGCCCCTTCTTATTTATCCAAACCCTGATTTTGCTGCCCAATCAGCGCCGTCATTGGCGCTTCCGAGCAGAATCCAGGAAATGAAGCATATCACCATTCTACAGTTTTTCAAAAGCATACTCCTTACACCCCATAGCTGCTGCTTTTGCATAGCTGTTGCTTCTGCATAGCCACAGTGCCAAAACCGTTCATTCTGCTGTCCGCTCTGCTCAACTCCCTGGCAGCTGGGAATGATTTGGAAAAAGAATCCTCTGCGCGATGGAGATTAATACTTCAGGAGAAAAAATCCCCAAACACAATTACTGAATTCTCCCGCTGCGAACTCATGCTCCTCCCCATTGATAACAGCCGTATAAACCGGAAACTCATATTCCTGATTATAAAGAGGATCCCGGACTTTTACTCTTTGTCCTGCCGGCTTCCATTGATAATCAAATATATTGACACCAAATAAAATTGTATTTCCATCAATGCCTGTTACTTCATGCTGCCATGTTTTCTGTTTCCGCATTTTCATGGTACAGGATCCATTCCTCTCATAAAATTCTGATTTTCCACCAAGTTCCTTTAAGAAAAGTATAGCAGACGCCCGTGGACAAATCCAAGAAGAATTTCCCCTTTGCCATCATAGAAAATGGTATGGCGCACCAGCAGCTGTAAGACTCCGCTGCCGTGCGCCTTGCAAGGGCAAAAGCCGGTGCTCCTGAAAAACAGGGACACCGGCTTTTTTTAGATTCAGATGCATATCATGGGCACATTTATCCATTTGCATTTTACTAAGCGAACAGACAACATTAGAAATTTTGCAACAGCTAGTCTGCCACATCATAAATTAGGATGCCTTGTCCGAGCAATGCTCACTTTGTGATAAGCATCTCCGGTTTGGAGCAGAGGTGAGTATTTTCTCATAATGGTTTCCCAAATTGCGATATTGTCTTTAACTCGAATATAAATTCTTTCGTTTTTTGCCACAAAATCAATTTCCTTCTGAATTATGAAATTTGGGAAATATACTGCAGCTTATTTAATCAAACACAGGATGGGGTATTGTCTCTACATCAAAATTTTCATTGCGGTCTTCTTTGATATATGGCATTAAAGTAACTATCGCGCGAATACGCATCTGGCAGGTTCCGGGATTGCCCCATAAAACCTCCACCTCTCTGCCTTCAACAGCATAATCCTCATCAATGGTACAGATGGAGATCATCTCCCTTGTTTTTGCGGAAAGCATTCTATCGGAGGACGCTCCAATCAGCTTATCTCCATCGTAAATAGCATCCATATGAATGGTGGAGCAGTTATTCTTATAATCGTAATCTCCTGCCATATCCATATAATCTACACGTTTCTCCGGATCCATGACAGCCGCCTGAACCTTCAGAATATCCTCCTTATTCCAAATCAGATGAACCGCTGTATTGTGATGCCGTTTGGACTCCGCAAGCAATGCTTCTTTACCCGGAAAGTCGTGATTAAACTTTACAAGGTTTCCCCATCCGCAGTCATAGGGACTGTGATATTGCAGATCGCTGTCACGGGGGAGGCTGCCGGAAAGGATGAACTGATCTTCAAGCATTCCAAAATTAATATTAAAATGTTCTGCCAGCTGGAAAATCGAACCTTCACAATGCTGATTTACATAACACAAGCGCCCGATTTCCTGGATGCCGTATTCCGCACCTATATTCAGAATCCTTTGATAGATGTCCGGTCCGTCCACAGCGTCTCCATGAATCTCATATGCCAGCGTACCTGCCATACCGGTACGCAGAACCAGCACATCTCTCCCCTCGACCTGAGCATCCGTGACATGCATAAATTTCAAATCATGAAGATCCTTTCTGCAGACATGCTCTGCCACTTCCAGAGAACGCTTCCCACACATCTGAAATACAAAACGCTTCTCCCTGAGATTGATGCATTCAAAATGGAACGGATTTCCCATCTGCTGATTTAGAAACGCAGGATCGGGAATATTATAAGCAGCAAAATCTTCTTCCCCGGTACGAAGCACGATACCGTCCAAAATAATTTTCCCATTGTTATCACAAAAAATGGTATGACGCGCTTTTCCAATCGGAAATACCTTAAAGGTATTGACTGAGGTACAGGTTAACAGCTGAAGGAATTCGCTGCCGTGTACCTTGTAAATATTGAAAGGATTCAGCCCCACATGAAGCGTACAGGTGTCATAATACGCCATTTCTTCCACATCCCAGCGGTCAAAGGCAAATGGATGAAGCTGCCATTTTCCATCGGAATCCGGCATCCATGTACTTTCCGGACATACAAAAACTTTGTTTTTCGGAATCTGATTTGGTATCAGTGGGGTGATTTTTACATCAGGTGTAATTGCAGTACTCATTTTTTTCCTCCTTATTGAGTTGATCGTTTTCATAAGTTATAATTAGCATAACATCGAAAGCCCAGAAATGGTGATAACAAACCCGAATTGGTTATACATAAAGTACATGACAGAGGAAGTATTGTATGCGGATTGAATATATGCGGGAACTGATTGCAATCAAGGAGCTGGGAAATTACTCAAAAGCTGCCAGGAGCCTTTTTATCACCCAGCCTGCGCTCAGCAGACATATTTCAGATATGGAAGAAGAGCTGGGAGTCCGTCTTTTGAACCGTAATAGACATAATGTAGAGCTGACTGAGGCAGGAATGAAGGCTTATACCCGCTTCCAACATATTGTGCAGAATTATGACCTGCTGCTGCAGGACATAGAAAGTCTGAAATTAGGCATATCCGGCACTCTGCGGCTGGGTATGCTCTACTATACCATTCAACAAGATTATTCTTCCATAATTTCAAAATTTGCCGGCCGATATCCCTGCGTAGAATTTAAGAAATATTATTATCAGCCCCATGAAGTTTTCTCCGCTTTGGAAGAGGAGAGAATCGATATCGGGGTACTTCCTGGCAATGTCACCACAAAATCTATGGAACTACAGTTTCAGGAATTCCACAGAGACGGCATGGAAGTTATGATGTCAACGACACATCCGCTGGCTGGGAAAGAGTCTCTTGTACTAGAAGAGCTGACCGCAGAGGAATGTATCTTTCTGAAAAACGATCCAATTACCAATGAATCCTATGAAAAGGCTCTGGCCCGCTGCGGCTTTATAGCACGGAAAAAACGATATGTGGAAGATCTGGAGTCCGTTCCGCTTGCGCTTCAGAACAGCCGCGCAGTCTACATAAAAGCCAAGGGTTTCCGCCTGCCAGGCTGTGACGGTAAAATAGCAACCCACCCCATTGAAGCAAAACAGCTTTACGTCTCAAAAGCCTACGCATACCGTGCAGACAACTCTAATCCTCTAATTCCACTTTTTTTATCTCTGGCAAAGTAGGAAAGCTGTGCGTCTGTATCTGAGTACACATTTTTCAGAATAAAAACTAACCGTAAGAAAACAGAATGATTTGTGTTATATCCGTGTACTCCTCTCCATTTTCTGCTGAGGATGAACTCATTACTTCCTATATCTGCTCTGCTCCGTCATTCCCTTCCCGGAGCAGTTTTTTCGACATTTTTCCGTTCATGAGATATTTTTCTCCTTCCTTTCAGCTGTTATTATTAATGAAAGCATGTTTTCCATATTACAAAAGAAGGGAGATGCATTCCTATATGACATCGCAGGAATATACCCGGTATTTTAATCTGTACGCGGATGACATCTACCGGGTAGTATTGAGCAGCTGCAAAAATTTCAGTGATGCGGAAGATATTATGCAGAATACCTTTTTGAAGCTCCTTAAAACAGACATTTCGTTTACGGACGATCTCCATGTAAAAAAATGGCTGATAACAGTGGCTGTCAATGAATGCCGGAATGTTTTCCATTCGTTCTGGAAAAAGAAAGTGAATTATCTGGAGGATGGTCCTTCAGAGCCTCTGTTCTTTATGAAGGAACATTCGGAACTGTACGACGCTGTACGGCAGCTTCCGCAGATGTACCGGATAGTAATTCATCTGTACTACTATGAAGGATATTCTGTAAAGGAAATTTCAAAAATTCTCCATATAAAAGAATCCACGATTCAGACACGCCTGATGAGAAGCCGTGAAAAACTGAAAACAATACTTAAGGAGGATGGATATGGACCGGAAGCTGTATAAGGAAACCTTTGATGAAATCAGATTGCCGCAGAAGACCAGAGACGCTCTGGCCAGTCTGCCGGAAAGGAGTATACATATGAAACATTTTGCCGTCAAAAAATCTGTTCTTGTGTTCGCTGCTGTTCTTGTGTTATGTCTGGGATGTACCTGTTATGCTGCCCTGCGGGCTGTCCGGACGGATTCCAGTCCCGCTCCCGCCACTCTGACCCACAGCTATGAGGCCGTGGAGCAGGCACAGAAAGAGACAGGTCTTTCCTTCCGCTGCCCGGAAACTCTCGATTACGGATTTTCCTTCGGCGCTCTGAATATCAACGAGGACACTGACTATGATGAAAATGGAGAAGCAGCCGGCACCTACAAGAGTATTTATATCAGCTACTTAAATGATAAGGCAGCCCTGATCTATCAAATCAGTCCTCTGGAAGAAGCCGCCAGCCAGGAAGCGCTTGCGGAAGCTGGACAGACTGCCATTCAGACAGACACCTGCCAGGACAAATCCGGCCAGACTGTCACACTGTATTATCTGGAAGAGTCCCTCGAAGAGGATGGCTCTTCTTCTGAACAGGAAAGCGTCATCTGGAGCGATGGAACAAACTTTTACAGTCTTTCCGGATATGATATGAACCTGTCTGCTGACGAATGGTTCACGCTTGCGGAAGATCTGTTATAATCAAATATACATTCAAAAACAGAACCGCTATGGCAGAATTCGGTACTGAAAAAGCCGAATTCTGCCAGATTGTTCTTCCCTGTATTTCAGAAATTCCTGTTTTATTGTTCAAAGATTTCAGATGCTTTGTCCGGGCAATAATCATTTTGGGATAAGCCTCTCTGGTTTGAAGCAGAGGTGAATATTTTCTCATAAAGGTTTTCTGGCCTGAAATATCGCCGATGGTTTCTTTCTTTAATCCTTCGATCATCAGACTTTCAAAAAGCCCTGCTCTGGCTTCATCCGTACTGTAACACTCCACCAGTATCTGGCAGCTTCCGTATTTTAGAATTTCGAAAATTCTGCCACAAAAAATGCCACTGATTGACTCTGGCAAAAGTTTCATTGTATCATCAGTTTGAAAAGTTATGAAAAAATACCGGAGTTTATCTGTTTTATCTGAAAATCCGATACATTTTCCGGCGGGACACTGTTATATATTGTAAAACACCGTGAGACTAAAGAGAAGGATACCGCAGACTTCTGCCTGAACTGCAGAGAGCTGGTGAACGCCTCGCCAGAGCCTTCGCCTTCGGAAACAGCAAATGTCAAAATAGAGAAAGGAGTCTGTCATATGCAGGAGACTGATACCAATGTAAATGGAAAAGAAGCAGAGCTTCAGGAAAGGATTGCCGCGAAGAGAGAACAGCTTTCCGGACTGTACTCCCACCTCGGAAAAAAATATTACGAATCCCACCGGCACGACATGGAACAGGAATTTCAGGCAGATGTGGAAAATATCAGCGCCGGAGAAAACGAGCTTGCCAGACTGGAAAACCAGCTGAAAAAACTGCGGGAAGGACTTATCTGCCCCAGCTGCGGTTCCGAGCTGGACAAGGATGACCGTTTCTGCCACTCCTGCGGCCGGAAAATTTTCCGTAACAGCTCTGAAGACGCTTCCACGGCCTGCCCCAGGTGCGGAAGCCCTGTATCTGCCGGACAAAGATTCTGCGTAAAATGCGGATACTCTTTAGCTGAAAATCCGGATGAAGATATTGTGAAGGCGGCATTTGAGCCCCAGCAGAATTCTGTGGAAAATTTTACAGATGATTTTGCGGGAGGAAAACCAGATACTTCCGATAACAAAGAAGAGAGTACCGGCGGCGCTGCGTCCGTATGCCCCAACTGCGGAGAGCCGGTGGAGGCGGACATGAACTTCTGTATCGCCTGTGGATTCAGACTTCGGTCCTGAACAGAATAGGGGAGAAATCAATGTATTGTACAAATTGCGGAACATTTAATGAGGACCGGGCGCATTACTGCAAGAACTGCGGAGAACCTCTGACACCTGTGGAGATCAAAGGAACTTCAAAAGCTTTGGAAATCCCTGTGCAGGAAGAAACGCCGTCACAGGAACGGGTATCCGGAGAGAACCCGGAGAAAAAGAAAAACAGGAAATTTATCCCTATTCTGGCTGGAATTCTGGCTCTTCTGCTTCTGGCAGCGCTGGGATATCTGTTTCTGAGCGGCGGCAGAAAAGAACGCTCTGGGGAGGAGGACACGGCTCAGGAAAAGACAGATGGGGAGTTTTCCGGAGAAACGACTGAAACAGAGCGGCAGGCATCCGAAGAAGCGCCTGATCCTGACGCTCTGTATGATGAACAGCTGAAGCAGGGAAATCTCTGTATTGAACAGCTGGATTACGAAGGGGCTCTCTCTGCTTTCACAGAAGCCATTGAGACGGCTCCGGAACGGCAGGAAGGCTATATGGGCGCCGCCGATGCTTATATCCGGCTCCAGGATTACGAAAGCGCTCTTTCCATTCTGCAGAACGGTCTGGAACAAACCGGAGGAGACGAGCATCTGGCAGATAAACTGGCGCGGGTAGAATCAGGAAATATCAAAGATTCCTCCGGAAACATCCGGCAGAGGACCAGATATGATTCTTCCGGAAATCTGATCTGGTTCCAGATCTTCACTTACAATGAAGGCGAAAAACTCGTCCAGGCTGTCTCCTACGACGCAGATGGCAGACCGACTGCCACCGTGGAGATCCCTTATGATGAAAATGGGAATCCTCTGAAATCTGTAAACTACAGAAGCGATACAGGAGAAATCAGCACTTCTGATAAAACCTATGATGAAAATGGTGTGCTGACCCAGGTCAGAAACTATCGGGCCGGCACCTATTTCACCCTGGTGTATGAATATGATTCCCAGGGACGAATCTCCACAATCGAAGAATATGACGCGGATAACCGGCTGGGACAGATCATGCTTTATGAATATGACGGGAATTCCGATCTTGTGTCTGTCATGAAAGGCTGTGACCCGGACGGAATCTTGCTCTATTATGCCGAATATGAATACGACGCGGATGGCAATCGGACTCTGGTAAATTCTTATGACGCGGATGGAACCTTAAATTCCTCTACAAAAATTATATACGACTCCAACGGAGAGCGTATCGGCCAGGAATGGTACGACAGCGCAGGAAATCTGACAGCTTCCGAGGCTCAGTAATTGCGCCTTCTTTTCTCCGTGATTTTTGACGAACCTGCTTTATTTGAACAATCCTTTGATCCCTTCCACAAACCCATCCAGAACGCCGCTCTCCTGCTCCTCCTGCAGCGGCAGAGTCTGTCCCATGTAAATAAGCTCATCCTCCTCTTCCACCCGCAGATTATTCACCACAGTAACACAGCCGGAGCAGGAGGAAGCCACTTTCCAGTCCCCTTCCGTGATTACTGCCGTATAGTTCAGAGTATTTCCGGATACATCAGCTGTTCCATCCAATACCTGATCTTCGTCCTGCAGATTTGTCACCGTCACAGTCGGAATTTCCTCCACAGTCTCGGGAAATCCCACACGTACCACAAGATATTTTTCCGTGCTTTCTGTCTCCCACAGATATCCTTGTTCCAAAAGACTGTCCAGATATTTTTTCTCCGCGCTCCGCTTTCTTATTACGCCGGTCAGCGCTGCCGCTGCGGCAATTATGATTACCATAGCCGCTGCCGCCGCTGCGGCTTTCTTTATTTTCGGTGTACGAATCAGCTGCTGCATTTCTGATAATCTCCTGTTGTCTTCTTTTCTCTGTTTCATTCTTCCTGCCTCAGAACTACTGTACAGTTCATTACCCTGCTGCCGGTCTCCGGTTCCACCTGAACCTCTTTATATCCCTCTGTGCAGACAGTAAGCGTTCCTGTTTCTTCCAGATTCACCATAGGGCATACATACCTGTTTTCTTCCAGCTTTACCAGGTCCAGCCGGCTGCCTGACGAATCCATAACGCTTACCTCCTCCGGGTAAAGTTCCGTTCCCCCTTCATCGCAGAAGGTGAAGCGCACAACCCAGTTCTCCAGCAGATGGGTATCCGCCGCCAGATCATATTCCGATGTTCCGTCAACAGTTCCCACACCCAGACAGATGGACAAACCATCATATTTCTGGACAAATTCATAGGTCCCCTTTTTCACATTGACGCTGCAGGTGCCCTCCTCATCAAGCGCTGCTTCCACTGCTTTTCCGATTCCGCTGCCGCCAATCAGCTGAAAGGAAATGTCCTCTGCCTGAATGGAACTGTCTTCCGGCAGCGACAGACTGATTGTCAGAGGTGATTTAATCACGCCTATCTGCGCTCCCAAAAAGCGGATTCCGTTCCACAGCAGAAAAATCACGATAACCACCGCAATAATAATCAGGCCGCCTCCTGTAACCAGTTTAAAGAGGAGATCCAGAAGGTCCTGAAAGATATCAAAAATTCCCAGGAAGCCGCCCCCTCCTCCGGACGAACTGCCGCCTGTATATCCTCCCGTATATCCGTCTTCTGCGTATCCGCCGGAATGCCTGTAATCATAATCATGTTCCACAGAAGACTTGTCATATTTCGGCTGAGAAGAATAGGTGTTTCCGGTATTCTGGCTTTGTCTCTCCTCCTTCTCCCCGCCTCCCGGATTACGGAATTTGTCATCGCCGCCCAGATAGGGGCAGTGGCTGCTGCTGGTGCTTCCGCTGCAGTAATTCCGCCAGTAAGAAGACTCCACATAGGCTCCGGCTTTGTTACAGTACCATCCTTTAGACGGTCCGCTTTTTTTCTGATTTACATATGAACAGTTTCCCATAATCCCTGCTCCTCATTTCTATTCCAGATTTTCCATTTTCCGTCTGCTCCAAAACTCCTGCCGCCGCTTACGCAAGATACTGTTTTTTCCATTTTCGGATCAGCTCCGCTGACTGGACCTCATCCAGAACATTTGATCCTGCCGCCATATTTTCCATAAAATCAAACACTGCATCCAGAATATCCTTTTCCTCAATCTGAAAGATTCGGAACTGATTCTCAAAGGTATACTGAAACAGCATGCTGCTTCCCTGATGAATGACAATCTCCCAGTGATAGCTCAGCAGAAAATCCTCCATGGGAACCATGCGGATATGGTACCAGCCTTCCTCCGCCGCCTTCAGAATCCGCTCAATCAGTTCCCTCCGGTCTGCCGGAGACACGGGCTCCGCAAAGAAAACAGCCGGATATTCCCGGAATATCCCGGTTCGGATAAATTCCTCCACAAAGGACTTATTCATCAGCACGGTCACATGCCCCTGGCGTTTGGCCTGGTAAAGCCCCGCCGTATAGGCAATGTATTCTTCCGCCATAGCCTCGTAGCAGGGAAGATTCCGGTTCATATATTTCCGGATCAGCCGCTCATCCCAGAACTGAACGCTGCACAGGCCTGAACACATCTCATAGGTATTGGAAAAGTTTACTGTCCGGATATATTCCGCTCCCCATCTGGCCTGTTCTCCTCCAAAGCCGTCTATACTCACCATCAGAAGGCGGCTCTGCTGGCACATTCTGTCAAAAGCTCCATTTAAATATTCCACAATCCTGGGCTCGTTATGTAAGACTGCCGCTTTCCGATCAGAAGAAATCTGAATTGCGCACTGATCTGCGGCGATCAGATAGGGCAGCACGCTCATGGAACCATAATGCTCTTTCGCTCTTCCATAATAATAACGCGGCTCGTAACTGCGGATACCGATGCCATAGCGGAGAACCCGCCGGATACTTTCCAGGTTGCTGCAGCCATCCTGGCCGCTGTCCGGCTCCAGACAGATAAGGTGTATCACCCTTGTGTTTTCCAGACCGCCTTTCACCAGCATCAGAGATTCCATTACCAGATCATAATCGGGCTGAACCAGAAGCTTCAGCTCTCCTCCCCGTTCCGCTGTCTCCTGAATCACCTGATGAACAATCCGGTTTACCTCCAGTTCTCCCCGGATCAGCCCCTGGCTTTGCACTTCCATCGAGCTCTTCTTCTGCCCTGCCTTCACTGTCTCCGGCTTTCCTTCCTCTATGGTCAGAAGAGATTCCATAATCTCCCGGACTTTCCGGCGCCGGTTATAATTTTTCACGCCTATCCGGGTAATCTCAT
>CALWAV010000126.1 GCA_944375745.1 uncultured Merdimonas sp.
TAATGCCGCCGATGATCATGGCCGCCTGGGTTAACATAATCTGTTCCTCCGCGCTCAGACCGCAGATACCTGCAATCAGCATGGGCGGGGTGATGTTGCCGATAAGCATCGCAAGAACATGCTGCATTGCCTGGGGGAAGGCAGCGCCCCAGGAAGGCCTGCCGTCAAACTTCATCAGTTCGGCGTTTGCCTGGGTAGTGTTATTCATTCATACATCCTCTCTTTCCTGTAATCATCCAGTACGGTGACAGTATATAGGAAAAAGAGACACAGATCAACATATTTCTGCCAGAAACCCCAGAGCCTCCGGGCAGTCCACGTCCTGAAGCTCCCACCGGCTTCCGGCAGCGGCTGTCCGTACCTGTTCCCGGTGCTTTTCCGCCACAAAGCCGCCGCCTTTTCCTCCCGGAAGGTTCAGAAGCTCCGGGAAGGCCCATGCGGGGAAAAGAACCGGAGAACCTTCCATCCCATTCCAGGATGCACGCCAGATGAATTTCTTTTCAGAGGCCGCGCAGAGCGCCAGGGAAGCCACAGTTTCCCGGCCAAGCAGCGGCTGATCCCCCGGACAGAACATGCAGCCCTCCAGACCTTTCACTTCCCCGCTTCCCTTTTCAAGGCTTTCCAGGCCCAGGCGGACCGTGTCGCTGCGGTAAGGAAGGCTGTGAAAGACCACAGGGATATTCTGCCTGCGGCACAGCTCTTCCACTTCCCTGTGCCGTGTGACCACCACGCGCCGTTCAAAGATGCCTTCTGTGGCATCCAGCGCATACTGTATCATGGGTTTCCCCCGAAAATCCGCCATCAGCTTATTTCCGCCAAAACGTTTTCCCAGGCCGGAAGCCATAATTACACAGCCCAGCCTTCCAAAAGGAGCGTTCAGATCCACCAGAAACACATCCGGACGGCCGCACAGTTCCCGGAGAAACGGCAGATCCTGTCTGCGCACGGCAGCAGCCAGCCGTTTCCGCTCCATCAGTCTTCGGACTGTATCGCAGTATTCCGCGCAGCCGGTTTCCAGATATCCAATCTCATCTATGACCGCCCATTCTCCTTCCTGTTCCGCCAGACGGTCCAGCATCTGTACGCCCGCCTTTCGAAAGCCCTCCGTAAGCGGCCGCATCCGGTTCTCCCTGCCCGGCACGGAAGGGTCAAAGCGTCCCACCTGGACAGTCTTTCCGGAAGTATTTTCCCTCAAGTACACTGCCTTTCCCGGATCCGCCCAGGTGGTAATGCCGGGAACGGACCTGGAAAATGAAAGCTTTCCCACAAGCCCGGAAAGAAGCGTCGATTTTCCGCTTCCTCTGTCTCCTGTCAGGAGCAGATGCCGTTTACCGCTGCTCCGGAAAGAATTCCAGATACAATTTTCTGTCGGCCTGTATGCAGGCATCCCGGTAGGCTTCATACCGTTTCAGCCACTCCTTTCCTTCCGGCGTGAGAACGCTCCCCCCGCCGTCCTTTCCTCCTGCTGCTCTGTATGTCAGGGCAAAACCAAGGGCTTTCTCCGCATTTTTCAGAATTTTCAGAGCCTTGGTATAAGCCATTCCCATGGACTGGGCGGCGGCCCGCAGGGAACCGGTCTCTTCCACGGCATGAAGCAGGCGGCAGGGACCTTCCCCGAAAAACTTTTCTCCATTTTCATCCAGAAATGTAATTTTCACTGCTGCTCTCATTCATTTTCTCCGCTTTCTTTCAGCATCACCAGCTGCTCTCTGCCGCTCTTATCCCTGCATCTGTGCAGGCTGACGCTCCCATAGATAACAGCAAGCTGCTTTTCCATACTTTCCAGCGAGTCCGTACCCGGGTGCAGGACTGCCCGGATTTTTCCTTCTGACAACAGAAGCAGGCTGTCGCAGCAGTTCAGCGCCAGAGACGGATCGTGGAGAGCCGCCAGCGCCGCCCGTTTTCCATTTTCCCCCTGTTCTCCGTCCCGGAGCCATTCCTGCAGAAGCTCCAGCATCCGGTAGCGGTAACGGAAATCCAAAGCGCTCTCCGGTTCATCCAGCAGAAGAAGCCTGCCCTCCACCGCCAGCGTGCGGGCCAGAATGCAGAGCTGCTTCTGCCCCTCGCTCAGATGGAGGTAATTTTCCTCCTCCCACCCTCCAAGTCCTGTCCGGTTCAGAGCCTGCCGGGCTCTTTCCTTCATCTGGGCAGACGAATATTCCAGAAGCCCCAGTCTCGGATTAAATCCCATCAGCACCACATCCAGTACGGAAATATCAATGGAAATGCCGCTGCGCTGAGGAATATAGCTGCACAACCTGGCAAGCTCCCGGGGAGACAGCTTTTCCAGAACCGTCTTCTCCAGCGTACAACTGCCCCTGTGGGGCAGGATTCCGCATACAGCCTTTAAAAGCGTGGTCTTTCCGCTGCCATTGGCCCCCAGAAGCCCCATAAGGCTTCCCTCCTCCAGCTCAAAGGAAATGTGATCCACCACAGGTTTTCCACCATACCCGGCCGTCAGATTTTCCACTGTAAAAAAACTCATGCCTTCTGCCTCCCGCGGATAATCAGAAAAATCAGAAACGGCGCTCCCAGCAGGCTGGTAAAGATACTGACAGGAAGCTCCGTAGAGGAAACGCTCCGGGCAAGGATGTCCGCTCCGGTCAGCAGAATGCTCCCAAGCATTCCTCCCAGCAGCATGGTACCCATGCTGTTCCGCTTCGTCAGAAGCCTGGCGCCGTGAGGCGCCAGAAGGCCCACAAAGCTGATAAGCCCTGACAGGCTGACGATGCAGGAGACAGCCAGGGTGGCCGTCAGAAGCACCACAAGCCGCAGCCTTCCCACATTCACGCCCAGCATCCTGGCCTCCCCTTCTTCCGCAGACAGAAGAAGAATCTGACGGTGCAGAAGGAACAGGACTGCAGCGCACAGAAGACACAGAATCAGATTTGCGCCGATGGAATAGCCGCTGATTCCATTCAGACTTCCCATAATCCAGTACTCAATGGAAGCCAGCTCCCGTTCCGGATCGGCCGTCAGCTTCAGACACATGAGCGCAGTCTGTGCCAGAGAGTGGACCGCGATGCCTGCCAGCACAATGGTGCTGTTTCTTCCGGCCCGGTCCAGGGAAGAGAGGGCCAGAGCCAGAATCACCGCTGCCAGAGCTCCTGCAAAGGCGGAGGCTGTGACTGCTGCCGCTCCGGACAGAAACAGAATCCCGGCCGCCGCGCCTGCACTGGCTCCCGAAGATACGCCGATCACATCCGGAGAGGCCAGAGGATTGCGGAACACGGTCTGGTACACGAACCCCGCCACACCCAGCGCAAAGCCGCCGATGACCCCCACTGCCGTGCGGCTGGCCCGGAGCGTCCAGAATACTCTCAGCTGCATGGGGTCTCTTCCCAGAATCCCTTCCAGAGACAGAGGATATTTCCCCACAAATAAACTGGCAGCAGCCAGAGCGATCATCAGAATCGCCCCGGCTGCGCAGAAAAGTTTAGTTTTCGCTGTAGGTAAAGCCATAGAAGGTCTCATAATATTCATCGATCACCGCCATGCTGTCTGCCTCCGGGCACTCTTCCGGATGCAGGATGGAGGAAAGCCATACCGCGCCCAGAATTCCGCTGGGAACAGGGCTGTCCCAGGCTTCTGCGTCTCCGGGAATCTGATAAACGCATCCATTTACCACCGCAGCGCAGTCCGCCAGATTCTGATCTGCCAGCACATCATCCACCGTGTAGTCCGCGTCGGACGCAAGCACAATATAGTCCGGGTCCCAGGCAAGAAGCTGCTCATAGCTTATCTCTGCCCAATAGGTGTCCGTGATCTCCGCAGCCGCATTCACGCCGCCTGCCATCCGGATCATATCAGACTGGTACATGGCGTCGCCAGCCGTGGACAGAAGAGAGGAATTTCCGGCCAGATAGACGCTGGGTGTCTCCACATCAGCCAGCGCTTCCCCCAGGCGGGCTTCCTGCTCAGCCGCAAAATCCAGAAGGGACTGAGCTTTCTCCTGCGTGTTGGTGGCAGTTCCCACAAGCTCTATGGTCTCATTCAGCAGTTCCTGATCCTCGGGATTTACCACCAGAGCAGTGATGCCCAGCTCCTCCAGTGTGTCCGCGGACTCCTGAAGCTTCAGGGGAAGGAACACCAGATCCGGTTCCAGGGCCGCGCAGCCCTCCAGATCAAACTCTTTTGCAGTTCCCACACTGGGAAGGTCCAGAAGCTCCGGCGCGCTGAGCTGATAGATGGGACGGGTATCCGCCTTGGCCTCGATTCCCACCAGTCTGTCCTCCAGTCCCAGGGCAATCAGAAGGCTTGTGGAAATGTAATATCCGCTGACCAGCTTCTGGGGTTCTTCTTCGATGACCACCTCACGGCCAGCCTGATCTGTCACGGTAACGGGATAAACCACCTGGGAAGCGCTTTCTTCCACGCTTTCTCCGGCATCAGCCTCCTCCGCGCCGCTCACATCTTCTGCTGGCTCTTCTGCCTGTTCCTGAGCGCTTTCTTCGGAAACGGCTGACTGGGTATCTGCCGCAGATTCATTGGGGCTGCAGGCTGCCAGGGACAGTGTCATCGCCAAAGCAAGCAGAAGGGAAAGTATTCTCTTCATAAATTCTTTGTTCTCCTTATCGTTATTGTTTTAAAACTATAACGGGATTATAGCAATTCCTCTTTCCAAAATCAAGACATACTGATATAATAATGTCAAAATCCGGTGTCGAATTCCTGAAATATGGACTCTGCGTCTTTCAGGACACGACAGATTTATTTGCCGTGTCCTGGGAAGACATCAGACTGCGGCACTGGACTGCAGGATTTCAATGCAGCCATGCAGACTTCACCTGTGTTTATCAGAAAAGCTGCATGGCTGAATTATTGTCACCACTGTATCTGCACATCCAGGCTTTTCTCTGCGTCAGACTGCTGCCAGTCTGTCTGCGGAAGCCTGAAAGAGGAAGCTTAAAACATGATAAATATACAAAATTACGTCCAGGCAGAAAGCCTGGAGGAAGCTTATCAGCTGAATCAGAAAAGAAGCGGCCGCATCATCGGCGGCATGCTCTGGATGAAAATGGCCCGGAATACCATAGGCACCGCCATCGACCTGTGCCGCCTGGGGCTGGACGCCATCGAAGAGACAGAAGAAGAATTCTCCATCGGCGCCATGGCGACCCTGCGCCAGCTGGAGACACACCCCGGCCTGAATGCCTATACCTGCGGTGCCGCCGCCCGGGCGGTACAGGATATCATAGGTGTCCAGTTCCGGAATATGGCAACCGTGGGCGGAAGTATCTGGGGGCGCTTCGGCTTCTCCGATGTACTGACTCTGTTCCTTGCCATGGATACTTATGTGGAGCTGTATAAGGGAGGAATCATTCCTCTGGAAACCTTTGCGTCCATGAAGCAGGACAACGATATTCTCGTCCGGATTCTGGTCAAAAAGAAACCCGGCATTTTCGTATACCAGGCCATGCGCATGCAGCGCACGGACTTTCCCATCCTCACCTGTGCCCTTTCGCAGGTGGAAGGAGCGTACCGGGCCGTCATCGGAGCCCGTCCCGCACGGGCCATGGTCATCCGGGATAAACAGGGACTGCTGAAAGGCGGTATCACGGAAGACAGCGCCCGGGCCTTCGCCGCCTATGCGGCAGAGTCGGCCCCCACCGACAGTAATGTCCGCGGAAGCGCCGCCTACCGGACCCATCTGATCAACGTGCTGGCAAGACGCAGCGCCCTGGAACTGGGAGGAATGAACACATGGAACTGAAACTTACCCTGAACGGCAGACCTGTCACAGATCATATCGACCCCGGCCTGCTCCTCATTGACTTTTTAAGAAACCACGGCTGCTACAGCGTAAAAAGAGGCTGTGAGACCTCCGGCTGCGGCCTCTGTACCGTGCTGATGGATGGACGCCCCATCCTCTCCTGCTCCATGCTGGCTGCCCGGGCGGCAGGACACAGCATTCACACTCTGGAAGGACTGCAGGAGGAAGCCGCTGATTTCGCCGGTTTTATCGCCGATCAGGGCGCAGACCAGTGCGGCTTCTGCAATCCCGGCTTCGTCATGAACACCATCGCCCTTCTGCGTGAAAATCCTGATCCTACTGACGATGAGATCCGTATGTTTCTTGCGGGCAATCTCTGCCGCTGCTCCGGCTATGACGGACAGCTGAGAGGAATCCGGAACTATCTGGAGAGCCGCAGAAATCAGAACCGCGCATAAGAAACGCACAAGGAGACAGCTATGGAACAGAAAGAATATAAATCCATCAACAAACCGATCCGTAAGAAAGACGCCATGCAGCTTCTGCTGGGCAAGCCCGTCTACACGGACGATATTACCCCCGGCAACGCGCTGGTGGTGAAGCTTCTGCGCTCTCCCCATGCCAACGCCATTGTTCAGGAAATCAACACTTCCACAGCCATGAAAGTCCCAGGCGTGGCAGCCGTCTACACCTGGGAGGACGTACCGAAGACCCGGTTCGCCATCGCAGGACAGACCTATCCGGAGCCCTCTCCCTATGACCGGCTGATTCTGGACCGGCATGTGCGCTTTGTGGGAGATCCGGTGGCTATCATTGCCGCCGAGACAGAAAAAGCGGCTCTTCGGGCTATGAAACTGATTAAAGTGAAGTATCAGGTGCTGGAGCCTGTGCTGGATTTCCGGAAAGCCAAGGACAATCCCATCCTGGTCCACCCGGAGGAGGACTGGTTTCCGCCCTGCCAGGTGGGCGGCGATCCCAAAAGGAATCTGGTGGCCAGCGAGGTAAACGGCGACGGGGACGTGGAGGCAGTACTGTCTGACTGCGATATCGTTCTGGACCGCACCTATCACACCAAAGCTTTTAACCAGGCCATGATGGAGACCTTCCGCACCTATACGGAGCTGGACCGTTACGGCAGGCTTCATGTCATCTCCTCTACTCAGATCGTATTTCACTGCCGCAGAATCCTGTCCCGTGCCCTCGGCATCCCCAAAAGCAGGATCCGCGTGGAAAAACCCCGGATCGGAGGAGGCTTCGGCGCCAAGCAGACGGCTGTCTGTGAGGTCTACCCCGCCTTTGTCACTCTGAAGACCGGACGCCCCGCCAAGATCATCTACACCCGGGAAGAATCCCAGATTGCAGGCTCTCCCCGCCACGAGATGGAGATCCGCATCCGCCTGGGAGCCAGCAGAGACGGCCATATCCGCTGCATCGACCTTTATACCCTTTCCAATACAGGCGCCTACGGCGAACACGGCCCCACCACTGTGGGCCTGTCCGGGCATAAGGCCATTCCTCTCTACACAGGAGGGCTGGAGGCCTACCGCTTCAGCTATGACGTGGTCTACACCAATCTCCAGGCGTCGGGAGCCTACCGGGGCTACGGAGCCACCCAGGGCATCTATGCGCTGGAAACCATCGTCAATGAGCTGGCAGAGCAGCTTGACATGGATCCCACTGTGATCCGTGATAAAAATATGGTAAAAGAAGGCATGGAAATGCCCTCCTATTACAACGAAACCGCCAACGCCTGCGCCCTTGACCGCTGCATGGAGCACTGCCGGCAGATGTTCCACTGGGATGAGAAATACCCGGTGCGGGATATGGGAAACGGCAAGGTGCGGACGGCAGGCGTGGACATGGCCATGCAGGGCTCCTGTATCTCCCATGTGGATGTGGGCTCCGCCACCATCAAGCTCAGCGAGGACGGCACCTATAACCTGATCATCGGCGCGGCAGACATGGGAACCGGCTGCGACACGATTCTGGCACAGATGGCCGCCGAATGTCTGGACTGCAGCGTGGATGACATCGCTGTCTTCGGCGCGGATACGGACGCTTCTCCTTATGACTCCGGCTCCTACGCCTCTTCCACTACTTATATCACCGGAAAGGCCGTAGAAAAAGCCTGCGCGGAGCTGAAGGAAAAGATCTGCTCCATTGCCGCGGAAATGCTGAACTGCAACGCCTCGGAGATGGTATTTGAGGGCCGCCAGGTCCGGCGGATAGGTACTGAGGAAACTGTAAGCCTGGAAGATATCGGCTATAAGTCTCAGGTATTCAATACCCAGGCGGCCGAAGCCACCGCAAGCCACTCCTCCCCGGTCTCCCCTCCGCCTTACATGGTGGGCATGGTGGAAATCGAGCTGGACAAAGAGACAGGTCTTGTCACGATTCTGGACTACATGGCCGTGGTAGACTGCGGCATCCCCATCAATCCTGCCCTGGCGCGCATCCAGACGGAAGGCGGCATCGTCCAGGGAATCGGACACACCTTGATGGAGGACGTGCGCTATGACCATAATGGAAAGCCCATCGGCTCTTCCTTTATGCAGTATAAGATTCCCACCCGTCTGGACATGGGAAAGCTCCACGTGGAATTTGAGCACAGCTATGAGCCCACTGGTCCCTTCGGAGCCAAATCCATCGGCGAGATCGTAATCAACACCCCGGCTCCGGCACTGACTCACGCCATCTACCGGGCCACCGGCGTATGGCACAGAGAGCTTCCGATTACGCCGGAAAAGATTGCCCTTTCTCTTACTGAGAAAAAGCAGAAAACTTCGTAAGCTTCATCCTGCAGGATATAGCACTGCCGGCTGCGGGATAAAAACAGGGCGGGTAACCTCGAACTTCCGAGGGCCCGCCCCTTTTTATCCTGAAACTGACTTCGTATTTCTAATCTCTGCTTCTGAAAATCAGGAAGCAGAGACCCTTATCTCACTTAAAATATCTTCGCTTCGAAATCCCCGGCGCATCAGAAACAGATAAAACTTCCGCAGCTCATCCTGACTGGCTGTCTCCGGATGAATCTGTTTTTTCTCCATCCAGCGCCGGATTTGCTCCCGCTCATCCTGAGGCTCTGCCACCTGAAGGGCTTCCTCCAGAATCTCCTTTGAAACCCCTTTCTTGTAGAGAAGCTCCTGCTCCACCTGCCGGCGGCTCTTGACCCGGCCGCGGCTGTTCAGATAGTTCACCGTATACCGCATATCATCCAAATAATGATACTTTTTCACATAGGCCACTGCATCCTCCACAGCTTCCGGCTTATAATTCTGTTCCAGCTTTGTGCGGAGCTCCTTTTCTGTCCTGTCGCTGCGCTCCAGAATATGAAGAGCCCGGTGCCTGGCACGCTTAATGTCACCTGATTTCTCCCCATCTTTTCCTGGCTGTCTCTGTCTCATCTGAAATCACCGCTTACTTGTCTGCCGCCTTTTCCGCAGACTTCTCCTTTGCTTTCTCCTGGCCATCCTGTTCTCCGCCTTCCATTTTCGCAGAATCCAGGCCAAAGCCTTCCCGCACCTTTTCTTCAATCTCCTGGCAGACCGCCGGGTTCTGTTTCAGATACAGCTTCGCGTTCTCGCGTCCCTGGCCAATCTTTTCACCATTATAGGCATACCATGCACCACTCTTGTTCACCACGCCTGTATTGGCTGCCAGATCCAGAATATCTCCTTCTCTGGAAATTCCCTCTCCAAACATAATATCAAACTCTGCCTCTTTAAAGGGCGGCGCAATTTTATTTTTCACAACCTTAATCCTGGTCCGGTTGCCCACAATCTCTCCTCCCTGCTTCAGGGTCTCGATCCGGCGCACATCCATACGGATAGAGGAATAAAATTTAAGCGCCCGGCCTCCTGTGGTCACCTCGGGATTTCCGAACATAACGCCCACCTTCTCACGAAGCTGGTTGATAAAAATCACCGTACATTTGGACTTGCTGATCACCGCGGTCAGCTTTCTCAGCGCCTGAGACATCAGCCTTGCCTGCAGACCCACATGAGCGTCTCCCATATCTCCCTCGATCTCTGCCTTCGGCACCAGCGCCGCCACAGAGTCCACGATAATAATATCCACCGCGCCTGAGCGGACCATAGTCTCCGCAATCTCCAGAGCCTGTTCACCATTATCCGGCTGAGAGATGTAAAGATTATCCACATCCACGCCGATATTCTTCGCATAAACCGGATCCAGCGCATGCTCCGCGTCAATAAAGCCCGCAATGCCTCCCCGCTTCTGCACTTCAGCCACCATGTGGAGCGCCACTGTGGTCTTACCGCTGGATTCCGGGCCGTACACCTCAATGATTCGCCCTTTCGGAATTCCTCCCAGTCCCAAAGCCAGATCCAGGCTCAGACAGCCTGTAGGTGTCGTCTCTATCTGCATATTGGCTCCCTTGTCGCCAAGCTTCATGACGGAGCCCTTTCCAAACTGTTTTTCAATCTGCGCCAGAGCCGCTTCCAGCGCTTTCTGCTTTTCTTCTTTAACCATTTACTTCTCCTTATCCCTCTTCCAGATTCTTTTTTCGAATGTCTGTTCGCTTTTTTCTGGGTCTATCTTATTATATTTTCTCTCTGCTGTCAAGCAGAAAACAGAAGTTCTCCACAGATGATGCCTTCGCCGCCAGCTTCAGCCAGCCTTTCAGCGTATTCAGATCTCTTTCGTCCATGATTTTCTTCCGCAGCTCCTCCGGCACCGGCCCCAGCTCCTCCAGAAGTTCCAGGATGCTCTCTGCTTTTCCTTCCAGCAAACCTTCCGCTTTCCCGGCCAGCCTTTCAAGCGCTTTTTCTTCCCATGCCTGCATATACTTCACTCCCATTTCCTCACTGGTCCTTATCTTTTGAACGCAGCTATGGATCTTTCGAATCCGTTCACTTTCCGTCTGCGCCGGGGTCAGAAATCTGAGGTTCGGATCACCGAAAATGATCTGCAGGGCCGCTTCATGGGCTTCCGGACAGTCCATAGTCTGATCAAACAGAAATCTGTCCAGCAGCGTTAATTCTTTTAAAATTTTATGCAACTGTTTTCCTCCTCATTTTATAAAATATTGCGCAAAGTTTCAACGCTCTCTTGCCAAAAAAACATATCTTCTGTACTTTCCGGCCGCCGCAGACTGCAGCACTGCTTCGTTTTGCCGCTTTAGTGTTTAACGGGAACTCCTATAAATCGGGAAACTCGGAGAGAAACTCTCCTTTTGAATCAGCAGACCTGGCTGATATATGCAGAATAGCATAAACATCCATATAAATCAATCATTTTTTCACAGAAAATTACAAAAAATACCGCTGTTTTCTCTTTTAAGCCAGCTGACAGAGAACAACGGTATTTCTGAATCTTTCGGTTTTCTATACGCTGCATCGAAGCATGCCGGGAGCCTATTTCACCTCTGTTCCACCCCATTCCACCACAGTAAATCCTTCTCTGGATACGGAACGGAGCACCGGCTCCGGTACATCTATCGGCTTTTCCAGAGCCTGATAAACCATAAAGACACGGATAACGCTGTCCGGTTCCGGCTCAATATGCAGAGCTGCCTGGCTGGTATAGGCATCAGTCTGGAAGGTAATCAGATTCCACGGATTTTCCTGCATTTTCGGAAGCCAGTATACAATAAATTCATTGTACTCAGCAGGCGTAAGTCCAAGTTCAGACAGCTTTTCCTGAAGAAAGGCCGCCGTATCATCTCCTTTTACCACAAAGCCTGTACTCATATCATACTGAGTATCCGCAGTCCCTTCCCAGAACAGATAGGAATACTCCTGTCCATCTCTCAAGTCCTGAAGGGTGCCGTCCGGTCTCGCTATCACATGCCAGCCGTTTTCGTATGCCGGATAGGTACAGATCAGCTCTCCGTCATAATCCAGCCAGACGCTGACTTCCTCCGCCTTTTACCACTTTTTCTTTCTCTTCTATAAGTAATAACGAAGGAAACTCCGGATTTGCTACAAAAATTTTTCTCAGGAAACATTTATCTGAAAATGCTGATAATCCTTCAAGGTTCTCCAATCTCCGCCCCAGGTAAATCCCCGTTCCTCAAACAATTCCAGGCACAGGTCTCCCTCCCCTCCGATCTTATGTGGAAAATCAGCCGAGCGGTCCGCGTAAGGCTCACTTCCTTCCGGGGAGATATTTTCAATGCCGTCCTCATAGGTCACATAGGGATTGTAAAAGGGATTAATGTCTATGGCCATTCCATAGGCGTGGCGGGAGAGATTCGTGCTTCCCTCCACCACCCGGTAATTAAAGCAGGAGGTGTTGTTATCCAGGCAGGAGGCATCGTCATCGCCGCCGTAATCATCGATAAGGCGCATTTTCTCTATCTGGTAACCGCTGTCGTACAGAATACGGAAAATCTCAAGCACTGTATCTGCGATCTGAGCATTGACAACCATTTCTCCCACATGGGGCTGACCGTCAAATCCCACATAAAGCATCCGCAGATATCTGAGATCTGAAAGAGCAATATCGTCATTGTCCACATAAGAGACTCCGTTCATCCGTTCAAAAACCTCCGCAGGTATTTCAGACGCATAAAACAGGCTGTTTGTCTCTTCCTTTGACAGGATATCCTCTATCAGCGTTCCGGAACTGCAGGTGCGGTAAGCCTCCAGCCGCGCTGCTCTCTCACGGGCTTCCCGCACTGACTCCTGCTCTTTCTGTTCCTGCTCCTGCCGGACTTCCCGGGCAATCTCCAAAAGCAGATTTCCTGCCGTTCTCAAAGCTTCTTCTGTTTTTCCTGATTTTTCCCCGCCGCAGCTGCCGCATAACAGGCAAATGGCCATTCCTGCGGCAGAAATGACCATTTTCATATCCTTTTTCTTCATAAATTTTCTTTCACAATTAAAACAGCTGTAATTATCTGTGATTATTTGGCTGCGATGTAGCCCTGAGCCTTCAGAAGCTCTGCGCAGAGCACTGCTCCTCCGGCAGCTCCACGGACTGTATTGTGGGACAGGCCTACAAACTTCCAGTCGTAAACGTGATCCTCACGAAGCCGTCCGATAGATACACCCATTCCATTCTCATAATCCACGTCCAGCTTCACCTGGGGACGGTTATCCTCCTCCAGATACTGGATGAACTGCTTGGGCGCACTGGGCAGATTCAGCTCCTGGGGCACTCCCTTAAAGGAACGGAGCTTTTCAATGAGCTGTTCCTTTGTGGCTTTCTTACGGAATTTCACGAAAACTGCCGCTGTGTGGCCGTTCAGCACAGGTACGCGGATGCACTGGCAGGTGATCACGGGCTCCTTGGCAAGCTGAATCTCGCCATCCTCATAGGTTCCCAGAACACGCAGAGGCTCTTTCTCGCTCTTTTCTTCCTCGCCGCCGATGTAGGGAATGATATTTTCCACCATTTCCGGCCAGTCCTTAAAGGTCTTGCCCGCGCCGGAGATCGCCTGATAGGTGGTCGCCACTACCTCGTAAGGCTCAAACTCTTTCCAGGCCGCCAGAGCCGCCGTACAGGACTGAATGGAACAGTTTGGCTTTACAGCAATAAACCCTCTCTTTGTGCCAAGGCGCTCTTTCTGCTTCTCGATAATCTTCGCGTGATCCGCATTGATCTCCGGAATCATCATCGGAACATCCGGCGTCCAGCGGTGCGCGCTGTTGTTGGACACAACCGGGGTCTCTGTCTTCGCATAAGCCTCCTCGATGGCCCGGATCTCATCCTTGGTCATATCCACGGCGCTGAACACGAAGTCCACGCCTGCCGCCACTTTCTCAACCTCATTCACATTCATTACCACAATCTTCTTGACCGCTTCCGGCATGGGCGTATCCATCTTCCAGCGGCCGCCCACCGCCTCCTCATAGGTCTTTCCCGCGCTTCTTTCGCTGGCCGCAATGGTCACAACCTCAAACCAGGGATGGTTCTCCAGCAGAGAGATAAATCTCTGTCCCACCATTCCGGTTCCGCCTAAAATTCCTACTCTCAGCTTCTCGCTCATTTTCTCATACACTCCTCTGTTTATGTCTTTGTACCGCGTACATATGTCTTTTTCTTAAAGTATACTACCGCAGTTTCCCGAAAATTGCAAGTATTTTTTCTTTCCTGCAGCTCTGCCTTTTACTTCTCTTCCAGAGCAGGATGCTCTTCCATCCATTTCTCATTCAGGGCAATTACCTGCTCCATGGCTGCCTTTCCGGGGGCCCCCAGGGTCAGGCGCTTGTTCACGCAGGTTTCCATGCTGACAGCCTCATAGATGTCATTTTCAAAAACAGGGCTGATATTTTTCAGTTCCTCCAGGGACAGCTCCTCTATGGCCTTGTTCTGATCGATGCAGTAGAGAACCAGCCGGCCGATGATTCCGTGGGCATCCCGGAAAGGTACTCCATGGTTTACCAGATAATCCGCCGCGTCTGTGGCATTGGTAAAACCCTTCTTGGCGCTCTCTTCCATGACTGCCTTGTTGAACTTCATGGTGTCCAGCATTCCGGTAAAGAGAGCCAGGCAGCCCTTTACCGTATCAAAGGCGTCAAAGGTCAGTTCCTTATCCTCCTGCATATCCTTATTATATGCCAGAGGCAGGCCTTTCATGGTCGTAAGCAGGGACATCAGGGCTCCGTAAACGCGTCCCGTCTTTCCCCGCACCAGCTCTGCGATATCCGGATTTTTCTTCTGGGGCATGATGCTGCTTCCTGTGCTGTAGGCGTCATCGATTTCCACAAACCGGTATTCATTGGTGTTCCAGATGATGATTTCCTCGGAAAAACGGCTCAGATGCATCATAATCGTGGAAAGGGCAGAGAGAAGCTCTATCAGGTAATCCCGGTCTGACACGGAATCCATGCTGTTCAGCGTCGGTCCCGCAAAGCCCAGAAGCTCCGCCGTATATTCCCGGTCCAGAGGATAGGTAGTTCCCGCCAGAGCGCCGGAGCCGAGAGGACAGTAATTCATTCTTTTATAGATATCATGGAGACGGCCCCGATCCCGCTTGAACATCTCAAAATAGGCGCCCAGATGATGGGCCAGCGTAATGGGCTGGGCCTTCTGAAGATGGGTAAAGCCCGGCATGAAAGTCTCCGTATTTTCCTTCATCAGGCGCAGAAGCACTGCAAGCAGCTCCCGAACCAGACCGTCGATGGCTGTAATCTCGTCTCTTGTGTAAAGCTTCATATCCAGAGCCACCTGGTCATTGCGGCTGCGGCCTGTATGAAGCTTCTTTCCCGGATCCCCGATCCGGTCAATGAGCACAGCCTCCACAAAGCTGTGGATATCCTCGTATTCATCGGTAATCTCCAGCTTTCCGCTCTCCACATCTGCGAGGATTCCCTCGATTCCGGCAAGGATGGCGTCTCTCTCCTCCTCTGTCAGAATTCCCTGCTTTTCCAGCATTTTCACATGGGCCATGCTTCCCTGCATGTCCTGCTTATAGAATTTTTTATCAAATGAAATTGAAGCGTTGAAATTGTATACGAGCTTGTCCGTCTCCTTGGTGAAACGGCCTCCCCAGAGCTGTGCCATATGTATTTTCCTCTCTTAACACTGTAATATTCCCGCAGACGACGGAAGCCTGGAAAAGCAGATGCGCCGGCTGCCGCCGCGGGTGTCTGACTGGTTTTCATAGTAGCACAGTTGGTAAAGGGATTCAAGGATTTCTCACTTTTCTCCGCAGAAAAGGCCAGGATTTCTGTATGAATCCCAGCCTTTTTACCTGTTCTTCTCTATTCCCGCGGGCAGTGAGCCAAGCGGACGCGGCCCAGGCCGCCTTCTTAACCTTGTGCTCGCACGTCCATTTAGCGAACGCCGCGAGGGTCAAATACCCCGATGCTTGCATCATCTCTGGTTTGATGCCCCGTATACTTGCATCGGGGTATTTGACTTTTCTTCTGCTCTCTTACGCTCCCGCAGGGAAAACACACAGCCGCAGTAATCCTGCCGGTACAGCCCATACTCGGCCGACAGCTCCGTAGAACGCTTATAACCGTTCCGTTTCTTAAAATCGCTGAACAGATAAGGCACCTTGTACTCCTCTGCCAGATACGCCCCCATCTCGTTGAGCTTTTCTGCGTTTTTCAGCGGGCTGATGGAAAGAGTCGTGGTAAAGTAATCGAATTCCCCGGCCCGGGCCATCTGGGCCGCCTCCTCGAGGCGCAGGCGGTAGCAGCGGAAGCAGCGCTCCCCGCCTTCCGGCACCTGCTCCAGCCCTTTTGCCATTTCGTAAAAGCGCTCCGGTTCGTAAGGACCTTCCAGAAAAGAGACCGGATGCTTCACGGGAAGCTCCCGAATCAGCCTCTGCTGCTCCTCCACCCGCTTTCCGAACTCTTCCGGCGGATAAATGTTTGGGTTATAGTAAAATACCGTAATGGGAAAATAATCTGACAGATATTCCAGCACATAACTGCTGCAGGGCGCGCAGCAGCTGTGCAGCAGCAGGCGGGGCGTACGCCCCGCCGCCGTAATGCGTTCCAATTCTTTTTCCAGTTCCTTCTGATAATTTATCCTGTTCATTCCTTATGCCTCTCCCAGATATTCCTCCAGACAGATCCCCCGTTCCATGATTTCCCGGGCGGCTTCCCGTCCCACATAACGGTAACGCCAGGGCTCATAGATGATGCCTGTCTCTTCTGTCTTGTCCGTAGGATAACGCAGAATAAAGCCGTATTTCCAGCAGTTTTCCATCAGCCACTGCTGTTCGTCCGTCTCTTCCTGCTTCTCATCCAGTATCTGATAATCCTTTGCCACGATATCCACAGCCAGACCCAGATTATGCTCGCTGGTTCCCGGATAAGCCACAACTGTTCCGGCCTCCTTCAGAGCTGTCCTGTGGCTCATGCCTTCTGCCTCCAGGCGGCGCACCTTGTCCTGATAGAGCTCTGTCTGTTTCTCAATGGTACGATAAGCCGAACACACCCAAAAGTCAAGTCCTTCTTTTCTCCCGGCAGCAAGCATTTCCTGCAGATATTCCACCGCCCTGGAGTCAAAATAATAATTGTTCTCGATTTCCGCCAGGTCCGGCTCATAGCCTTCTTCCAGGGGATGAGACGCGTTTACCAGCGTAAGCTTCCAGTCTCCGTTTTTTTCCTGCTCTGCGCCGGAGGAAAGACTGTCTGATGCTGTTCCGCTGTCCGCTATGCTGTCTGTCTCTTCCGCTCCATCCTTTCCTGCTGCCGGGATTCCTTCCCGTATCTCCTGTATCAAACCCGGCATACCAGTTTCCTTCGCAAACACAAGTTTTCCAAACCACACACCCAAAAGAAAGGTGAACAGACAAAAACCGAATATTTTTCTGCGCAGCGCTCTCTGTCTCCGGCGGCGCCGTCCGTATCTGCTTTCCAGCCTGCTTCCCCGTTCTCCTGCTCTCTGTCCTTCCATATTTCTCTCACCTCTTAAGGACAGCTTAACGGGTACTTGCATCAGAAATGTATCCTACAGAGGAAGAATTTCCAGGCTTCCGTTTTCCAGAGAGGCCGAAATCCAATACCGGGCTTCCAGACCGCTCTCATCTCCATAACTTACATTAACCAGATAGCCCAGATTGTCCAGGCCCCACTCTTCATCTACCTGCTCTTTCGCCTCTTCCCAGGTACTGCCTGCCTCTGCCTGGTTCTGTATTTCATTCTCATAGCTGGCCTGTGTTTCACTGTCCCAGTACTCCACAGGCGCATAGTCTGAAACACTCACCTGTGCCACATGACAGCTCAGATATTCCCCAAAATTCTCTGCTGCCGCGCTTCCACTCCCGGCATCTGTATCCGCATCCATACTGCCATAACAGCTCAGGCTCAGGATTTTTCCCGTCTCATCATCCACAGACAGATCTGCGCTCCAGCTTTCGGAATATAATTCCGCGTTCCAGACAATAAAGGAATTTTCCCCCTCCACATCCATCATAAATACAGGTTCAGCCAGAATGTCAGCATCTGCCGTTCCTTCAGGAATTCCCGGAATCCCCAGATCCGCCAGCGCCTGAAGCTCCTCGCTGATTTTTCCGGCGATGGTCTCCCGGCTGTAATTTCTGCCTTTTTCAAGAATCATGGAATTGGAAGATGCCCGTTTCATCAGCCGGATCTTTTCCACAATCGTAAGCACTGGCTGGTCGGTAATCTCCATGGGAGATACCTCCTCCTGCTCTATCCGGCCCAGCTGCTGCTCATCCCCAAAATGAAGCAGAACCCAGGGAAGGCCAAAGCCTGCCGCTGCCGCCAGGATCAGGCCGGTTCCTGCTATGATATAAGCTTTCACCTGTTTTTTCAAATTTCCGCCTCCTCATCCCCGGAGGGCAGCCATACCCGGGCAAGGGTTCCTTTCCCCGGAATACTCTGAAAGCTCAAATCTCCTCCATGTTTTTTTATAATCTCCGCACAGATGGAAAGACCAAGCCCGGCGCCTCCCTGGCGCCTCGCCCTTGACTTATCTACCATATAAAAGGCTTCCGTAATCCGGGAAAGCTCTTCCACAGGCATTCCCTTTCCGGTATCCTGCACATAAAAAGCAAACCCTTCCTTTTCCGTCCGTCCCAGAAGATAGATCAGGCCGCCCTCTTCCATGGCCTTTCGCCCGTTATCCATCAGATTCAAAAGCACATTCTTCATCAAATCCGGTTCCATGGAAACCGGAACATCCTCCACCAGTACTTTCAGCGTAATGCCGGCTTTTGTGAGAGCCGGCTTCAGAATGCCGGAAATCTCCTCTGCCAGCCATCGGGCGTTTACCTCCCGCTTCCGCAGTTCCCCGTGGCGGATTACCATCAGATCCAGAAGCTTAAAGGACAGAGCCTCCAGACGTTTTCCTTCCCGGAAAATATAATTGGCAGCAGCAAAACGCTCCTCTTCCTCCATCTCTCTGCTCCGGAGCATATCAGCGTAACCGATCATGGAAGTCAGCGGCGTCTTCAGCTCATGGGCGAAGCTTCCGATAAAATCCTCCTGCCTTCGGGCTGCCTCCTCCAGCTCCCCAAACTGCTTTTCCAGATTGTCTGCCATATGATTGAAGTCTGCCGCAAGCTGGCCGATCTCGTCTCCGGTCTCCACCTTTGCCCGCACCTCCAGATTTCCTCCCGCGATGCGGCGGGCAGCTTTTGACAGCCGCCCCAGAGGCCGGAGCAGCCAGACCGCAATCAGGTAACAGCCAGCTCCCTGTAGAAGAAGCAGTCCCGCCATCCACCACCGGTAAATTCCGTACTGGGCCTGCCTGTCCGTAAAAAGGGCTGTCACATCCCGGTCCGTCTCCAGATAAAGCAGCGTTCCATCCTCCAGCAGAATGGTGCTCACTGTAGCCAGACCAAATCCCTCTCCGGTCCGGACCAGCATTCTGGCCCTTGTATCCCCGGAAGCCGCAGAAAAAAGCTCCTTCCGCTGGCTGCTTTTCAGGATCTCTTCCGCTCCGCTGTCATAGAGCTCTGTTCCCTCCTGATTATAAAACTGAAAACGGAGCCCGGCGCCTGCCATATTTTCCTGCATGGCCTGGGCAGTCCGCCGCACATCCGTTTCCACAAAGCCTGAGCTTCCGTCCCGGACCGTTGTATTCCAGTATGCCCCAAAAGAATACTGCAGCATCCGGTTTTCTTCCGCCGCGCTTTTTACCTCTCTTTGGTATCCGGACTGAAACAGGGCTTCCAGAAGCATATATCCGCTGATTCCCACGACAACCATGCTGAACGCCAGCACCGACACACAGATTTTCCAGGAAAATTTCATCCTCTTTTATCCCTCCAGGCGGTATCCCACTTTATACACCGTCACTATCTTATCCTCCCAGCCTATCTTTTTCCGCATGCGCTGCACATGCAGATCCACTGTCCGGCTGTCTCCCATATATTCTCCGCCCCAGATCCGCTCATAGATGGTCTCCCGGTACAAGGCGATATTTTTATTCCGCACAAACAGAAGCAGAAGCTCATATTCCTTTTTCGTCAGATTCACCGGTTCCCCATTCTTTTTTACTGTCCGCGACGCGGTATCGATGACCACGTCCCCTTCCGTCAGAATCCGTTCTGTCTTGTGATAGCGGCGCAGCACGGTCTCCACACGGGCCAGAAGCTCAATGATTTCAAAAGGCTTCGTAAGATAATCATCAGCTCCCAGACGCAGGCCCTTCACCCGGTCTGCCACCGAAGATTTCGCGGTCAGAAAAATCACCGGTATCTCCATCGGCGCAATATAGCTCATGAGCTCATAGCCGTCTACCTTCGGAAGCATCACATCCAGAAGGATCAAATCATAAACCGTCTTATCCAGCGCGTCCGCCGCCGCCATGCCGTCAGACACACAGTCACAGACATAGCCCGCAGCCTTCAGGTTCACCGCAATCAGATTTGAAATTGCCTGCTCATCTTCCACTACCAGTATCCGTATCATTATCCGTCCCTCATTTTCTCTGCTTTTATGGCTATTCTGCATCCTGATTGTATCATATTTGCATCATTCACAAAAGGGAGGTCCTTTCATAAACTAGGAATATATCATATCAGCCAAAGCATTACTGTTCACACCGTATCTGCAACACTTGAAGGAGGCATTTCCATGAATCCACTGCTGAAGCTTTCGCATGTCAGCTTTTCTTATCATACGGCAGAAGGGGAGACCCCGGCTCTTTCCGACATCTCCTTTTCTCTGGAGCCCGGAAAGTTTCTTGCCATCGTGGGGCCCAGCGGCTGCGGCAAGTCCACACTGCTCTCCCTGATCTCCGGTCTTCTCATGCCTGAGGAAGGAAGCATCTCACTTTCCGGCCTTCCGCTGAAGGAAGCCCGGGCAAACATCGGCTACATGCTGCAGAGGGACCATCTCTTCGAATGGCGCACCGTCTACAGCAATGTGGTACTGGGGCTGGAGATCCAGAAAAAAATGACACCCACTCGGCTGAAAAAAGCCGATGAAATGCTGGAAACCTATGGCCTTTCCGGTTTCCGGGACGCCCGTCCTTCCCAGCTGTCCGGAGGCATGCGCCAGAGAGCGGCGCTTATCCGGACTCTGGTTCTGGAGCCGGATCTTCTGCTTCTGGATGAGCCCTTTTCCGCTCTTGACTATCAGACCCGCCTTTCTGTCTGTGATGACATCTATGAAATTATCAAAAAAGAAGAAAAGACCGCGGTTCTGGTCACCCACGATCTTTCCGAAGCCATCAGCGTCGCCGACCAGATCCTGGTGCTGTCCAGACGCCCCGGACGGATACAGAAAGAGGTTCCTATTCATTTTGAGATGGAACACCGTACTCCCATGAAGACGCGCAGCGCGTCTGAATTTCAGGAATATTTTAATCTTATATGGAAGGAGCTGAATACTCATGGCTGAGCTTTCCTCTGCCCAGCAGCGTTTTATGAAAAAACGGCGGCAGAAGCTGCGGACCGTTACGCTGGTCCGCATTCTGATTTTTCTGGCCTTTCTCATTATCTGGGAAGCCAGTGCCAGGCTTCATCTTATCGATGCCTTTATTTTCAGCAGTCCCTCCCGGGTCACTGAGACCTTTCTCTCCATGACCGCAGACGGATCCATTTTCCGGCACACAGGCATCACACTGTTTGAAACACTGGTAAGTTTTCTCCTGGTCTTTGCCGTAAGCCTGCTGGCCGCAGTGCTTCTGTGGATGAGCAAATCTCTTTCTCAGATTCTGGAGCCTTATCTGGTGGTGCTGAACAGCCTGCCCAAATCGGCTCTGGCCCCGCTTTTGATTGTATGGCTGGGAGCCAACATGCGGACCATTATCGTAGCCGGCATGTCTGTGGCTCTGTTTGGAAGCATTCTGACCATTTATACCGGCTTCCTTGGAGCGGACCCGGAAAAGGCAAAGCTCATTTATACCCTGGGAGGCCGGAAAAAGGATGTGCTGTCAAAAGTCATCCTGCCCGGTTCGGTACCCATTTTTCTAAGCACCATGAAGGTAAATATCGGCCTCTGCCTGGTGGGTGTCATCATCGGGGAATTTATCGGAAGCCGGGAAGGACTGGGCTATCTGATTATCTACGGAAGCCAGGTCTTTCAGCTTGACATGGTGCTGATGTCCATTGTAATTCTCTGCATCCTGGCCATGGGGCTCTATCAGCTTCTTGGGCTTGCCGAGAGGCTGTACCGGAAAAAAAGACTCTGAAAAAGAAAACAGGAGATGTAAAAACACCTCCTGCAATACATATCATATCCCTGCGGCTGGACTTATGAATGTTCCTCTTCTTCCTTTTCCCGGCCTGCCAGATAATTGATAAACTGCTGGGCTGTCCGCCCGGAGATTCCTCCGTGGCTCATTTCCCACTTATTTGCTTCCGCGCAGAGCTCCTGTTCGGACAGAGTAATCTCCGGATAACGCTTCGCAAGCTCTGTGACGATCTTGAAATATTCCTTCTGGGTAGGCTTGGAAAAGCTGATGGTTACGCCGAAGCGGGCCACCAGAGAAAGCTTTTCCTGCATGGTGTCAGAGCGGTGCATGCCGTCATCCTGCTCCATATCACTTCGATCACTCCAGGTCTCACGAATGATATGGCGTCTGTTTGAGGTAGCATAGATCAGCACATTGTCCGGCTTTGTCTCCATACCGCCCTCAATCACCGCTTTCAGATATTTGTACTCGATCTCAAATTCCTCAAAGGATAGATCATCCATATAAATGATAAAACGATAATTCCGGTTTTTGATACGGGAAATCACCGCAGACAGGTCCTGGAACTGATGCTTGTAGATCTCAATCATCCGCAGGCCCTGGTCATAATACTCGTTAAGAATCGCCTTAATGCTGGTGGATTTTCCGGTGCCGCTGTCACCGAACAGCAGCACGTTGTTGGCCGGATATCCGTGTACAAAGGCCTCTGTATTATCAACCAGCTTTTTCTTCTGAATCTCATAGCCGATCAGATCATCCAGCACCACCTGCTCTGTATTGTTGATAGGGATAAACTCCACGCTCTCCGGCCGGCTCTGAATGCGGAATGCTTTATTCAGTCCGAACATTCCCACCCCATAAGCCTTATAGAAATCCGTGATAATCCGGAAAATCTCTTCCTCATCCGCCGCCTTTTCAATCTGACGGCTCACCGCCTGTACCTTTTCACTGACATTTTTATTATACATGCGCTCCTTTTTCCCGATCGCCTTATAATGGCAGATGGTGGAGAAGCAGTCGATTCCCAGATCCTTCTCAATCGGACCGAAATCAAAGTCAAACAGATTTTTAAATACCCGGAAATCCCCTTTCGCAAAATGGTTGACACTGCCATCGTTGGCTCCCACCTTTTCGCTGGTCATGCTGAAGGAATTTTCATTGGTCAGCAGAATAAAAGTCAGGTAATTGTGCCACAGATTCTCATCAAAGCCATAAAGGGTCGCCAGGTCAAGCAGCGCCTTCATCTGCTCATAGATTCTCGTGGTCAGCTCCGCTTTGCTTCCCACGCCGTTTTCATAATCCTCAAAAATTCCGGACAGTTTCCGCAGAATGCTGTCCTCTCCCAGATCCCTGTATAAGATCAGCTTCGCCACTTCTTTATACATCTTCCGTATTCTCTCCTTTTCCAGTACTTCTCCGGACAGCAAAAGCTCCGGCCTGTCATTCAAACATGCTTGGAACTATTATAACGCGGTTCCCTGTTTCTGTCATGTCCATTTTTCCCGTTCCTGCCGGCTTTCCCGCAGACCGGCAGCCCTCTGCCCCCTGCTCCGGTTCAGAACCGGAAGAACATATGGAGCAGCATCAGCACAAGGACGGCCGTAAAAAGGAACTGCCCTATCCGCTCAGCACCCGGATGGGCCTCCTCAAAGTCACAGGAGCCGCCGAAAATATCCGGATCGCCGCGGCGTTCTTTCCATTGAAAATTCTCCAAATAATGCTTCCATCCGCTTTTATCTGTATACACGCTCACCTGATCCGAGCCCAGATACCGATGGATCGGGCGCCGGTATCCCTGGCTCCTGATTCTGGAGACAATTCCCGTATCGGGATCCGCCACCTCCACCTCAAGATAATAATATCTTCTGTACCGCAGGCGTCTGTGCTTTCCCGATGTATAATAAGGCACATCCTCTCTGGAAATACCCACAATTCTTCCCCTGGCCGGCCTGCCCAGGGCCACTGCCTCTGCGCGCTGTCTCCGGTAGAACAAAGCCCGGCGGATACTCATAAACGCCTGATACAAAGGCAGAAGCCCCGCCGCCAGAAACAGAATCAGGCCCGGCTGAAAGCCATTTTCCACGATGGAAACTCCCAGTGTGCTGTACCATAAAATGCTGAATAAGATAAGCGGAAGGAGGTTCCCGATTTCTTCCTCCGCAGGGCGCATTTTCCCTATTCTCATCCTGTCCTTCCCCTTTCTTCCCTTTTCTTCTCCTCTCCGGTCCGTTCTATCGTACTCCGGCATTGGCGCAAAGTCAACCGTTCCAGATTCCAGAATTACTATCCACACCGCTCTCCGGACACAGGGAACATTTTCTTGACAGCCTTTCGGATTCCCCCTATAATTTATCTGTATTTATCCGGCAGTCTGTGCTTTCTGCCGGAGCGCCGAAGACAGACAAGGAGGCGGACGTATTATGAGACAATGCATGGATGCGGACAATCTGCACCGCAGACTGAAAAAAATCATCGGACAGGTTCAGGCCATTGACCGTATGGTAGATGAAGATATCCCCTGCGAGGATATTCTGTCACAGATCAACGCCGCGAAATCAGCTCTCCATAAGGTGGGGCAGGTGGTTCTGGAGGGGCATATCCAGCACTGTGTCCGCGACGGTATCGAGCATGGAGACGCAGATAAGACCATTGAGAATTTTACAAAGGCCGTGGAACGGTTTGCGAATATGGGATAAGTTATATAAAATATGTCCGGATGCAAAAGAAAAATGTCTCTGAAACTCATCATTATAATGTGTTTCAGAGACATTTTTTTACTTCAGCTCTATTTGCAATCCACTTCCCGCTTCTTTACTGGGGGTACAATTCCAGAGTGCCTGTTTACAATGTAAATCTGTATCATGACAAATATAAAACTGGGTAATCTTTTGACCTTTTACATATTTACAAGTCTGATCCAGCTGAGACTGTGGCACTTCATCTATCCGCAGATGAGAGCCTCCCAGATAGGTATGAATATGCTGACATCCTGTTATTTTCTTGGCATATTCCATAATATTACATATACCATAATGAGCACAGGCTGCAATTACACTTACATCTTTGTAATTTTTGTGACGATAACACAACTGTGTATCCTCATCAACAACATCATCACACCATATCCCGTTTACCAAGCGTTTTGCCCTCTGCGGATGTACATGTTCAAAATCATTGGTTCTCTCACACAATCCCATAAAACACAAACTATTTGTAATCCAAAAAGGTGTTTCTTGAATTTTGACATCAAAATATTCTTCCAGCTCTTTGCGGCTTAATGTCAGACCAGAATTATGATTTTTAGCAAAGTTCCATCTTTTTGTAAAAATTTCTTCACTTGCAGCTAAAAGAACAGGTCTGTGAAACATTGCATTGTCACGATAATATTTCATCAGATATTTCAACCCACCCGAGTGATCTCGATGACAATGTGAGAGCACAACATAATCTGCCTCCCTTAAATCAATTTGCAATGCTTCTGCATTTTTAATAAAATTATCAGAATACCCGCAATCAAATAAAATCTTTTTATCCTCATCTTCAACCCAGGCTGAAAATCCATGTTCCGAATTTAAATATACACAAAACAAGCTATTATTTTCCACCAATAACGTAACCTTCACATTTACACCTCTTCTTGAAAAAGCAACTCAATATGCCAGAAAACGTTTTGGATTTTCTATAAAAATTTTATGTATAATATTTTCATCGATCCCATACTCCTTCATCATCAAAGGCATATGCCGTGGAATAAATTCCAAACCAGGCTCCCCGCCATACGCCTGAAGATATGAAGAACGTCCCCAGTCACCTCCAATCATTATCCGATCTGCATATCCCAGTTCACTTAATTTCTTAATCAGCATCATTGTATCACTTACCGGATGATATTTTACTCTTGCGACACAATCATACTGAACATAAACTCCCATACTTAATACCTTTTTATGATATTCCAAATCAGCATTGCGATCCAAATGCCCTATCATAATCTTATCTGGAAGAGCACCATTACGAATCAAAATTTGAGCCTGCTCATATCCCATTGTACCATAATGTGTATGTGTCCCAATTGGAATGCCTGTTTCTGCACTGACTTCAGCCACTACTTCAAGCAGTTTCTGTTCCAGCGGTGTAATTTTATAATAGCTTGTCCCACATTTAATCAACCCCGGCAATACATCTGAATGGACTGTAAATGGACCGCAGAAATCATTGATTTCAATACCTTCTCTTACCTCCGAATAAACTATTTTCTTAATCTGCTCTTTACTGTATTTATATACAAAATGCGCTTTATCATAAAGAGCTCCTCTGTGGAACCCGGTAATTGCAATCAGATGCACGCCCGTTCCCTGTACAATCTGCTTCATTTCCTCAATTCCGCGTCCCACCCCCAGCGGCTGCATGTCAATCAGGCTTTTCCCTCCTGCTGCAGAAAAACGCAATAATTCCTGGTGTGATCTTTCGATGCTGTCTATTTTAAAGTCCGAATCTTCCAGTACTTCCATTCCTCCAGATTTCCAAACATGGTCATGGATATCTGTAAAACCCAATTCATCTGGAGCAATAGGTCCCAGGACAGTCTTGATTGTCTTCATATTTTCTTATTCTTTCCCCTTTCTATATCCCCTCTACGCACCGGCCGGTCCGAAAATCAGTCTGAAAATTGCATTGATTCCTACCCACAGCGTTGACCAATCTGAATGACCTGGTACAAATCCATAATTAAGCAGAGACGCTAATACAGCGCTTCCACAAATCACGACAATTCCCATGATAAAAGTGGTGATAACTGTTCCCCTCCATCCGCCTGTAGAATTGGCAAACACTCCTAAAGTACAGCCGCCAAAAAACAGCGGAATAACACTTGGAATAGCAATCACCGGAGAACCGATCAGCACCAGAATACCTACGCCGGTAAACTGGCCTGCAACAGTAGCAAGGAAACCGAGCATGGCAGCCGTCGGCGCATAGGACCAGAAAATTGGACTGTCAACTGCCGCAATCGCGCCTGGTACAAGCTTATCGGAAAATCCTTTGAACGCCGGCATTAGCTCATTCAAAAACATACGGACACCGGATAACAGAATATAAACACCAACAGCCATAGTAAATCCCTGATTCAGTCCATAAATAATCCAGTTTGTCGTTCCCGCCTTTTCAGCTACAATTTCAGGGCCGCAAATTAAAACGATAGTAACATATACAATACCCATAATAATGCTGTACGCAACTACAGAGTCTTTAAAGATAGAAAGCCATCCTGGGAGATTCAATTTTTCTGCGCTTTTTTCTTTGTTTCCCACAAATTTGGAAATCAGAATCGTAATTATACCTGCAAAGCACAGTTCATGTCCAAGCGTAAGAGGCGCGTCTCCCAGCAAAGGCGTAAGAAATTTTCGGAGCAGTGAGGGGAAGAACCACCAGTAAACTGCGCAGAAAATAACTGCTGCTATAAACAATGTAATTCCTGTAAAACCACACATACGATACAGGAAAAATGTAATAAATGCACTATCGCAGTAGGCTACGTGTCCTGTCAGATAAATTGTTTTAATTGGTGTGATACGTGCAAGAATCAGATTCACTACCCAAGCAGTTATCATCACCATTACAATATTCATTCCTATTACGGATAACTCATCTACATAGGCATAAACTGCAGTCCAGATATCTGTACTAACCCCCTGGATACCCATCCTTGTTGTAAATAACTCTATAATGGCCTGTGAAGCATCTCGCAGCTGTCCAGAACCAACATTAAGAATCATCATTCCAACAATTGTCTTTATCACAGACACTACTGTGCCTTTTGCATCTTTTTTCTGAAAAATGCAGCCTATAAAAACAACTAACGCCATAAAGTATGCTGGTGTCTGAAATATTTGTTCCACAAAAAAATCAAAAACAGCTTTTAATACACCCATATATTTCACCCTACCCCTTTATCAGATATTCTTTTGTAAGCTTCTCCAATTCAGATAAATCAAAATAGTTTATCACTGGAACAACAACTGTCGAACTTCCCTGCATTTCCTCCTCCACCTGGGAAACAAGTGCTGAACTTGTATATATGGCATCTAGTTCATTTTTCATGCCGGCTATCCCTGAAATATCATAAACAACAACTTCTGCTTTAATACCCATTTTTCCAAAAACGCTGTCCAAGTTCATTTTCAGCATCATGGAACTTCCCGCACCAAAGGTACAGCATACACCTATTTTATAAGTTTCCATAACCTCTCTCCTCCTCTATAATTTCTTTTACTGAACCAATTTGCAGAGCATGCAGATAGCTTTTACTTAAATGCTCAACAAATTCTGTTGTCTCATAACAGTCTTGCATTGTTTCGCCCACACATACGAGGCCATGATTTTCCAAAAGCACAGCATTATGTTTTTTGAGGTGGCAAATAATTCCCTCATTACATTCCGGAGTATTCGGAAGCTCAAATGGAGCAATATCAACCTCTCCTCTGCAATGAAATTTCATTCCATACAAAATAAAAGGTATTTTCTTCCCAGCCAGAGACAGTGCTGTAGCATAAACAGAATGTGTATGTATAATGGCATGAACATCCTGACGTTTTTGATATATTTCCAAATGGAAATACATATCTCTTGATACAGGCGCCGGCTGACTGATAAAATTTCCGTCTATATCTACCATATTTATTTTCTGAATGTCCAATTCATCATATGACAACTTGCTGGGACTCATCAGAATCGTTCCATCTGATTTGCGTAGAGAAATACTCCCTTTATTTACCCCATCACAGACGAGCTTTTCTGCCTTAAGCTTTTTTGCAAATTTAACCAACTGTTCTGCTTCCCTCATTATGACTCTTCCCTCCTTTCCTGCAGGAAACAATATATTTCTTCCGCCGTTTCTGCTCTTCTTAAAAACGCAATATTCTCTGCATCATTCAACATCTGCGCAAGATCCCGCAGTGCGTCTAGATGTGAAGTGCTGTCAACCGATGATAATGCAAATATTAAATCTACCGGATCATTTTCCGGATGACCAAATTCAACTGGTGACTTTAATCTCAAAATACTGATACCGACTCTCACTGCATCCTTTCCACTTCGTGAATGAGGAAGAGCAATTCCTTTCGAAACAACAATATAAGTTCCAACCGTTTTTACCGTATCAATCATACTTTGAATATATTCTTCGCCTATGCATCCTGCTTTTTTTAACAATCTCCCCGCCTCTCTGACTGCCTGTTCCCAGTCCTGAGCCTCATAATCTAATTCAATCATCCCATCTCTGACTACATCCTTTAACAAAAGTACCCCATCCTTTTTTCTCTTTTTCGTAAACTTTAATCCAAAATGCTGCTGTAACTGTATTAACAGTTCTTTTTCATCCCTGATGCTTCCATTACGTCGTATAATTTTTAAAAACTCTTCCTCATCGATTTTTTGCGAATACTGTCTTCGGTTAAGCTTACTATCCAATTTAACGGCATCCTCATTAGTCAGGAACGGACTAACTTTAATAATATTGTATCCTCCTTCTGCCATATGCAGCTCTACCGTAGTAACAATTATATCCACCTGATAGTAAGACAGAGTCTGTCTTAATTCATAAAGAGCAATCGTCTTAACTACATTCACTTCATAAAATGAATTCAAACGTGTAGCCAGCAAATACGAAGTGCCAATTCCTGAATCGCAGACTACTACTACATTAGGATAAGGATTATTTTGACAGGCATCTTCCTCCAATAAAGGGATAAAGTGCATGGCAATATAGCCAATTTCATCTTCTGTTATTTTCTGCGAAAATGTCTCCTCCAGAATATCTATATTTTCCTTTACTGCTTCGTATACTGTCTTGAAATCCGTCTTTATCTCATCAAGCAGAGGATTTTTCAGCTTGATACCATTTTGCAGACGATATATAGCTGGACGAATATGAAAAATTAAATTTTGAAACGTTGGAGTGTCTTTTGGCAAAGAAATATGAAGATATTCCGCAATATGATCTACCAATTTGTAAACAATCCACTGAAAATCCGCATAATTATTATCGTCCTGCAAATCCACGGTTACACGGCCGCCATTGTACAATACATAAGACAAATGAGCAACTTCCTCAATAGGAATATAAAATCCCAGTATTTCTCCTAATTTCTGCATTACTGAAGACATAATTTCAAATTCCGCAGTAGCACGAATATTTTCCAGAGTAAGCATAGAAACTGCCACTGTTTTTCCCAATTTAATTCTTGCCAATGCAAATTCAATATATGTGATAATAAAAAAGAAGGAAGATTCTGTATAATGATTATTGAGTGTCTTTACCAGATTATGAACAGAACTGTAAATCACCTCACTCTCCTCTTTTGACCAAAATTTACAGAAATAATTACAGATGCTTGCCAGATAATATTTATCGCTGCTGAGCATGCATCTTGAATCCGCATGTTCCAGATAACCGTTAACCAGTCTTTCACGAATCTTCTTTTCATCTCCATTAAGGATGATTCCATATCGTGAGCTTGATGCAATCTGTATATAGTCTTCCTCCAAATCATTTCTGATTTTTTTTAAATCTGCCATAACCGTATTTCTACTGATTCCAAGCTTTTCTGCAAGAACGGAAACTGTACTGTATCCCTGTTTCAATGCTAATAGAAGAAACATTACTTCCTGCCGCTCCTTGAATGACAAGATCGTAGAATATGGGTTAAATTTATAAATCAACTGGTCTATTTTTTGGATAATCTGCGCATTTTTCTCCAAATAACACCCCTTCTGTGAATTCAAGTAAATAGAACCAATATGGTATTGAATCAATTCTTCATCTATCACATTTAAATCTTTTTGAATAGTTCTCTGACTGACCTGAAAATGCACTGATAATTCGGCAACACTTATACTCTCTGTACGATCCCGTATGATTTTTAGAATCTCAATCTGTCTTGTATTCATCTCACCACCCTTTCGTTCTATATCAATTCTTTCTTCTTAATTCGATTATAGCATTCCCCTCGAACCACCAGAAGTCCAAATCCTTTCGTGATTATGCGTACTAAAATACATTTCTGATTACGTTTTTTATGCAAAAGCACCAAACTCAAGATTGTTTTATACTTATAAAATACCAGAAACTATCCTTGAAACAATTTCCTTTTTATGGAAATTGCTTCGAGGATAATTTCTACATATAGCTTCATAAATACAGGAATTCCATATTTTTTCTTGACACCGATACCTGCATAGGTATATTATTTTTATATAACCTATACCCCCATAAGTATATGTTGTTAATTATGAATGAAGGAGTATTCCCATGAAACGTCTTACTGAAAAACTGGAAGCCTTTCTGGAACTGGGCGGAACAAAAAAGGACATCACCCTGCTTGTAATCTCGGGAATTGCCTTGATCATCAGTATCTTCCACCCTGCCACGCTTCCTTTCGACCCAGCGTGGATTGCCATTATCCTCTGCGGAATTCCCATTATTCTGGAAGCCATTATCGGTCTCATCACTGCCTTTGACATCAAAGCCGATGTTCTGGTATCCCTGGCCCTCATCGCTTCCATCTGCATCGGAGAGGATTTCGCTGCCGGTGAAGTGGCTTTCATCATGCAGCTGGGCGGCCTCCTGGAGGATCTGACCGTGGCAAAAGCAAGGGCCGGAATCGAAAAACTGGTAAAGCTCACACCGCGCACAGCCCGGGTTCTCACTTCCGGGAGTGAGAAAATCATTCCCGCTGAAGAGGTGAAAGTCGGAGACCGCATCCGGGTTCTCCCCGGAGAAACCGTTCCTGTGGACGGACGTATCCTGTCCGGCCAAACCTCAGTCAACCAGGCTGTCATGACAGGAGAATCCCTGCCGGTAGATAAAGCTGTGGGAGACGATGTATCCAGCGGAACCGTAAACCAGTTCGGCGCTTTTGAGATGGAAGCCGTAAAAGTAGGCGAGGACAGCTCCATTCAGCGCATGATCCGCCTTGTCCAGTCCGCAGACGCCGGAAAAGCAAAAATCGTAAGCCTGGCGGACCGCTGGGCCACCTGGGTCGTTATCATCGCCCTGACAGCCGCCCTTCTGACCTGGTTTTTCTCCGGGGAAGTCATCCGCGCCGTCACCATTCTCGTGGTCTTCTGTCCCTGTGCCATGGTTCTTGCCACACCCACGGCTATCATGGCTGCCATTGGAAACGCTACGCATCACGGTTTTTTGGTTCGGGAGGGCGACGCCCTGGAGCGTCTGTCCGCTGTCAAACGGATTGCCTTTGACAAGACCGGAACGCTGACCTATGGCAGGCCGGAAGTCACAGCAGTCAGAAGCCTTTCTTCTGACTGGACGAAAGAACAGCTTTTTGCTTTTGCCGCTGCGGCAGAGCAGTTTTCCGAGCATCCACTGGGAAAAGCTGTAGTGCGGGACTTCAGGGCTCAAAATCAGACAAATGAACCTGCTTCAGAAAACTCAAAATCCACAGAACCCTTCGGATTTCTTCACGCTGATTCCTTTCAGATGATTCCCGGACAGGGCGTATCCGCCCGGATCGAAGGGAAGACAATCCTGGCCGGCAATCAGAAGATGCTGAAGGAAAACTGCAGTTCTGTGCCGGATTCTTTGTTCCGGGAGGCAGACGAATATCTGAAAAATGGCTGCACCATCATCTATCTGGCCGTGGACGGGGCTGCCGCAGGTTTTCTGGCCCTTTCCGATACCGTCCGCCCGGAAAGCGCACAGATGATTGCCCGGCTGAAGACCCTGGGCGTACAGCCGGTGCTTCTGACCGGCGACCATGAAAACGCCGCCCAGACTATTGCAGAAGAGCTTGGAATCGACGATGTACAGGCTGGCTGCCTGCCGGAAGATAAACTGACTCTCATCGATACGTTCCAGAAAAACAAAGAGGCTGTCTGTATGATTGGAGACGGAATCAATGACGCTCCCGCTCTGAAAAAGGCAGATGTGGGAATCGCCATGGGCGGCGTGGGAAGTGACATCGCCGTGGATGCGGCCGACATTGCTCTGGTAGATGATCAGGTACAAGAACTGCCCCATCTTCTGGCTCTGTCCAGACGCATGATACTTACGATCAAATGCAACCTGTCATTCTCCCTGGGCCTGAATCTAATCGCCATTGTGCTGGCTATCACCGGTATTCTCGGTCCCGTGGCCGGAGCGCTGGTTCACAACGCCGGGTCTGTCGTCGTCATTATTCATTCTGCAATATTATTGAAATGGAGGAAAAAGGAATGATCATCTATATCATTGGACTTATTATCGGACTGCTGATTGCCGGATTTGGCATCTATTACCTGGCAAAAGAAAAGGATGCCCAGTCCAAAAACATTTACCGTGTAACCACAGTTATTGGCATTATCATTGCTGTTTTCTTTGTGATGCGGATGTTTCTCTAAAATTCCATACAAAAGATTTACCAAGGCTCCCGTTCCTATAGCGCAAAGGTCCGGGAGCTTATTGCTGTGTATAAATAATTTTTCCGGATAGATTCCTCTGGACATCAAAAAAATTACCGTCCACCGAATTTTCCGAAACAAAATTCGGAGTGTCTATGAAACAGGAAAAGAGTTCGGCATCCGCAAACTCAGTTTTATGAACTACTGCCACAGCCATACACAGGCGGGCTATCCCAATCAATTCATCCACTACTGGTACCCCGCCTCACCAGCGGCGATGATCTAAAAGATATATAGAAAACTGTCCCTACATCGAACTCTGGAGAAAAACCTATCCTTTCGCTGGAAGCGCGGCAGACGGTGAGAAAGGCCTTTGCCACTCAGTTCATGGGCCAGGATGTGTTCTCTGATCCTGGCGCGGTTTCCATCTATTATCCCATCTATTATTAAGAATTTCTGAAGATTCCCCCATTCGTATTGACATTTTCATTGTTCTACATTATTGTATTAATAAAGTAATACAATAATACAAAGACATATCCTGACTCCCCTGCCGGAGACGGGATGCGGGGAGCGGCAGTTTCATTGGAAATACCCCCCCCCGGAAAATTTTACCAATTCACAAAATACCTTTCAGGCAAGGTGAATTTCAGCGAAAGGAGTGACGATATGGCATGGACACTTGATGATTCCCGTCCCATCTACCTGCAGATTGAGGATCTCATCAAAACCAACATTATCGCCGGTGTCTATCAGCCTGGGCAGAAACTGCCATCCGTACGGGATTTGGCCGCAGAAGCGGCAGTCAATCCCAATACCATGCAGAAAGCTCTTTCAGAACTGGAGCGGAGCGGACTTGTATATACCCAGCGCACCAGCGGCAGATTTATCACGGAGGATGTATCGAAAATGACAGAACTCAAAGAACAGCTCGCCAGAGAGCAGATCCAGTTATTTCTTAAAAATATGGAACAGCTCGGCCTGAGCCGGGAAGATATCCGGCGCCTTCTGGAAAAAGAATGGAAGGAGGAGTCCTAATGGAACAGCTTCTGAACTGCCAGAGCCTGACCAAACGTTATGGCTACAAGACGGCCCTTGACAGCCTGAACCTTTCACTGGAGCGGGGACGCATCATCGGCCTTCTGGGCCCCAACGGAAGCGGGAAAACCACGCTGATCAAACTTATCAATGGTCTTCTTTCTCCAACCTCCGGCTCCATCACCATAAATGGCTTTGAACCGGGACCGGAAACTAAGAAAATCGTTTCCTACCTGCCGGAGCGGACCTATTTCAACAGCTGGATGAAAGTCACAGACATTCTGAACTTCTTCTGCGATTTCTACGAGGATTTTGACCGGAACCGCGCCAGCGACATGCTCCACCGGCTGGGGATCGACGAAACCCAGCATCTGGGCGCCATGTCAAAGGGAACCAAGGAAAAGGTCCAGCTGATTATGGTTATGAGCCGGGACGCTCAGCTTTACTGCCTGGATGAGCCCATCGGCGGCGTGGACCCTGCTGCCCGGGACTACATCCTGCAGACGATTATTACCAACTATAACGAAAACGCATCCGTACTGATTTCCACACATCTCATTGCGGATATCGAAAATGTGCTGGACGATGTGATCTTTATTCAGGACGGACATATCCGCCTTCACGCGTCAGTGGATGAGATCCGCCAGCAGGAAGGCAAATCTGTGGACGCACTGTTCCGGGAGGTGTTCAGATGTTAGGAAAACTGATTAAAAACGAATTTAAAGCGGTAAACCGGCTGATGATACCTCTCCACCTGGGACTGATTGCCATT
>CALWAV010000127.1 GCA_944375745.1 uncultured Merdimonas sp.
AAATGTTACTGTCAAGTAATCGTTGGCAAATTTCTTTTTGATTTATCTTTTTGTTAAAATAGCATGTTTTCCCCCGTTTAATATCCAGCCATGTACAACAATCGTTTTCTCTCTCTGATATTGTCAAGATTCACGGGACTTTTCGTATTCGTATGGATGAAAAAGATCGGACACCCGCAATGGTTTGAAAAGGCTCTTATGGTATTTGGCATGTGCTGCGGTTCCAATCCCCAGGGATTCGCGCTTGTCCGTTCCGTTGATCCCAACAACGAATCCTGCATTTACGAGGCGCTGGGGGTTTACAATGCGGTATTTTTCTGGAATTTTCTGATTCTTCCATTTGCCGCCACAACAGTACTGTACAACAGACTTCCTATCTATGTCGTAAGTATCCTTCTGATGTGTACTTTTATTATCGGATCGGTTCTGTTTTCAGCGGAAAAGAAACAAAGCCATACATAAAACAGTTATGCTGAGAAAAAAATAATATCAAAAACACCTGTGATTGTCAGGGATCAGTGCAATATGCATAGTAAATCATTTATGTTTCTATGCATATTGCACTTTGCTGTTTAAGAGAAAGTTGTGTATACTTTAGAAAAACTTATGGACATATTTCTTTTACATAAAGCAAAGGCGCTTAGTCGGTATAACTGTCTAAGTGTCTTTTTTATTTTGTAGGAAAATGTTTAGGCGGAAGGAGGATGGGAATGGATAAAGAACTGCTTAAGGTAGAAGACCTGGAAGTATCCATTCAGACATACCGTGGTGAGGTACAGGCTGTGAGAGGTGTTTCTTTTTCAATTCGGCCGGGTGAGGTGTTTTCAATCGTGGGGGAATCCGGCTGCGGAAAAAGCGTGACGGCACAGACTATTATGAAATTGAACGCAAGCCCGCCTGTGTTTATACGAAAAGGGAAAATCATTTTTGAAGGACGGGATATTGTTCCTTTGAGCGAAAAAGAAATGCGGCAGATTCGGGGCAGAGATATCAGTATGATTTTTCAGGATCCCATGACCAGCCTGAATCCGTCAAAAAAAGTGGGAAAGCAAATTGAAGAAGCTTTGAAAGTCCATCAGCATGGGCACAGAAAGGATATGTGGAACCGTTCTGTTGAGCTTCTGCGGCTGGTGGGAATCCCAAGTCCCGCTGTGAGAGCCAGACAGTATCCCCATGAATTTTCCGGCGGCATGCGTCAGAGAGCCATGATTGCCATGGGACTCGCCTGCACGCCAAAGCTTCTGATTGCTGACGAGCCGACGACTGCTCTTGACGTGACCATACAAGCTCAGATTCTGGAGCTGATGAAGAAAATGAAAGAGAGGGAAGGCAACGCCATCATTCTGATCACGCATGATTTGGGCGTGGTAGCCAATATGGCAGATAAAGTTGCTGTCATGTACGCAGGAAAGATTGTGGAAACAGCTTCCTGCGATGAACTGTTCGCTCATCCCCTTCATCCCTATACCAGGCAGCTTCTGGCCGCAAAGCCGAAGCTGAATCAGAGCCGGGATAAAAAACTTGTAACGATAGAGGGTATGCCGCCCAGCCTGATTAATCCTCCGACAGGATGTCCCTTTGCCGAGCGGTGTAAGGAAAAGACAGCCCGGTGCGCTATGGCAATGCCTCCGGAAATTACGCTGGCAGGGGATCATAAGGTAAGCTGTTTTCAGCATCAGGATGCCGGTATCAGCCAGGAGGTATGCGTATGAAGACGGGAGAAATACTTGTTGAATTAAATGATATTTGTGAATATTTCAGCGTTGGAAAGAAAAAACTGAAGGCTTTGGATGGGATTAATCTGACTATCCGCAGCGGAGAAGTACTGGGAGTTGTGGGAGAATCCGGCTGTGGCAAGTCTACTCTTGGCCGGGTTATCTCCAGAATCTACCATCCTACAAAAGGACAGGTGATTTATAAGGGCGTGGTAAGCAATGTTCCAAGGCGGACGGAGAAAGAACACAGGCTTACCCCCAAGCAGAAAAAAGAATACTGCAAAAATGTACAGGTAATTTTCCAGGATCCCTATTCTTCCCTGAATCCCCGCCACACCACAAGGAAAAGCATTATCCGTGGTATGGAAGTACATAATCTTTATCCGGGGCATCAGGAAGAGCGGATGAAGGAACTGCTTCAGATGGTAGGGCTTCCTGAATCAGCGGCGGACCGTTACCCCCATGAATTTTCCGGCGGACAGCGGCAGAGGATCTGCATTGCCCGCGCGCTGTCCATCGAACCAGAGCTTCTCATCTGTGATGAACCCATATCGGCTCTGGATGTGTCCATACAGTCTCAGATTGTGAATCTGCTGATCGGCCTGAAGGAAAAGCTGGGACTGACCATGATGTTTATTTCTCATGATCTGAGCGTTGTAAAATATATCTGTGACAGAGTCGTGGTGATGTATCTTGGAACTGTGATGGAAGTAGCTGACAGTCAGGAGCTTTACCGCAATCCGCTTCATTATTACACAAAGGCGCTGCTGTCAGCGGTTCCTATTGCCGATCCGGAAGTCGAAAAGAAGAGACACCGAATCCTGTTGAATGGAGATATTCCTTCTCCTGTAGACGCGCCGAGCGGATGCACGTTTTGCAGCAGATGCCCTTATGCGGATGAGCTCTGCGCAAAGGAAAGACCGCAGCTTAAGGAGATTTCCCCCGGACATATGGTTTCCTGCCATCATCTGGATCGGATAAAAGAGAACGAGACAAAGGAGGAAGCGTATGCTACGGTATAGTATAAAACGTCTGCTGCAGCTGATCCCTGTGGCGCTGGGTGTGTCTTTGATTGTATTTACACTCCTGCACATATCGCCAGGTGATCCGGTCAAGCTGATGATGGGTGAAAATGTTTCCCAGGAAGTATGGGCACGGACAAGGGAAGCCATGGGACTTAATGATCCTTTTGCCGTCCAGTATCTCAATTATATCAAAGATGTATTTCTTCATTTTGATCTGGGTGAATCTTACGCTACAAAGCAGCCTGTATTACAGGAGATTTTAAGATGTTTTCCAAGCACCTTAAAGCTGACTCTGGTATCCATGCTTGTGGCCACCGTGGGCGGAATTCTTCTTGGCGTTATTTCAGCGGTCAATCAGAACAAGGGAATTGATTCTGTCATCAATGTGCTGGCGCTTGTTGGAATTTCATTTCCTTCCTTCTGGCTTGGACTGCTGCTGATTCTGCTGTTTTCCGTGCAGCTGGGATGGCTTCCGTCCTCCGGGCTTGAGGGGTGGCAGGGCATGATTCTTCCCTGCACCGTGCTTTCCCTGCAGAGCATTGCTTCCCTGACGCGGATGACCCGTTCAAGCATGCTGGATGTTATCCGGCAGGATTATGTCAGAACCGCAAAGGCAAAGGGCCTTTCCGCCGCGGCGATTATCTTCTTCCATGAAGTTAAGAATGCGCTGATTCCGATCATCACAACTATCGGTATGGATTTTGGTTCGCTGCTGGGCGGAGCGGTGCTCTGTGAGACAATCTTTTCTATCCAGGGAATCGGCCGTCTGATGGTAGATTCTATCAAGCGGAGGGATTATCCGGTTGTGCAGGGCTGCGTAATTTTTATTGCTCTGGCCTGCTGCCTGGTTAATCTTGCCGTGGATCTGCTTTATATGGTCATTGATCCCAAGCTGAAAAAGAAGAAGACGGAGGAATAATTATGCAGAAAAAGAAAGAAAGAGAGGGCGAAAAGCAGAGCCAGCTTCGGATCTTCTGGAGAATGTTTTTCAAAAACAAGCTGGCTGTAGCAGGCCTTGTGATACTGATTCTTATTATTCTTGCCGCTGTATTTGCTGATTTTATTACACCCTATTATCCGGAGGAGCAAAATCTGCAGGGAGCGTTTTCGGCTCCCAGCGCGGAACACTGGTTTGGAACCGATGAATTTGGCAGGGATATTTATACCAGAGTAATTTACGGGGCAAGGCAGTCCCTGATTATAGGCTTCGGCGCTGTGCTGGTGGCCATGGCTGCCGGCTGCATCTTAGGACTTATCAGCGGATATTACGGAGGTGCCGTGGATGCTTTCCTGATGCGCGTCATGGACATTGTGATGTCGATTCCTTCGATGCTTTTCGCTATCGCTATTGTGGCTGCCCTGGGAAGCAATTTAAGGAATCTTCTGATTGCTATTGCCTTGTCAAAAATACCGAATTTTGCGAGAATTATGCGGGCATCTGTGATGTCAGTGAAACAAATGGAGTATGTGACATCGGCAAAAGTACTGGGAGTCAATAATATCCGGGTAATCCTGGAAGATATTCTCCCCAACAGCTTTTCACCGATTATTGTACAGGCAACCCTCGGAGTCGCGTTTTCCATTCTGACGGCGGCAGGCATGAGCTTTCTGGGACTGGGAATCCAGCCTCCCACGCCGGAATGGGGAAACATGATTTCCACCGCAAAGAACTATATCAGGGACTTTCCGTATATGACCATCTTTCCCGGAGCCGCCATCATGCTTACGATACTGGCTTTGAATCTTCTGGGAGATGGTTTGAGGGACGCATTAGATCCGAAGCTGCGCTATTAAGCAACTTATAAATGAAATTCTTTAAAGGAGGAGACTATGAAAAAGCGAGCAAAAAAAATTCTCACACTGCTTTTGGCCGCCAGCATGGTATTTTCTGCGGCAGGATGCCAGAAAAGAGCCAATGACACAGTAACAGAGCAGCCGGCCGAAAACAATGACGGCGGAAGCAGTGACAGCAGTGGCAGCGATACCGCCGCCGCAGAAACCATAACCTTTGTAAAACATCCCACACCGGCAGATCCTTCCAGTGTGGTCGGAAAAGCAGACAACAAGGATCTGGTTGTAGCATCCAATGCGGATACCACGACACTGGATCCCCACTGCGCGGGAAACAGCGCGGCTGTAAATGTGCTGATGCCGGTGGTGGAGCAGCTGGTACGCTATGATGAGAATGGAGAACTGCAGCCCTGGCTGGCAGAATCCTGGGAAGTACTGGATGATCATTCCTGGGAGTTTCATCTGAGACAGGGTGTGAAATTCCACAATGGAGAGGAAATGAAGGCTTCTGACGTAGTATTCAGCTTCAAGCGGGCTACCACTGACTATGCGGCAAACGTTGCCTATATTATGGATATGATCGATCCGGACGGTCTTGAAATCGTAGATGACTATACCGTGATCGTCCGTACAAAGATTCCTTTTGCCGCGTTCCTTTATTACCTTCCCTATATCGGAGCATCTATTATCTCCGAGAAGGCCTACACGGAGGACGAGGCATATGCTATCGAGCATCCGGTAGGAACCGGCCCGTACGTATTCCAGGAATATCAGAAGGGTGAGTATACCAAATATACCAAGTTTGACGAGTACTGGGGCGGCGAGCCTGCGTGTGATACGCTGACCATCCGTGTGATCCCGGATAACAATACCCGCTATATCGCTCTGGAAACCGGAGAGGTAGATATCGCCATCGGCCTGAGCGTCAATGAGATGAATCAGCTGGAGAGCAATCCGGATCTGATGATGGCGACCTGCCCGACTACAGTATATACAACTCTGAACTTTAACTGTGCGAAGGAGCCGTTTAATAATGAGACGTTCCGCCAGGCTATCGACTATGCGATTAATGAGGAAGCGATCGTACAGTCTGTATTCCGGGGAAGCGCGCAGTATACGCCGGGACCGGTTACTCCGGGCAGCAAATATTATTATGACGGCGAACCGCACTGCCGCTACGATGTGGAAAAAGCAAAGCAGCTTCTGGAGGAATCCGGAGTTGATTTAAGCCAGACCTTTGAGATTGCCACAAACGAGAATCAGACCCGTATCGATGAAGCGACTATTGTTCAGCAGCAGCTGGCAGAGGTTGGAATTCAGACGAAAATTACAGTGATGGAGACAGCGGCATATAATGAATACACCACCGGAACAGACAAGGATATGTTCTTCAGCGGCTGGGGAGCTGTCGGTTTCCCGGATCCGGACAATAATGTATATGGTCCGCTTCATTCCTCCGGAATTCCTGCAAACAATATGTGCTACCTGAATGATCCGGAGCTTGACAAAATGCTTGATGAACAGCGGGCTATGCAGGACGGAGAGGAAAGAGAGCAGCTTCTGTATGACATTCAGAAATATGTGCGCGATCTGACACCTTTTGTAACATTTGAGAACACGACGAATATTATAGGGCTTCAAAATTATGTGGAAGGATTTTACGCTGTTTCTTCCGCAGATCAGTATTACAACTTTGTATCTCTTATCGGACAAAATGAATAACATATAAATATTTGCAGAACAGGGCAGGCAAGGGGCGCGTTATGTGCCCCTTGTGTCTCATGTTCTACAGAAAGGATTCCTATGATTGATTTATTGTTAATCCACGGCACTGTGATTTCCATGAATCCTGCCCGTGAAATTATCGAAGACGGAGCCGTAGCTGTGGAAAAAGACCGCATTGTTTTCGTGGGAACCACAGATGACGCGGTAAAAAAATACAAGGATGGGAGAGAGGTGCTGGACTGTTCCGGCCAGCTGATTCTGCCGGGCTTTATTGACGCCCATTCCCATGCGGGCCATTGTATGAATAAGGCCCTGGCCTGGGACTGCAAAACTTACTGGATGCCGATTATGACAAGGCTGTATCATTATTATACAACGGATGATTACTGGTATCTGGAAGGCCGGCTGGCGGCGCTGGAGCGTCTGAAGGGCGGTGTGACCTGCGGCGTCAGCGTGATCAGCAATTCTCAGAGATGTGACAACGTCAATATTCCCATCCGCCATGGAGACGGCTATGCGGAAGCCGGCGTCCGGGAGGTGCTGGCCATCGGCCCTTCCAATCCGCCTTTTCCGAGAACATTCCGGCAGTACAGGAATGGAGAGTGGGTGGAGAAATCCTATACCTTTGAGGAGCTGATGGAGAGAGCAGAGGCTGGAATCGAAGCGGTGAACCACAGCCATAACGATCTGATCCGGGCCGTGGTCGCCCCCTTTGTCATGGTCAGCTCTGTGAATCCGTCCAGCCCCACAGAGCCGGATGTGGCGGTGGCTCTGGATGAGCAGGACAAAAAGATGATGAAAATGGTGCGCCAGATTGCCAGGCGCCAGAAGACGAGAATCCACACAGAAGCTTTCGGCGGCATGATCCGGATCGCGGCCCAGTGCGATGACGCGCTGCTTGGCGATGACGTGCATGTACAGCATTGTACGGGCATCTCTTTTGATGAGGCCATGATTCTTGCCAAAACAGGAACACATGTGACTTCGGCTCCCGGTGTGGGACAGCTGACAAACCGCTGCCCGATTCCTGAGCTTCTGGAGCTGGGCGCCAATGTGGCCATTACCACAGACGGCACCTCTCCCGGCGTTTCCTTCGATATGCTTCAGGCAGCCCGGAAAACGCAGATGCTTCAGCAGGGGGCTCTGCATGACACCTTTTATCTGCCGCTTGGAAAGCTCCTGGAAATGATTACCATTGACGCGGCGAAGGCCATTGGACGGGAGCAGGATCTGGGATCTCTGGAAGCAGGAAAGAAAGCGGATATCATCACGATCAATATGAGGCAGCCTCATCTCTGCCCCGGATTTATGCCGGTACACAAGCTGATGCTTTATGGCACTGCTCAGGATGTGGACACTACGATTGTGGACGGAAAAATTCTGATGCGGGGGCGGAAGGTTCTCTCCTGCGATGAGGAAGAGATTATGCGTACAGCAGAGGAAGAATCCTTAAGGACCATCCGGCGCGCAGGCTGTGAAAAATTCTTAAAGCCCAGCGACACATTCTGGGGAAATGCCAGAAATTATATTTTTGAACAGCGGTTTCAGCCGGAGGATGGAAAATAAACAATCAGCTTAGGAGGCAGAAAGGCCATGAAAAAAAAGGTAAAGGCCCGCTATATTATCGGAAATGAAAACGGATCCAGCGTGATCTACAAAAACGGTGAAATGATCTACGAGAACGGCACCATTCTGGAGATAGGCACCAGGGTATATGGAGAATGGCAGGAATCGGAAGATCTGGGGAATGCAGTGATCTGCCCGGGTTTTATCGATCTGGACGCCCTGGGAGATATTGATCATGCTTTGATCTATGGAGAGCAGAAGACTACAAAGAAATTTTTCTGGTCAGAGGATTATCTGAAAAACGGGCCTGTGGAGGCCATGACCCGGGAGGAAGAGGCTTTTAAGTCCAAATACGCTTACGCTCAGCTGATCTCCCACGGAATTACGACAGCGATGCCTATCACCTGCGTCTATTATAAGAAGGCGGCAGAGACTTATGAAGAGATGGAGGCAGCGGCGGAAAACGCCAGGGAGCTGGGCTTAAGAGCTTATCTTGGCCCTTCCTATATCAGCTCCATGCATGTATATGACCCGGCAGACGGGAAAGAGTATATCCTGCCTCTTGAAGACGGAAAAGCAGGCATGGAGGGACTGAAACGGGCGGAGGAATTCGCTCTGCGCTATGATCACTGGGCGGATGATCTGATCCGTGCAGTCATGGTTCCGGAACGGGTGGAACTGCAAAGCGAAGAGGTTCTTCTGGCTTCCAAAAAATTTGCCACGGAGCATGGCCTTCTGATGCGGCTTCATGCCGCCCAGGGGAAATTTGAATATGACTGGATAAAAGAAAAGCACGGTCTTTCTTCCATTCAGTATCTGGACTCCATCGGACTGCTGGATGATAAGACGCTGATTCCCCACGCTATCTTTGCATCGGGATATTCCGGTATCGCGGATCAGACGGAGCGTGATCTGGAAATCCTGCGGGACAGGCAGACAGCGGTCATCCACTGTCCCCTTGTCTATTCCAGAAGCGGACAGGCGCTGGAGTCTTTCGGACGCTATAAGCGCTTTGGGATTCGTCTGTGCATGGGTACTGATACGTTTCCGCCGGATCCCTTTGAAAATATCCGGATTGGAAGCGCGTTCTCCCGGCATTTTGACGGAGAACGACCGGAAGACGGATACCGCAGCTTCTTTGAGGCAGCTACCATGGGCGGGGCTGATGCTCTGGGCCGCCCGGATCTGGGCCGCCTGGCGCAGGGATGCAGAGCAGATATTATCACGGTTTCTTTGAAT
>CALWAV010000128.1 GCA_944375745.1 uncultured Merdimonas sp.
TGATTGCGCATCAGAACCGCGGAGGAGGAAGGATTGGAGGATACTGCGTCAGCCACTGCCCGGCGGAGTTTTTCCGTGGAAGACAGCCCGTAGGCCGCGCAGGGAACCCGTTTTCCCAGGACCTCACTGTTCAGGCCGCTCAAATCCCAGCCGCGGATCCCGTAGATGGAGGCTTTGTCCTGGTGGGTGTGGATGACAAAATTCACATCCGGACGAAGCCGGTAGGCATCCGCATGGATGCCCTTTTCGCTGGAGGGTTTCCGGGTGCCTTCATAGCTCAGGTCTGAGATGTTCACAAGTACCAGATCCTCAGGCGTCATGATGTCGTAGCCCAGTCCGCTGGGGGTAATCAGAAACTGTTCCTCAGAAATCCGGGCGCTTACATTGCCCCAGGTGCGTGCCACAAGTCCCGCGCTCACGAGTCTGTGGACAGCGGAAAGAATCAGTTCTCTGGCTTCTGCTTCTGTATAAGCCATCTGGTATCACCTCCTGTTACACATCGATTCTGCCGCAGTTTGCGAATACGCGGTCGAATCTTGATAATACATCGTCAATCATTTCTTCTGTATAAGCGGCACTGGTGTAGAGTCTGGAGCCTGCCAGAGTCACGATGCCTTCTGCCATATAGGCGGCACCGATATGTTCCATCTCTTTCTGGCGGATACCTGTTTCCTTCAGCACGTGCGGAATCGTCCAGGGCTTTGACCAGTCTACGATGAAGTGCATGGTTCCCACACTGTCCAGATGGCAGATGGAACCCTGGTTGAAGGCTACGAAGGGCAGATCATATTTTTTGATCAGCTTCTGAAGGCCCTGTGTCAGCCGGTCACCCATGCGTCCGGCCTTTTCGCAGGCATTTGTACGTTCGATTTCACAGAGTGTATAGTAACCTGCCACGCAGGAAATGGGGGTAGCAGCCAGGGTTCCGCCGCACATGGCCTTGGAAACCTTCTTGCCGGAAGAATCAAGGCCTGCGCCCAGATAAGCCATGCAGTCTTCATGGCCTCCCACGCCGCCTGCTCCCGGATAGCCGCCTGCGATGATCTTTCCGAAGATGGTCAGATCCGGATCTACGCCGAAATAGCTCTGGGCGCCGCCCGGCCCGATGCGGAAACCGGTTACCACTTCATCGAAGACGAGAAGAGCTCCGTATTTGTGAGCCAGCCATTCAGCGCCTTTGATGAATTTTTTGGATACAGGACGGGTGCCGCTTTCCGGTCCTACAGGCTCGATATAGATGGCTGCTGTGCCGCCTGTAAGCTCATTAAGCTTCAGCTTCCGCTCCAGATCGTCCAGATCATTGGGAAAAAATTCATTGGTATGTTTAAATACAAAGTTCGGAACGCCTTTGGACATCAGACCCTTGGTTCCGGGCACGCGGATGCCGTAGGCCAGCTGGTCGGACCAGCCGTGGTAGGCGCCGCCCATCTTCAGGATGTTTTTCTTTTTTGTCTTCAGTCTGGCGATTCTGGCGGCCACCATGCAGGCCTCGGTTCCGGAACCCAGCATACGGAACTTCTGGACAGAGGGAACCATTTCGGTGATCTTTTTGGCCAGCTTGTATTCATACTCGTGGAAAAGACCGGTGGAAGGGCCGCAGGTATTCAGAAGCTCAATGACTTGATTCCGGACCTCCGGCACATTGCTGCCGAGAATGGTGGGTCCGCCTGCCTGCAGCAGGTCATAATACCAGTTTCCATCGATATCGTAGAGCTTCGCGCCCTCGGCTTTTTCAATCACAATAGGGAAGGGATAGTTGAAAGCGAGATTGTGCTGCACTCCGCCGGGAATGACCTTTTTCGCTTCCGTAATCATTGCCTTGGATTTGCTGCATTTCTTTTCAAAATACTCTTCCTCGTACATTTTCAGTTTGTCCGGGCGGACAGAATAGACCGGTTTTTTGATCAGCTCATCGAGCTGGCGGGTTACCTCTGCCGCGTTCAGATATTTGTCGATTGCGTATCCATTGTATGCCATAGTTCTTTCCTCCTGTTCTTCTGGCTCATGGAAGCGCCGGAGAGACAGATGGCAATTCTGCCAGGCCCCGGCATCAATACGGTTCATCTTGTGAATTTTCATTCACGTCTTAAAATGATTTTACCATTCTATTGTATAGACTGTCAATGAAAGAGGAGAGAACCGAAAAATTTTTGGCAGTTTTGACACGGGATGAAAAGAAGCATTTCTGATTTTTTTCTGCTCAATGTCCGGAAATACTGATATAATGGTAGAAGCTTAAGAGGAGGACTATCAGAATGTTTCATTTGCTTTTAGCTGTGATTTATCTTTCATTTATCAGCCTGGGACTGCCGGATTCCCTGCTGGGCTCCGCCTGGCCTTCGATTTACGGGGAATTCGGAGTTCCGGTTTCTTATGCCAGCATCATTTTCATGATCATTTCCGCGGGAACCATAGTATCAAGCCTTCAGAGTGACCGGCTGACCAGGCTGCTGGGAACGGGAAAGGTGACGGCTCTCAGTGTGGCCCTGACAGCGGCGGCTCTGTTCGGTTTTTCTTTCAGCAGTTCTTTCTGGATGCTCTGTCTCTGGGCAGTTCCCTATGGGCTGGGAGCAGGCAGTGTGGATGCGTCTCTGAATAACTATGTGGCGCTTCATTATGCCAGCCGTCATATGAGCTGGCTGCACTGTATGTGGGGAGTCGGGGCTTCCATAGGACCGTATATTCTGTCTTATGCCATGACGGCAGGCCAGGGCTGGAACATGGGTTACCGTTATATCGCGTTTATTCAGGTGGCTTTGACGGCCGTTCTGCTTTTCAGCCTGCCGCTCTGGAAAAACAGAAAAGCTGCCTCCATCGGCGCAGATAAGAAGGCAGAACCGGAAAATCCGGGGCAGACGGAAGAAACCGGAGCGGAATCTCTGAGTCTCGCGCAGATTCTGAGGCTGCCGGCCGCAAAGGAGGCTATGCTGACCTTTTTCTGCTACTGTGCTCTGGAGCAGACCACAAGTCTGTGGGGGAGCAGCTATCTGGTGCTGCACTGCGGCATTTCTGCGGAAGCGGCTGCCCGCTTTGCAAGCTGGTTCTTTCTGGGAGTGACAGCCGGCCGTTTCGCCAGCGGTTTTCTGACTATGTCTTTGAACGATACCCGCATGGTAAGACTGGGACAGGGAATTATTCTTCTCGGCTTTTGCATCCTGGTGCTTTCCGGTGTCGGAGCAGCTGCGCCTTTTGGGCTGATTCTGATTGGACTGGGCTGCGCCCCCATTTATCCCTGCCTGCTCCACTCCACGCCGGAGCGCTTCGGGGAGAAGCGCTCACAGGCAGTCTTCGGCGTCCAGATGGCGAGCGCCTATGTGGGTACCTGCCTGATGCCGCCTGTCTTCGGGCTGATTGCGGAGCATATTACGATTAGTCTGTTTCCTTTCTATCTGCTGCTTCTTCTGACAGTGATGATATGGATGCATGAACGGACTGTGAGAAGGGCTGGAAGGGAAAGGCAGCTGTGAACGAAGCGGCAGCAGGCAGAAGACACTGGCAGAGGATAGCAGGCAAGGAGGGAATTTGAGCAAAAACAGCAAATCCCCTCTTGCCAAAACGATAAAAATGTGGTAGCATATCTAATGTTCAGGTTATCTCTGCGCAGATAAGGGCCCCAAGGGCCGATAAAGAACAGGGCTCCTTGGTCAAGCGGTTAAGACATCGCCCTTTCACGGCGGTAACACGGGTTCGATTCCCGTAGGAGTCATTCTGGACCCATAGCTCAGTTGGTTAGAGCAACCGGCTCATAACCGGTC
>CALWAV010000129.1 GCA_944375745.1 uncultured Merdimonas sp.
ATTCATAACTTTTCCCCGTTCTATCTCATTTCTTCCTGTTTGTTATCCGCCGTCCGGCCGCCGCCGGAGCAAAGGGTTCTTTCCTTTGCCACAGGAACACAGCGGGCGTTCCGCCCGCTGCGCATATCTCTAGTCTACCCCAAACGCACCGTCTGGTCAATCCCTACCGAACAAATCATCGCCCCGGCCTCCGTCTTCAGGCCGTGCTTCCGGTTTACGGTCTCCATGATCGCGCTCCGGGTCTCGGAGGATGCCATGATCACAATGATCTCTTTCTCTGCCTGGAACTTTACACCATAAAAATTTCCCGTGTCCTCCGGTCCTGCCCAACGGGAGCGTAAGATAGTTCCGCCTCTTGCCCCGGCTTCTCTGGCCGTATTCATGATTTCATCTGTATGTCCGTGATTGGCCACAATCAGTATCAGGCTGCTTTTTCCATGCTTTTCCAAGACTTCACCCTCCATTTCTTCCGGCACGTTCTGCTCCACAAGGGCCGCCATGATGCGGCTCATTCCCGTAAGCGGCAGGTCCGCCACGATTCCCTTGCATTCCGCTGTTTCTTTCGTTCCATTATCCAGTACATACATCAGCCTGTCGATGGCTCTTCCGGCGCCAAAACTCAAAATCACAGTGCGCTCTGCGCCTCCGAAACCCAGCACATCCAGAAGCTCGGAGGACGCCGTTCCATGCCCCAGGCTCTGAAAATGTACCGTTACCTGATGTCTGCAGTACAGCTTTGTCAGGGCTTTTCCATATCCGCGTTCCACAATCGTCAGCATCAGCTTCATCTCATCCTGTTTCCTTTCCAAAACCGCACCTCCTAATCAGGCTGTCTCTTCCATATCAAAATAGATAATATCGTCTTCCAGATCCCAGATGCCCTGCAGGGAAGCTTCTGCCGCTCCTGCCCTCTTTTTCTTGTCGCTGTACTGCCAGATCTTGCTTGAAAGCCCCAGCAGCTGAATGGTCAGAAGAGGCGTCATGGCTACCATTGCCACGATACCAAAGGCATCCGTCATAATATTTCCTCCTACGGCGTCGCAGGCTCCCATGGCGAGCGGCAACAGAAAGGTCGCCGTCATGGGGCCGCTGGCCACACCGCCGGAGTCAAAGGCGATACCTGTAAAAATCTGCGGCACAAAAAAGGTCATGATCAGGGAAATGGCATATCCGGGAATCAAAAAACACATGATCGGGATTCCCGTCAGAATCCGGAGCATCGCAAGGCCTACAGAAAGGCAGATTCCCACGGACAGACTGTACTGAATGGATTTCTGGCTGATAGAGCCGTTTGAAATCTCTTCTACCTGCCGGGTCAGCACCTGAACCGCAGGCTCCGCTCTTACGATAAAGTAGCCAATCACCATTCCAATGGGAACCAGCAGCCATTTCTGAGAACTGGCGGCAATCGAAGAACCTATCAGCTGTCCGGCCGGCATAAATCCCACATTGACGCCGGTCAGGAAAAGCACCAGCCCCAGATAGGTATAAAAGAGTCCGAATGCAATTCGGAAAATCTGATGTCTGTGGAATCTCCGGAAAATAATCTGATACAGCAGAAACATGATCACAATCGGCAGGAGGGCCACCGCCACCTCTTTGGCATATGCCGGAAGTCCCAGGGCAAATTCCCGGGCCGCGTCCGCGGTCGTCTCCAGATCCGCAATGGATACCGGCGTATACGCCACATCCGAAGGCTGATATGTGATGCCAAGCAGAAGCACTGCCAGAATCGGCCCAATACTGCACAGAGCAATCAGTCCGAAGCTGTCGCTGCTGGAATTCTTATCGCTTCGTACAGAAGCCATACCGACGCCAAAGGCCATGATAAAGGGCACCGTGATAGGGCCTGTAGTCACGCCGCCGGAATCAAAGGACACCGGGATAAAATCATCCGGCGCAAGAACAGCCAGAAGAAACACGACAGCATACAGGGCCACCAGCGCATACGACAACGGTATGCCCAGAAACATACGCAGCTGCGCAAAGGCCAGGAAAATGCCGACTCCCACCGCCACCGTAATAATCAGCGTCATATTGGGGACGGAAGGAACCTGTTCCGCCAGAACCTGCAGATCCGGTTCCGCGATTGTAATCAGGATTCCCAGCACCAGGCAGACCAGCACGGAAATCCAGATTTTCCGGGACTTGCTCATCTGCACGCCCATGCCTTCTCCCATGGGAATCATGGACATATCCACGCCCAGCGTGAAAAATCCCATTCCCAGCACCAGCAGCAGCGCTCCAAATAAAAACAGTACCAGTGTTCCCGCCGTAAGCGGGGCAATCGTTATGCTCAGCAGCAGTACAATCACCGTAATAGGCAGCACAGAGGCTACCGATTCATATACCTTTTCCATTAACAATTCATTATGCCGCATTCATCTCCTCCGTTTCTGGTTTCCAGACGGCAGGGGCATAGTACCTGCCGCCCGGGTGTCTTTCAGTTAAAATTTCCTTATCTCATCCTCATCCCCGGCGTCTTTTTCGATGGAACGGATCACTACGTCATAGCCTCCGTTTCCCACCTGTACATGGACCCGGTCTCCAGCCTTATGCCCCTGGATAGCCTTGCC
>CALWAV010000130.1 GCA_944375745.1 uncultured Merdimonas sp.
AGGAAATCACCGATGAAAAGGTTCTGGAGGCTGTCACAGAGAACAAGAACAACAAGCTGAAGCTGGCCAAGTCCAAGAGCGGCATTGTGGTGAAGGGACTGTCAGATGTGTCTGTCCGGTTTTCCAAGTGCTGCAGCCCTGTGCCGGGTGATGAGATTGTGGGCTTTGTGACCAGGGGCAGGGGCGTGTCCATCCACCGGACCGACTGCATTAACATCATCAACCTTCAGGAATCTGAGCGCCAGCGCCTGATAGACGCAGAGTGGCAGGATGTGGGTCCTTCCTCCGGAGAAAAATATGCCACGGAGATCAAGATTTACGCAAACAACCGGACCGGCCTCATGGTGGATATTTCCCGCATTTTCACAGAACGGGGCATTGATATGACCAGCATGAATGTGCGGACCAGCAAGCAGGGAACTGCCACGATTTCCGTTACTTTTGATATCGGCGGGAAAGAAGAGCTTCAGAAGATCGCGGAGAAGCTGTATCAGGTAGAGAGCGTGCTGGATGTGGAGCGCGCCACAGGCTGATCAGGTCAGGAGGATATATGAAGATAGAAAGCATGGTTCTGGGAGCGGTGGCGACCAACTGCTATTTTGTCATAAACGAAGAAACAAAGGAAACGATTGTAATCGATCCGGCGGACCGGGCGGACAGGATTCTGGAAAAAGCATCGGCGGAAGGCTTAAGTCTGAAGGCGGTTTTCCTGACCCATGGCCATGCGGATCATATACTGGCTGTGCCGGAGCTCCGGGGAAAGATGGAAATTCCTGTCTATGCCAGCCGGGAGGAGGAGGAGCTTCTGGCAGATCCGAATCAGAATCTGTCCCTGGCTTTGTTTGGAAAGTCTCTTTCCCTGAAAGCGGATGTCCTCACAGAGGATGGACAGGAGCTGGAAGCGGCCGGCATGAAATTCCGGGTGCTTTTCACACCGGGCCATACGCCGGGAGGCTGCTGCTATTACAATCAGGAGGAGAATATCCTGTTTTCCGGCGACACTTTGTTCTGCGGCTCTGTGGGCCGGACGGACTTTCCGGGAGGAAGCATGGGTACCCTGGTGCGTTCCATCGGGGAAAAACTCATGCCCCTTGCGGATGAGACGAGGGTGTATCCGGGCCATCAGGAAGAGACAACCATCGGCGCGGAACGCCGTTACAATCCTTATTTGAGAAAATTTTAAGGAATTACTGTTATGATAGAAGTAAAGATAAATGACGGAAGCTTTGCCTACGACATCCATTCCCTGATTCAGGCCTTTTATCCAGGCGTGGAGGTGCAGGTCCGGGAAAAGGAGACCTTCACGGAGGATACGCCTCTTAAGATGGAGGTGTGGGCGGACACAGAGGAGATCCGTTTCCGGATTCTGGAGGACGGAGTGTGCCGGGAAGAGGCCGCTGTCCGGGTGGAGGATCCGGAGAGAAAAGCACTGAAAAATCAGATGAAGAAGCTTCTCTATGAGAAGCTCTGCGCATTTACGGGAAAGAGGCTGCCCTGGGGAACCCTGACCGGGATCCGTCCGGTAAAGATTCCCATGGCTATGCTGGAGGAAGGACATTCCAATCTGGAAATTGCCCGCTATATGTGGGAGACCTATGACTGCAGCAAAGAGAAGGCCGCTCTGGCGGTTTCCATCGCAAACAGAGAGAGGGAAGTCCTGAAGGGGCTTGACTATGAGAATGGCTACAGTCTTTATGTGGGCATTCCTTTCTGTCCCAGCATCTGTCTGTACTGTTCCTTTTCTTCCTCTCCGATTAAGCTTTGGGAGAAGAGGATTGAGGACTACCTGGAGGCTCTTTTCAAAGAGCTTGTGTTTCTGGGAAAGGCTTATACAGGCAGAAAGCTGAATACGGTATATGTGGGCGGCGGCACGCCTACCACCCTGAACGCGTCCCAACTGGACAGGCTGCTTTCCTGTATAGAAGAAAATTTCGATCTGAAGGATTTAAAGGAGCTGACAGTGGAAGCCGGGCGTCCGGACAGTGTGGCTCCGGAAAAATTCCGGGTTTTGAAAGAGCACCGGGTGACGAGAATCTCCATCAATCCCCAGACTATGAACCAGAAGACTCTGGATCTGATAGGCAGAAAGCATACACCGGAGCAGATCAAGGAAGCCTATCATATGGCCCGGGAAGCAGGGTTCGATAATATCAACATGGATTTGATCGTGGGTCTGCCCGGGGAAGGCATTGAAGACGTGCGCCATACCATGGAGGAACTGCGTCTTCTCGATCCGGACAGCATTACTGTGCATTCCCTGGCGGTCAAGCGGGCGGCCAGATTGAAGCTGTTTCGTGATACCTATGAAGAAATGGGCTTTCAGAACAGCCAGGAGATCATGGATCTCACTTACCGGTACTGCGTGGAACAGGGAGCATACCCCTATTATCTGTACCGCCAGAAAAATATGGCCGGCAATTTTGAAAATGTGGGCTATGCGAAGGTTGACAAAGCGGGAATTTACAATATACTGATTATGGAAGAAAAACAGACGATTCTGGCTGCGGGAGCGGGAGCTTCTTCCAAGTTTGTGTTTGCCGCGGATCACATCGAGCGCGTGGAAAATGTGAAGGATGTGGCCCAGTATATCGGACGCATCGATGAGATGATTGAGCGGAAGAGAAGTTTTATGGCGGCACATGGTCTTTTGAAAGAGAGTCAGGAGCAGGAATGAATAAAGTGACACCCCTTTCCTTTTTCGAAGAGGATATCACCGAAGAAATCAATCATGGCATCCGGGTCAGCAATCTGGCCTATTACGTGGCCAAGAATCTGGGGCTTTATGAGACCCAGTGCCATGAGCTGGCAGTGGCCGGCATGGTACATGATATCGGAAAGCTCCGGGTGTCCGGCTACCTGTACGGCCGTCATGAGGATACGCTGAAGATAGAAGAGATGAAATACGTCCGGATGCATCCGAGGCTGGGTTATGAGCTTCTGATGCGCCATGATTATTCGGATTTTGTGGTGGAAAGTATTTTATATCATCATGAAAATTATGACGGTTCCGGATACCCGGAAAATCTGGCAGGCAGCCAGATCCCTCTGGGAGCCCGGATTTTGCGGGTCTGCGATGTATACGCGGCCCTGACCTCGGATCGTCCCTACCGCCGGGCCTTTGACTCGGAGACAGCGGTGGAGCTGATGATTGAGGAAGTAAAGAATTTTGACATGAGAATATTTCTGGCCTTTCAGAGAGTCATTCATGAGGAGGAGCTGCAGGAAAAATGGGCTCTTCCGGGTCTGGAGGTCCGGATTACAGAGGAGGAGACGATATGATTACACAGGCTCCAAGAGGAGTGGAAGACTGGTACGGTGAGCGCATGCACAAGCGCGCCTGGGTGGAGCGGCAGGCAAGAGAGCTGGCCCGCACCTATAATATGACAGAGATCATCACCCCCATGTTTGAGCATACAGTCCTGTTTCAGAGGGGCGTAGGCGAGACCACGGACGTGGTGCAGAAAGAAATGTACACCTTCAAGGATAAGGGCGACCGGAGCATTACCCTGAAGCCGGAAGGCACAGCGGGAACCATGCGCGCTTATCTGGAGCATAATATGTATGCCAACCCGGCCCCCACAAAGCTGTACTATGTGACGCAGGCTTTCCGGTATGAGAAGCCTCAGAGCGGACGGCTCCGCCAGCATCATCAGTTCGGCGTGGAGTTTGTGGGTTCCAAGAGTCCTCTGGCTGAGGTGGAAGTGATTTCGCTGGCGGCTGCGCTCATCCGGAAGCTGGGTCTGAAGGATGTAAAGCTTCATATCAACAGCATTGGCTGTCCGAACTGCAAAAAGGATTATAACGAGGCCCTGCTGGCTTATCTGAGAAAGCATGAGGAGCACTTGTGCCCCACATGCCGGGAAAGAATGCAGAAGAACCCCATGCGTGTCCTGGACTGCAAGGTTCCTGAGTGCAGGGAGATTGTAAAGGATGCACCCAGAACCATCGATTATCTGGACGAGGAATGCCGGACACACTTTGAAGAGCTCCAGAAGCTGCTGACAGAGCTGGAAATTCCCTTTGAGGTGGATACGGGAATCGTGCGTGGCCTGGATTATTACACAAAGACCGTGTTTGAGTTTGTGAATTCCGAAGGCTTTACACTCTGCGGAGGCGGACGCTATGACGGACTGATTCATGAGATCGATGAGAAGCACGATATTCCTTCCGTGGGCTTTGGCATGGGAATTGAGAGAATCCTGTATTTCCTGGAGAAGGAAGGCGTGGGGCTTCCGCCCATGGAGACTCCGGATCTTTATGTGGGAATTCTGGGGGCTGACGCCAGAGCGAAGGCCTACAAGCTGGTCAATGAGATCAGAAGCCACGGCCTGATTGTGGAGACCGACTACATGGACCGCAGCGTGAAGGCTCAGATGAAATACGCAAATAAGATTGGCGCGAAGAAAGTGGTTATCATCGGCGCGGACGAGCTGGAGAAGGGCAGAGTCAATGTAAAGGACATGGCCACCGGAGAGCAGACAGAAGCGGCATTAAATGAGCTTCCGGCTCTGTTTTAATGTTACTGTTCTATTCACAGCTACTCCGCCCACATGCGCACTCGTCGCCTCTTCGAGGCTTCAGTTCTGCTCCTTACGGAGCTAAGACTGCTTATGTGGGCGGAGTGACTGCTTCACAGTCCTGATTCGGAAATGATAACAAATGCTTACGTGCGAGCACGACGCATTTGTTATCATTTCTGAATCGGCTGTGAATAGTAACTTTAGATATCAATTCAGGAGGAGAAAAGAGATGTTTCAGTCAAGAACACATACCTGCAATGAGCTGCGGCTTTCTGACGCAGGAAAGACCGTAACCCTTGTGGGATGGTATGAAAATATGCGTAAGGTCAGCAAGAATCTGGGATTCCTGATTCTGCGCGACTTCTACGGAACGACCCAGGCAGTCATCGAGACAGAGGAGATGATGGCCCGTCTGTCCGGTGTCAACACAGAGTCCACACTGTCTGTTACAGGCGTAGTGCGGGAGCGTTCCAGCAAGAATACAAACCTGCCCACTGGCGAGATTGAGGTGGTGCCCACCGATATTCAGGTGCTGGGCCGCTGCCGTTACAACGAGCTTCCCTTTGAGATCAACCGTTCCAAAGAAGCGGATGAAAATACAAGATTGAAATACCGCTATCTGGATCTGCGCAACCCGGCCGTGAAGGATCGGATCGTTCTGCGCTGCAATGTGGTGGCTGAGCTGAGAAAGAGCATGATGGAGCATGGCTTCCTGGAGATTACCACTCCGATTCTGACCTGCTCTTCTCCGGAAGGAGCAAGAGATTACCTGGTTCCCTCCAGAAATCATCCGGGCAAGTTTTACGCCCTGCCCCAGGCGCCTCAGCAGTTCAAGCAGCTTCTGATGACCTCAGGCTTTGACCGTTATTTCCAGATCGCTCCCTGCTTCCGTGATGAGGACGCAAGAGCAGACCGCTCTCCGGGAGAATTTTACCAGCTGGATATGGAGATGGCTTTCGCTTCCCAGGACGATGTGTTTGCGGTTCTGGAGGATGTGCTTCCGCCCATCTTTGCCAAATATGGCGTATACAAGACGGCGTCCAGCGCTCCCTTCAAACGCATTTCCTATCATGACGCCATGGAAATCTATGGCTCAGACAAGCCTGACCTGCGCATCGATCTGACACTGCAAGACGCCACAGCCTGCATGGAAGGCTGCGGCTTCGGACCCTTCGAGGGACAGACTGTAAAGGCTGTGGTATTCAGTGATTTCAAGGGTACCCGCAAGGTGATCGACAAGATCTGCGCGGATGTAGAGGTGCAGACTGGAAATAAGGCTTACTGGTTCCGTCTGGACGAGAACGGCGAGCTGGTAGGAGGAATTTCCAAATTCCTGGCAGACCGGAAGGAGTCTGTCATCGAAGCCCTTTCTTTAAAGCCCGGCGATTTCGTAGGCCTGGCAGCAGGAAAGAAACTTGTGGCTCAGAAGACAGCCGGCGTGCTGCGCAAGGTTCTCGGAAATACGGTAGAAGGCCATATGAACAAGGAGTGCTACGAATTCTGCTGGATCGTAGACTTCCCCATGTACGAGATTGGCGAGGAGTCCGGGAAACTGGAGTTCTGCCACAACCCGTTCTCCATGCCCCAGGGCGGCATGAAGGATCTGACAGAGAAGGATCCGCTCGACATCTATGCATACCAGTACGACCTGGTCTGCAATGGCGTAGAGCTGTCTTCAGGCGCAGTCCGGAACCATGATCCGGAGATCATGGTAAAGGCCTTTGAGCTGGTAGGCCTTGGCGAGGATGATGTAAAGGCCAAGTTCCCGGCCATGTACAATGCGTTCTGCTATGGCGCTCCGCCTCACGCAGGCATTGCTCCGGGCGTAGACCGTATGGTGATGCTGATCGCAGGCGAGGAGAGCATCCGTGAGATTATCCCGTTCCCCATGAACAAGACGGCTCAGGATGTGATGATGGGAGCTCCCGCCGAGGTAGATCCCCAGCAGCTGAAAGACGTGCATATCCAGGTGGTTATGCCGGAGAAGAAGGAGCAGTAAAAACCGGAGATGAAAGTTCTGTGTTTCGGTTCTCTGAATATTGATTATACCTATAAAGTAGAGCATTTTGTGCAGAAGGGGGAGACGATTTCTTCCCAGTCCCTTCAGGTGTTCAGCGGCGGCAAGGGACTGAATCAGTCCATAGCTCTGGCAAAGGCCGGAGCTGACACCAGCCACGCAGGCGCCATTGGAACAGACGGGCGCTTCCTTCTGGAGCAGATGGAAGCGGCCGGTGTCAATACAGAGCATGTGGCGGTGCTGGAGGATGTCCGCTCCGGAAATGCTATTATTCAGAATGACAGAGAAGGGGATAACTGTATCATTCTGTACGGAGGCGCCAATCAGGCCATCACCAGAGAACAGGCGGATTCTGTCATAGGAAGCTTTGCTCCTGGAGATTACATTGTACTTCAGAATGAAATCAATGAGTTGGCCTATATTATGGAAAAAGCTCACGAGAGAGGAATGAAAGTGATTCTGAATCCATCGCCGATGGATGAGAAGATCAAAGCGCTTCCTCTCGATTATGTGGATTATTTCCTCTTGAATGAGGTAGAAGCGGGACAGATTCTGGAGACGGATGAGACAGATGGTGAGATTCTGGCTGACCGGCTTTTGGAGCGGTTTCCGGGGGCTGCCATTGTGCTGACACTGGGCTCCAAGGGTTCCATCTACGCAGATGGAAAACAGAAAATCCGTCAGCAGGCATATCGTGTGAAGGCAGTGGACACCACAGCAGCAGGCGATACTTTTACCGGATATTTTATTGCGGAAACAGCATCCGGTCAGACGCCGGAGAAAGCCATGGATCTGGCTTCAAGAGCGTCAGCCATTGCCGTGACCAGAGCCGGAGCGGCTCCGTCGATTCCTCTTAGAAAAGAAGTGGAGGAGTATGTGCCGAATCCGTAAGGCCGAAAACTAAACAATAGACTTTGAAAAAAGCGTCTTTTTCCTGTGGCTTGGTATGGTTGCAGGAGAGGGCGCTTTTTTGCCGGCAGGTATACAGGAAACCGGCTGTTTCCTTGTTTTCATCAAACTCTTTACGATTTAATTTATTGACGTATTCCTCCCTGATTTATTTATTTAACTGTCAAATTTCCAGGAGCGATCCACACCGTTTTTACATACTGAAAATAAAAATGGCTCCCGCTGGAATACACAACATAACATTGATTTTATTGGATTTGTTGTGTACAATAGAGATGGGTGATGAGGTTGAATTTAATTTTGAGTACCATCTTACAGGAGAAAGAACGCATCGATCATATGCTGGCAAAATACCAAGATGAATTGGGGATGCTCCCCAAAGGCACCATTTCTGAAAAGAAAGTCAAGCAATCTACCTACTTTTATTTGAAGTACCGTAAGGGAAAAAAAGTAATCTCAAAGTATATCCCTCAAAAAGATGTGGAGAAAGTTCGGGAGCAAGTGGAAAAACGCAGGCATATCGAAGCGATGATCCGATCTTTGCAGGAGGAACGTGCGATTGCCGAGAAAGTATTGGAGGGACAACTATGATTTTATATCATGGCAGCAATTTGGTTGTATCGGAACCAAAGCTGATTCAGCAAAATCGCTTTTTAGATTTTGGATTTGGTTTTTATACCACAACGAATAAGGCTCAGGCAGTCAGTTTTGCAGATAAAGTGACGAAGCGCCGGAAAAACGGCCAAAGGGCAGTCAGTATTTATGAGATTGACGAGAATATTGCTTTTTCAGAGTGTTCTATCCTGCGTTTTGATGAGCCGGGAGAAGCATGGCTGGATTTTGTATCGGATAACCGATCCGGCAATTATGCGGGTGAACCCTATGATTCTATCTTTGGGCCAGTGGCCAATGATGATGTGTACCGCACATTTACCCTCTATACCGCTGGCGTGTTGACGAAGGAGCAGACCCTGGAGCAGCTCAAAATCAAAAAACTATATAATCAGTTGGTGCTGACAACGGAAAAGGCTTTGTCCTATCTGCAGTTTGTCGGCACAGTGCCGGAGGTGGAATTTTGATGGCAGATAAAAAATTTGAAGCAATTTTGACTTTATTGGTTCCTCAGGTTGTTCAGTTGATTTGTGAGAACTATTCTGTGGACGAGATGATGGCCTCCAAAGAGTTTTATGAATCCAAGGTATATTCCTTGTTGGAGCAGGAGGACACCAAGCTGTGGCATTTCAGCCCGCTCACCTTATTTAACATGTATGACGAGGAAAAAAAGACAGGACACTTTGAGATACCGGAGGAGGCATGAATATGAGCAGGCAAGGGGATTTTCTCATTTATTGCGTTGAAACCTATAAAAACGCCAAGCACTTGACTGGCAGGCAGGTGGCGGAACTCTTTACCCGTTACCGCGTGTGGGACTATGTGTATTCCTGCTTTGAAGCCCTGCATACCACCGGGGCCAATTATATCGTGGAGGATATCGACCTCTATATCGAGGCAAGGCAGGCGTAGTGGAGGAGTATGTGCCGAAGCAGTAAAGTTTAAAGCTGTAAAATAAACAATAGACTTTGAAAAAGCGCCTTTTTCCTGTGGCTTGGCATGGATGCAGGAGAGGGCGCTTTTTTGCCGAACGAAAAATTACGGAGAAAAGTCCACGGGACTATTTGACGAATACCAGCCTATGTGCTAAACTAAAATGCGGACTTTAATATATGATTTTAATATATGAGATAAGCGGAAAAGTGCGCGCCCGGCAGGCGCGGAAAAGGGAATCAGGTGAGATGCCTGAGCGATCCGGTCACTGTAAGCAGTAATTTCTGTCCAATATGCCATTGCGTAAGCTTGCGTGAGAAGGCGGACGGAAGGAAGGCACCAGTCAAGTCAGACATATGATGAGACGGGCTGAAAGCTGCGAGCCAGGAAACCTGCTTTTCTGCGTGAACTGGACAGGCTTCCGAGAAAAGCAGTTCCGAGGATAACCAGAGGAGGGATCTGTCGCAGGCAGTTCTCTCTTTTTTGTTTTACGCAGGATTGCGGAGAAAGGGATTTTCGGGAGAGCCCCGGCTCACCGGACCATTTTTATGGAAGGAACAGACATGTCAGAACAGTTTTCAAGAACAGAGCTTCTTCTGGGAAGCAGGGCAATGGAAATATTGAAGAATTCCAAGGTGGCAGTCTTCGGAATCGGAGGCGTCGGAGGCTATGTGGTGGAGGCACTGGCCCGGAGCGGCGTGGGGACGCTGGTGCTTACGGACAAGGACCGGGTCTGCCTGTCCAACCTGAACCGTCAGATTATCGCCACGCATAAGAG
>CALWAV010000131.1 GCA_944375745.1 uncultured Merdimonas sp.
CTGAAGTTCTTTTCTTACATTCGCATTGTCCCAGTTCAAATCCTGCTGGGTCACATGGAAAAGATGCAGGTAATACTCGTCAAACTTCTCCACGTACTCCCAGGCGTTTCCGCCGAACTTGCTCTCCCAGTTGGTGGGCGGCTCGCCATTCTCTTTTCCCTTGCGGAAGAAGAAGAAATCCTTGTAATAGGGATCTCCTTCCATGGCTTTGCGGAACCATTCGTGGCGGCTGGACACATGGTTGAATACCATGTCAAACATCAGGCGGATGCCCCGCTTGTCTGCCTCTGCAATCAGTTCCTCCAGATCCTCCATGGTGCCGTACCTGGGGTCAATGTTGTAATAATCCTCCACATCATAGCCGTTGTCATTCTGGGGTGATACGAAAAACGGTGTCATCCAGATGTAATCCACGCCAAGCTTCTGAAGGTAATCCAGCTTTCCGATGACGCCCCGCAAATCGCCCAGGCCGTCGCCGTTGCTGTCGCAGAATGATTTCGGATAAATCTGATAAACCGTGCTTTTCTTAAAATCCTGTGCCATATGATTTTCCCTTTCTTGTTGTCTCTGTCTGTCCCATCTGCCGGGACGAAAAGACCTTTCGGTTTCTTTAAAGGGACAGCCGCAGAATTCTGCGGCCGTCTCCTGTCTGGTTATACATCTTATTCGTAAGTGATAACGGCAGTCTCCGCTGCCTTTGCTTCCATGCCGGAGTGCATAGCTACATTCTTCGCCTCTCCTTCGCCGGTCACAATCAGCATCGTGGTCAGCGGATGGCCTGCCGCTTTGATCTTCTCCGGGTCAAACTGAATCAGAGGGTCGCCTGTGCGGACTTTCTGTCCCTCATCCACAAAGAGCTGGAAACCGTCTCCGTTCATATCTACCGTATCGATTCCCACATGAATCAGAAGCTCCAGTCCGTTGGCCAGGGTCAGTCCGCAGGCGTGGCCGCTCTCTTTCATCACTACTGTCACCGTGGCGTCAGCTGGAGCCTTCACCACCGTATCTTCCGGCTCGATGGCTACGCCATCGCCCATAATCTTCTGAGAAAATACATTGTCGTCTACTTCTTCAATCGGAATCACACGTCCGCTTAACACAGACTTGATCTCTCCGGTCAGTTCCGCCTCATTTCCGGCAGAAGCTTCCTCTGCCTGCGCATTCTGAGAACCGTTCTCTGCTGCCTGCTTTGCCGCGCTGCTGTCAGTTCCGGCTGCTGTGCCTTCCGTCTTTCCCCGCTCTGCCGCTGTCAGCTTTCTGCTTCCCACAATCAGAGTCAGGATAAAGGGTACCACAATCGCAATAGCCATTGCTGCCAGGAAAGGCAGGTAATAGGGCGTCTTGATGGAAAGGATGCCCGGAAGGCCGCCGACGCCGATGCTGAAGGCCTGCACACCGAAGCCTACCGACACCATCGCCGCGATGCAGGAACCAATCATACCGCATACCAGCGGGAAGCCGTACTTCAGGTTTACACCGAAAAGAGCCGGCTCGGTGACGCCCAGATAGCAGGAGATGCACGCCGGAACGTTCACCTGCTGGGCACGCTCGTTTTTCTTCTGAAGCACAGACATGGCAAGCACGCTGGAACCCTGAGCGATATTGGAAAGGGCAATCATAGGCCACAGGATCGTTCCGTCATAAGTATTTACCAGCTGAGAGTCTATGGCATTCGTCATATGGTGAAGTCCGGTCATAACCAGCGGAGCGTACAGAAGGCCAAAGACTCCCGCAAACAGCCATCCGAAGCTGGAGAACAGACCGTTGTAAACCACATTTGCCAGAGCGTCGCCGATTCTCCAGCCGATGGGCCCTACCACCGTATGGGCAATCACCACAGCCGGAACCAGTGAACAGAAGGGAACCACAATCATGCTTACCACTTCCGGACAGTGCTTCTTGAAGAACTTCTCCAGGAATACCAGCACGAAGCCTGCCAGCATGGCTGAGATTACCTGTCCCTGATATCCGATCATCTGTACCTGTGCAAAGCCGAAATCCCAGACCGGAATATCAGCCGCCGGGGTGGATGCTACGGAAAATCCGTTCAAAAGCTGGGGAGATACCAGTGTCAGTCCAAGGATAATACCGAGAATCTGGGTTGTACCCATCTTCTTTGTGATAGACCATACAATTCCCACCGGAAGCATATGGAAGACTGCTTCACCGATCAGCCAGAGGAACTGATACATGCCTGCCCAGAACTGGGAAATGTCTGCCAGACTCTTGGTGCCGTCCGCAAAGAAATTAATTTCACCGATGACATTCCGGAAGCCCAGAATCAAACCGCCGCAGATCAGAGCCGGAATCAGCGGAGCGAAAATCTCGCCAAGAGCTCCCATGATACGCTGCAGCGGGTTCTGTCCTGTCTTGGCTGCCGCTTTCACCGCATCCTTGCTGACGCCCTCAATCCCCGCATAAGCAGTAAACTCATTATAAAAAACAGCTACATCATTTCCGATAATGACCTGATACTGTCCGGCCTGCGTAAAGGTTCCCTTCACGCTCGGAATGTTTTCAATCGCTTTCTCGTCCGCCTTTTTCGGATCGACGAGAACAAAGCGCATACGCGTCATGCAGTGGGATACTGCCTGGATATTCTCCTTGCCGCCGATAAGCTTCAGGAGCTGCTCCACATCATCTCTGTACTTACCCATAAGACTTTTCCTTCCTCTCCTTTATATTCGTGCCAGACCTCTCCGGCCCCATCCTGCTGCTGTCTGGCTTTGGGCACCTGTTTGAACAACTGCAGAATAACACTCTTGTTTAAACATGTCAATGGCATTTTCGTAAATTTGTTTAAACATGTTGAAAATTCTTTAAAATTTGTTTGAACATGTTATGGATTTCCTGTATAATAAACATAGCATACGGAGAACTTACTCTCTGTTAACAGAATTCCACAAAAGCAGCCCTTTATTCCTGTGCTGCCCATCAAAAGGAAAGAAGGAAGAGACAAATGCCCAAGGCAAAATACGACACCATTTACAGAGACCTGAAAGAAAAAATTGAGACAGAAAGCTTTTCCTACCAGGAGCTGCTTCCCTCTGAACACACGCTGATACAGGAATACGGCTGCTCCCGAAATACCGTGCGCCGCGCCCTGGCAGAGCTGGCCTCAGACGGTTATGTGCAGCCCATGCAGGGAAAAGGAGTCCGAAACATCTTCCAGCCCATTACCCAGACCTCTTTTACAGTAGGCGGCATTGAATCCTTTCTGGAATCTGCTCTCCGGAATCACCAGAAGCCCCGTACAAAGGTTCTGCAGTTCGCCGAGCTGGAGACAAGCGAAAAAATTTCCCGGAGAACCGGATTTCCCCCGGGAACCCATCTCTATTACCTGCAGCGCCTCCGGTATCTGGATGATGTGCCGCTGATTTTGGACCACAACTATTTTCTGAAGGAGCTGATGCCGGAACTGACACCTGAAATTGCAGAGCATTCGGTCTATGAATATCTGGAACAGACTCTCGGCTTCACTATCACCACCAGCAAACGGACCATGACCGTGGAACGGGTCACGCAGGTGGACGAGACCTATCTGGACATGAACGACTACAACTGCATGGCAGTCATCACCAGCCAGACCTTCAACGCTGACGGCATCCAGTTCGAGTATACCCAGTCCCGCCACCGGCCGGATCACTTTCAGTTTCAGGACGTGGCCGTCCGGAAAAAGCCCGGCTGAGTCCCGGGCAGTCCTGTATCGGCAGCGGAAATACACTTCTGCCGCGCAAAAAGCCTGTGGTCCGAAGTTCGGACCACAGGCTTTTTCCTTATAAAAACATATTCCGGAATATGCGCCATGGCAGCGCTGCCTGGGACATCAGCTCCCAGGGAATCCGCCGCTTAATATAATATACGCATTTCCTCCGCATGGGTGAAGGCAAGATCCATCCCCGCCATTCCCATGGCAAACAGCACCAGCAGTATCAGAAGAAAGATGGCAGCTCCATCATACACCAGCCTTTCCTCGGCCCGGCGGCTGCTGGCCAGCACCTCAATCCCCAGGGAAATGAAGATCAGAGGCCAGAGGCGGAAAATCAGTTCATAATCCAGCACCGGGAAAATCATCTGAAGCAGGAACAGCACGCCCATCACTATCAGAATCAGGCCAAAGGTCACAGTTCCCACCCTATGCGTTCGTATCGTCCGTTTCTCTTCCATCCTCTTCATCCTCCTTTTCATCCTCATCCAGAAGCTCCCGCTTCTTTCCGCGGATCATCCAGACGCCCGCCACGATAATCGCGATGCCAAGTACCGTCTGCGGAATCCGGTAGCTGAGCACGTAGACGAAATCGTTCATAAAATCCGGAAGGATATACCAGATCAGATCCAGCAGATTGTTCCATAAGATTGAAATGCCAATCAAAATCAGCACCACTGCGGCCAGCTTCCGGTAACGGGACACTGTCATCTTATTCCAGAATTCCTTTCCGGAACCGTCCAGATGAAACAGATAGTCATCCTCCAGCGCGTAAAACTCTTCGTCGTCCATGGCTCTTAAATTATGCGCATGAAAGAACGAGTAAAACCATACTACAAAGTCAGCCAGCACAAAGATGCTTTGTCCGAAAAAGCCTCCTATGATAAACAGGCCGAAAAAGAGGCCCATCAGGCTTACTCCCATCTTCATAAAGCCCATATACATCTCCGCAGCTCCAGGCAGCAGGGAGAAAATAAATGTCCAGAATGCACTTTTTTTCTTTGTCATATCTCTAATCCTCCGTTTGACTGTTCATATTCAAATATAAATTCATATTGTTCAGCATCCGGTTCATGGTCCGCATGCCCTGATTCAGCTTATTCCCAAGAGACTCCTCCTGCTGCACCGTGATTCCCTTGGTGCCTCTCATATCAGGCATTTCCCTGGGTACCATCATCACCAGGAACAGCGCCATCACCACGGCCGCTCCCACTTTCAGACTGTAGTAGAGGAACTGAAGCTTCTTCGGTATCTGCCGTGTCTGCACCCGGATCTGATAATCCAGACTTCTGGACCGCTCCAGAATCTCCTGCTTCATGTGAACGGGAGCAGGAATCAGCCCTTCTGCCTCCACCTGGCGGATCAGCCGTTCCGTGTAGGCATCCAGCTCCTGTTCTGACATTTTATCCATCCTTCTGTCCGTCCTCATGCGCTTCTCTCCTCCTTCTTTCCGTATTTTTTGCGGAGCATGCCCCGCGCTCTGTAAATCTGTGTCTGCACCGTCTTCACGTTGCGTTCTCTTTTTTCTGCAATCTCTCCCACATCCATTTCGTAGTAATAATAGTCCAGCGCGATTTCATCATAGGGCGGCTTCAACTCCTTGCATGCCTTGTAAAGCTCATCCCTGACCTCCTGTTCCAGACATTTCTCCTCCGGCGACTCTCCCGCATCCTCCTGCCAGGAGAACCATTCATCCTCCGTAGGCACGCTCCGCCTTCCTGCCGCCTTCAGATAATCCAGGCATTTGTTCGTGGCAATCCTGCAGATCCATGCCTTCTCATGGCGTCCGTCGAAGGAGGAATATTTTTCATAAGCGGATAAAAATGTTTCCTGGGCCAGATCCTCAGCTGAAAAATAATCGCCCGTCATTTTATAGCAGATTGAGAACACAAGACTCTGATACCGGTCTATCAGTTCTTCCAGTTTCTCATCCCTGTTAATTTCATCCGCCTCCCCTCCTCACATACTGCTGTTACAGCTTCTGTTTTATTTTCCTTTGTTCATCTACTATAACGACAGCTCTTTTCGAATATCTTCACTTTTTTAAAAAAATTTGGAGTTTTATATAAGCGGACGGCTTCCGCCTTCCCTTATCCTGGGTTCGGACATTTCCCGGACACTTGAATAAGGGAAGGCGGAAGCCTGGCCTATGTAAAGCTCCAAAGTTTTTATATGCCTTGTTCACATCTGAAGTCTACGACAAATGCTTTTCAAATTTTCCTTCGACTGCCACATTTTCCTTACTTACCAGGAAGGCCGCCGGATCGATCTGCCTCAGCTTATGTTTCAGGGCAGTCAGCTCATGCTTGGAGACAACCGTAAAGATAATGTTCGTCTCCTGATTGGTATAGCCGCCTTTCGCCTCCCAGTAGGTGGCGCCTCTTATCAGATCCTTGAGAATATATGCCATCACTTCCTGAGGATCCTTCTTTGTAAAGATAAAGACCTCCGTGCTGATATTCTGGGTATGAGTTCTGTCCAGCATCAGAGAACAAATCGCGCTGTAAATAATGCAGTAGATCACCACCTTGATATCAAACAACAGCGCGCAGGCCAGATACACGCAGAGATTGATGCACAGATTCAGCCGGCCCACACTGAAGTTCTGGCGGTACTTTGTAATATACATGCCTACAATATCCGATCCACCGCTACTTCCGCCGCTTCTGAGGGAAATTCCCATACCGGCTCCCGCCAGAATTCCCCCAATCAGGCTGGCTGTAATCGTATCCTCCACAATAGGCGCCGTCGGGATCGGAATCAGTGTCAGAAAAACCGTCTGGCTGAAAATACAGACAACTGTCCGGACAAAGAAACCTCTGCCAATGGAAAAATAAGCCAGCAAAAACAACGGAATATTCAATACAAAATTGATAATACCCGCAATATCCGTCCCGCCCATGGTAAAGTCTGTATACCGTATTATCAGCGTACGCAGAATCTGGCTGATTCCCATGACGCCTCCGCTGTAAAGGTCCGCGGGTACGATAAAGGTATTGATGCCCACCGAATAAATAAACATTCCTCCTACCGCAATCAGCAGGCGGAACATATCTTTTCTCTCAAGCTTCCACAGCATGTCATCTGCTGTCCGGTGTATTCTTTTCTGCTTCCCGCTCAAAATATCACCTTTCCACCTTCAAAAGCCCTGATTCTGGCCTGTGCGTA
>CALWAV010000132.1 GCA_944375745.1 uncultured Merdimonas sp.
GAAATCAGCACGCCGCAGACCAGAAGGCCGCTGATCTTCAGTCCCTTGTCCGCTCCATAAAGAAGCAGATTCTCTGCCTCCGACATATTGAAACCATTCATGGGCGTGGCAGCGCCCACAGCCGCAGCGATTCCGCCCGCGGCTACGACGCCAATCACACATCCCAGCACAGAACAGAGTGTTTTTTCCGAAAATCCGTTAAGAAAAATCAGAGCCCCTGCAGCTGTCACGGCAATGATTCCGACCGTTACCGGAACTGCCGGAATGCCCCGAATCAGACAGGGAATCAAAATCAGCCAGATGCATCCAAGGGTAAACAGAAGGCCCAGCAGAGCGCCCAGGCCCTTTTTCCCTCCCAGCACTGCCAGAAGCACAAAGAAGAGCAGAACAAAGACTCCAAGGACCCTTCCACGGTTATAATTAAACAGCGAAGCATAATAAGCTCCGTCTTCATCCGTCATAATTCTTACAATAATGGAATCCCCTTTTTTCAGATCCACATTGAACAGAGCGCTCATATAATTGGTCAGGCTCATAACCTCATTTTTATGAGCTCCGGTCTGAATCTGTATTTCCAATTCCTGGGTTCCCACACGCCTACCCTCCGCGTTGTCATAATCGGGAAACGCATCGTCTGACAGCACCGCTGTAACGACAGCTCTCTCGTATACCATCTGGCTTGCGCTGGACGCCACTTCCCCTTCCACGGGTCTGTGAAGCCAGACCGTACAGACCGTCAAAGCAGCCAAAACTACTGCCATGACCGCCAGGCGCGCCGCATTCGCAGGCTGCCGGAGCCATTTTTTCAAATTCACAAACCATTTATCTGACATAAACCGGATTCCTCCCCAAACATATCTTTCTTCAGGGCGCCCTGAGGACGCCAGAATTAATGATAACCTTTCTCCGTTAAGAAATCCGGCGTATTCCCGTTAAAGAAGGGTAAATTTACGGATCACACTGTTAACAGTACGTAAAATAAAAACACACCTCTGCAAGAATCCTTCTGCATTTCATACAGATTCTTACAAAGGTGTGTTTTATTACTGTAAATCTATATTCCAGTCTGTTTTCAGAAGCTTTATCTTCCCGCTGACTTATTACTTCGACCGAATCTCCTGTCTCATAAAGCAGATATAGGAGCCGGCAAAAGTTATCAGCATCAAGGCAATCAGCCCGGCCAGGTGCGGCCACACAAGAAGCAGGCTCTGCCCCAGGCTTAAGTATCCGCTGATGGCTCCCGACAGGGACTCCACCGTAATCACATTTACAGCCCGGACGCTGGGATTCATAATCGTGGAGGCTGCCTCGCTGTAAAGATAGTAGGGCGACAGCCGGTTCAGATTCAGCTCCAGCGTATAATTTCCCATGGAATTCGTCAGTACCTGCCAGTCATTGTTCAGCGGGTAAATGGCATTGGCGATGATTCCGGCCACCAGGCTCATAAACAGCGCAAAGAACAGCCACACGCCGATGCTGGCCATAGCCGATGCCGCCGCATTTTTGCAGACTACCGAGAACCATAGAGACAGTCCCAGCCAGAAGCAGATATAGACGGAGGTAAATATCAGGTAGAAGAATACTCTTCCCACCTCCTCCAGGCTTGGAGGAATTCCGGTTACCAGAAGTCCTGCTGCTCCCACGGAGATTCCCATGGTAAACACCATCAGGAAAATCAAAGTGGTACCTGCCAGAAATTTCCCGTTGATAATCGAGTCCCGGTATATGGGCTGCGCCGCAATACGGTACAGGGTCCGCTCGGATTTTTCTCCGCTGATTCCGTCAAAGCCCAGGATAATTCCCACAAACGGCCCCAGCAGGGCAATAAACGACATGAAAGAGGGAATGGAGTTTCCGCTTGTGGTGTACAGCGACAGGAAAATGTAATCGCTGTCTGAGCTCAGGCCAGACAATGCGCCATAGAGGCTGGCGTAACTGGTGATGATAATCACCGCCAGAATCATCATAAAGCGCCTGCTGCGGATATTGTCCATCATTTCCTTCTGGTAGAGGGCCTTAAGCCCCGCCAGACTTTCTCTTTCCAGAGCGAAGGCCTTTTTTAAGTCTTTCCAGAGTGCGATTTCCTTTGGCTTCGGCTTTCCGCTGCTCCCGCTCGGCTTTTTCAAAATACCGGCTGTAGATTTCATCCAGATCTCCTCCTTTCTGGCGAAGTCCAAGGAGTGTATATCCATTTGCTGTCAGCTCCATGGTCACCCTTCTTCTGATATCCATCCGGGAATGCACCAGTATGGTATCTCCTTCCCGCTCCACGCCGTCCACACCTTCTATGTTGGAGAGCAGGCGGGGAAGCGCTTCATTGTCCGGCTCTGCGGACAGCTCCAGGGTATATTTTCCCTCCCGCTCCATTTTCTTTCCAAGCTCGGCAATGGTTCCGCAGGCAATCAGGCTTCCATCCACGAAAATACCTACCCGGTCGCAGATCTGCTGGACCTGGTAAAGCTGGTGGGAAGACAGCAGAATCGTCCGCCCATCCTTTTCAGACAGTTCCCGAATCAGGTTCAGGAGATCCCGCATACCCTGGGGGTCGATGCCCAGGGTGGGCTCATCCATGATGACGATTTTCGGGTCCTTGATCAGTACATCCGCAATGCCCAGTCTCTGTTTCATGCCGCGGGAATAGGTTTTTGTCTTCTGATCCGCCGCCTCTGTCATGCCTACCCGCTCCAGAAGCTCTTCCGTGCGCTCCCGGATCACATCCTCTGGAAGCCCGTTCAGCCTTCCGGTAAAATACAGGTTTTCCCGGCCGGTCATATCTCCGTAAAAGCCCACGTTGTCAGGCAGATAACCCACGATCCGCTTGACGCCGATGGGATCACGCGTACAGTCCATTCCTTCTATGGTGGCAAAGCCTTCCGTGGGGTCTGTCAGTCCAAGAAGCATCAGGGTCGTCGTCGTCTTTCCCGCTCCGTTGGGACCCAGGAGGCCGAACACCTCTCCCCTTTTTATGGTCAGGTTGAGCTGTTTCACAGCCGTCTTTTCCCCATAGCGCTTTGTCAGTCCGACTGTTCGGATAATCTCTTCACTCATACGCGCCACCAGCCTTTACCGTCTGCCGTATTT
>CALWAV010000133.1 GCA_944375745.1 uncultured Merdimonas sp.
CTTGAAGACGACAAGGTAGATAGGGCAGAGGTGGAAGTGCGGCAACGCATGGAGCTGACTGTTACTAATAGGTCGAGGGCTTGACCAAGAGCGCAGGAATGCGCAAAGCGTCATAGGATAGAAGAAAAGTCTTAGAAAATGGATTGACAGTATATAGTTTTGAAAGTATAAGATAAGAAAGAAGTTCTTCTCATACAATTTGTATGAGAAGAACTTCTTTTTTTCTACAAATAGCAGCATATGCAAAATACCTAAAAAAAGTGCAAATTTTCAAAAGAAATTCGGAATAAAGGAAAAAACAATCTGTTAACATTAGAATTAATTTGGACCAAGTGCTTAAAAAGTCCAAAGAACAGGAAGGTTTTGGAAAACCGGCGCGCAGTTTTCCGAAGCGTTCGATATAAAATGAATCGAGAAGGAGAAGGAGAAAGTATGAGTTATATTGTTGATTTGCTGCTGAATCAGATCTTTACGCAGCCATTCCTGCTTCTGGCTATCGTAGTATTCATTGGTTATATTTCCATGAAACAGTCGGTGTCAAAAGCGCTTATCGGAGCTTTTAAAGCTTCTATCGGTATCATTGTAATGGGAATTGGTTCCGGCGCACTGTCCACAAACTTTGGACATCTGCTGACGGCGCTGAGAAATGCTACAGGCCTTCAGGGAGCAGGTCTTAACACCTATTCCACAATGACGGCCGGTTTTGAAAAGATGGATGCAGTTCTTGGCGAAGGTGTTGGTACTACCTGGGGACTGTATACACTGCTGGTTGCTTTTATTTTCAATCTGATTCTGGTTGCTCTTCGCAAGTGGACCAAGATCCGTGCCATCTATCTGACCGGAAATGCAATGATTGTACAGTGCGGCATCACTGTTTATATCGTGTGGCGCTTCCTTGGAACAGGCATGATTCCGACAATTCTGATTGCTTCCGTTTTGACGGCTCTGTACTGGGGCATCTGTTCCACTATGCTGATTAAGCCGACTAAGGTTATCACAGGCGGCGCAGATCTGACAGTTGCGCATCAGCAGATGCTGATGGACTTTGTAGCTTACAAGGTTGCTCCGAAGATTGGCGATCCGAAGAAGGATGATATCGAGAAGAAGAAGCTTCCCAGCTCTCTGAATTTCCTGCAGGACAGCGTTTTGGCTACTCTGCTCTGCATGATTATCGCTACAGCAGTCATTATGCTGGTAATCGGAAAAGATGGAATCGATGCGATGCGCGGAGCTGACGGATTCAACCAGGCTACATATAAGAATACCATTATTTTCATGCTTTGGATTGCAATCACTCTGACTGCAGACCTGTGGGTACTGCTTGCAGGTGTCCGTATGTTCGTTGGTGAGCTGATGATGTCCTTCAAGGGTATTTCCGAAAAGCTTCTGCCTGGCGCGGTAGCCGGCGTAGACTGTGCGGCCCTTTACGGATTTGCTCCCAAGTCTGTAGTTCTTGGCTTCCTGTGCGGCGCTGTAGGACAGATTGTGGGTGTTATCATTCTGATTGTTACCGGAAGCCCCATTGTTCTGATTCCGAGTTTTATTCCGCTGTTCTTCGACGGAGCTACCGTAGGTATTTTCGCAAACAAGTTCGGCGGCTGGAAAGCGCTGGTAGTCATCTGCTTCTGTACCGGACTGATTCAGATTTTCGGTTCTGCTCTCGCGGTTGCGATGCTGGATCTGACCTGGTGGCAGGGTGTCAGCGATTATGCTACAATCTGGGTTGCCATCACAGCCATTCTGAAGGGTATCGGAGCCCTGCTTGGAATCCCGGTAGCGGGCTGAGAATAGGTTAAAAAAGAAATAAACAATAGCAGGAAGGAGAAAAGAATCTTATGTTAAATATCGTTTGTGTATGCCACAATGGCATGGGAACCAGCATGCTGCTGAAAATCAATGTAAATAATATCTGTATGGAAAACGGAATCAGCGCAAGCGTAGAAGCGTGTGCCCACGGAGAAGCCGCAGGCTTCCTGATGAACGCGGATATCGTGCTGACCAGCCCGGAGATCGTGGAGATGCTTCCGTCCACTGACGCAAAGATCCTCCAGACCACAAATATGCTGGATAAGGCCACAGTGACAGAGCTGCTGGTAAACTGCGTAAAAGAAAATTTCCCGGATGAAATGTCATAACAGGAATAAAAAATGATTGTTGTTAACTATCTGATCAGTATTGCGGCTTTAGCCGTTCTGGTCTATGAAACCTGGATGGTAATCCGGCGGAACCGCCGGATTACCGTAAAGGGAAAAGATGATTTTTTCACTTTCTGTCTGATACTGCTGTTTGCGGCGCTGATTCTCCGGCCGGATCCGGAGGCGGATTTTCTGGTAAGTCTGCGGAATACGCTGATTTTGATGGCAATTTTCTTTACTCTTGCCATTAGAAGAGGAATCTGCGAAGAAGGCGTGGCAAAGCTGGGATTTGTGGTTCCCTGGAGCAGGATTCAGAAGATACAGATAGCGGAATATCAGACCTCAAAAATAATGGCTCTTTTCACCACGGAAAAAGGACGGTATAAACTGATTTTTCCCAGGTACAGGCTGAAAGAGCTGGTCTATGAGCTTCAGAAGCATGTCTCTGAAGTGCTCGTGGCAGAGTCACTGAAATTATAATAGGAAAATGAAAGACATCCTCAGACGGATCAGGGAGATCCGACGGGATGTCTTTTTTAGTTCCGATATTGTTTGGGAGTCAGGCCGGTATATTTTTTGAAAACCCGGGTGAAATAGCTCTGTTCCTCAAAGCCCACAGCGATGGCAATGTCAATAATGGAATAATTGGTGTTTGTAAGGAGATTTTTGCTTTCCTCGATGCGGATATAATTCAGGTATTCCTTAAAGGAGGAGCCGCAGGCTTTTTTGAACAGGGAGGAAAAATAAGACGGATTCAGGCGCACATGCCGGGCCGTTTCCTCCAGAGTCAATGGCTTATTATAGTTCTGAGTCATATACTGAACCGCGTTTTTAATGATTTCACTGTTTTTTCCCGAGGTCTTGACGAACATGCTTTCAATGAAAAATTCTACGGTCTTCTGAAGCTCATGGCAGAGCTCCTCCTGGCTGCGGGTGGAATTCAGCTCCTGCAGAAAGTTATTGCTGATTTTCAGCGCTACTTCTGTATTGGCGCCCCCTTCTACAGCGGCCCGGGACAGAACAGAGCACAGTTCAATAGCCCGGGAACGGATGATATTCAGGTTGTTTCCACCCTCGAAAAGCACATATCCGAGGAGCTCATTCAGCACTCGTCTGGAATCCTGAATATCCCGCTCCTTAACCCTGCGGATCAGCAGCTTTTCCTTTTCGAAAGGATAAGTCTGGCCCTGAATTGCCTCCGCGGATTTGTACATTTGAATGGATTCATTGATCCGGGACTGCTGCACAATCTTGCTGCGGCTGTCGGAGAGCTGCTGAATCGCAGTGGGAATCAGAGGAGTAAACGTATAGGAAAGCAGACGGCTGATCTGAGTAGCCATATCCGGCGAGATGATGCGGACACTGCCTGTGGACTCGTACAGATCCAGAATCTTTTCGGTGGAAAGAGAGTAGCGTTTGGCAATATCCAGGAGCATGGTGGAATCGGGTTCGTCCATCAAAAAGGGGCCAATCAGGATTGCGCCAAAGAGGGTATCTTTATTTACCAGCGGAAATATGATATGATTTAAATTGGCATGACAGGAAAATACATAGGATTCTCCCAGTTCCATGGCTCGCTGCGCAGCTTTGGTGTGGAGTTCCCTGCAGCCTTCCTTTCCTGCCTCCGATTCGGCCAGAATTTTTTTAAATTGTGTGCAGAATGGGGCTGCGGCGCCGTATCCGCACAGAGTGTTTCCGGCTTCGTCCAGTGCCTGAATGGGAAGATTCAGGCAGGAATAGAGACAGTTCAGCATATCATTCAGACGCTTCTGGCTGATAATTGTATATAAATAAGGCTGCATGGCAGATACCTCCATTTGTAATGTTCTGATAAATGCAATTATAGCACAGATTTAAAAGAAAGTATCAAATTTCTAAAGATTTTACAATTAAGATGCAAAAAAATTTACTAAAATAGAAACAGCTAATGAGGAGTGACAGAGATGTCGGTAATTCAGGATATATCAGAAAGCATTCAGAAAGGAAAAGCCAAGAATGCGAAGCACCTGGTTCTCCAGGCCCTGGACGAAGGATATGATCCGAAGATCATTTTAAACAAAGGGCTTCTGGCGGGGATGATGATTGTGGGAGAACGGTTCAAACGGGATGAAGTGTTTGTGCCGGAGGTGCTGGTAGCTTCCAGGGCAATGAATACAGGTCTGTCGATTCTGGAAAGCCACTTGGTGAAAGAAAAACCGGACGCGTTCCTGGGAAAAGTGGTCTTGGGAACTGTGCGGGGCGACTGGCATGACATCGGGAAACATATGGTGGCAATGATGCTGCGGGGAGCAGGCTTTGAGGTCGTGGATATCGGATACGATGCGGATACGTCAGCGTTCATTGACACAGCAGAGGCAATAGAGGCAGATATTATCTGCATGTCGGCCCTTTTGACGACCACGATGCCGGCCATGCAGGAGGTTATAGACGCTTTGAAGCGGAAAGGGCTTCGGGACAAATATATTGTTATGATAGGAGGAGCACCTGTCAATCAGTGCTTCGCCCAGGAAATAGACGCGGATATTTATACATCAGACGCCATGTCCTGCGCCAGAGAGGCCAGGAAGGCGGTTCTGAAGAAGAGAGGCAGCCATGAAATTTTTGAATCTGAAGGCGGAAGTGCCGGATGAACCGGTTCTGAAAAGATTAAACTGCATACCCGGCTCAGAGCTGTATGAGGAATTTCAGGAAGAGCTTTCAGAGATTCGGGAAGAGATCGAAGCACATCTGCAGCCGCAAGGAGCTTTCGCCTTTGGAACTCTTCCGAAGGAACTGGCTGCGGAGGAAATTCCGGAGGGCTCCCAGGTGGTCTGCGCAATCCTTACAATAGGCAGCGGCATATCAGATTACTGTACGGAGTTTTTCAATGAAGGCGACTGCGTGAAGGGCATGCTCGCGGATACCTATGCGGACACCTATTTGTTTGAATTGGAAAAATGCTGGGTAAAACAGCTGGAGGCAGCATGCAGGGAAAAAGGCGTGGGAATCAGCCGCCGTCTGGAAATCCCCGAAGATCTGCCCATGGAGGCCCAGAAGTTCTCTTATGAGACCATAGGGCCGGAGGAGCTTCCGGGAGTGATGCTGACTTCGGGATATATGTTTGTCCCGGTGAAATCCATCTGTCATGTGTTCCTGCTTTCCAGGGAGACACAGGAGTTTCATACGGGCCACAACTGCCGGCGCTGCAGCAATGTATCCTGCAATATGCGTTCGGT
>CALWAV010000134.1 GCA_944375745.1 uncultured Merdimonas sp.
ATTCCTGCCTGATAAACGCTTCGCGTGATGCGCAGGGATTCGCGGGCGGGTTTTGATTTGACAGATGAGGAGTGAAGCTTATGATTGCGATTATCGATTATGACGCCGGAAACCTGAAAAGCGTGGAAAAGGCTCTGCTGTATCTGGGACAGGATGTGCTTGTAACCCGGGACAGGGAAAAGCTTTTAAGCGCCGATAAAGTAATTCTGCCTGGCGTGGGAAATTTCGGAGACGCCATGGAAAAGCTGAAAGGATACGGGCTTGTGGATGTGATCCGGGAAGCTGCCGGGCAGGGAAAGCCTTTCCTGGGCATCTGTCTGGGCCTGCAGCTTCTGTTTGAAAAAAGTGAAGAGGCGCCGGGCGTGGAAGGTCTTGGAATTCTGGAAGGAGAAATCTTAAGGATTCCCGATGACAGAGGCTTGAAAGTACCTCATATCGGCTGGAATTCTCTGGAGCTGCAGAATGGAGGAAGGCTGTTTGCCGGCCTTGAAGCAGAGCCCTATGTTTATTTTGTCCACTCCTATTATCTGAAGGCTGCGGATCCGCAGATTGTAAAAGCGGTGACAGAATACGGAGTCCGGATCGATGCCTCCGTGGAACAGGGCAATGTGTTTGCCTGCCAGTTTCATCCGGAGAAGAGCAGCCGTACCGGTCTTGCGATTCTGAAAAATTTTGCGGAGCTGGAGGGATAACGAATGTACACAAAACGGATTATTCCATGCCTGGATGTGCACGCAGGCCGTGTAGTCAAGGGCGTGAATTTTGTGAATTTAAGAGACGCCGGCGATCCGGTGGAGATTGCGGCGGCTTATGACGCGGCTGGCGCGGATGAGCTGGTGTTTCTGGATATTACGGCAAGCTCGGATGCCCGGGCTACCGTGGTGGATATGGTGCGCAAGGTAGCGGAAAAGGTATTTATTCCTTTTACGGTGGGCGGGGGCATCCGGACCGTGGAGGATTTTAAGGTGCTTCTGCGGGAAGGGGCGGATAAAATTTCCGTTAATTCCGCGGCGATTATGCGGCCTGAGCTTATCAGCGAGGCAGCCGACAAGTTTGGAAGCCAGTGTGTGGTGGTGGCCATTGACGCCAGACGGAGAGAAGACGGAAGCGGCTGGAATATCTATAAAAACGGCGGACGCGTGGATATGGGCATGGACGCGGTGGAATGGGCCATGAAGGCTGACAGACTTGGAGCAGGAGAGATTCTGCTGACCAGTATGGACTGTGATGGTACCAAAGCAGGATACGATCTGGAGCTGACCCGGACGATTGCGGAAAATGTGTCGATACCGGTGATTGCCTCCGGCGGCGCCGGTACAAAGGAGCATTTTTATGAGGCTCTGACTGAGGGGAAGGCGGATGCTGTGCTGGCGGCTTCTTTATTTCATTATAAAGAGCTTGAGATTCGGGATTTGAAGAAATATCTGCGGGAGCGGGGCGTATCGGTTCGTTTGTAGAACATGAGATATGGAGATGAGGACAATATGAAGACGGAAAATGTGCGCACCAAGCCCACGAAATACAGAGAGATGGATGCGGCTGCCTGTGACCGGCGCTTCCAGAGAGGGCGTTTCCTGCTGGCGGGAATTGCCATTGTGCTGATACTTTTGAACGCAGCCATATTTCTGACGCACACGGAGGAGCTGTCCATCGGGCTGTACATTCTGATTATATTGCTTATTGTGCTGGCTTTTTGGACAGCCCTTGTTCTGCGGGCGGCAAGTCTGTATCAGATCCTGTATACGGATTGTGATCCGGTGAAATTTCTGCAGATTCTGGAACTGCAGAAGAAAAGGCTGAGGAGAAAATCTTACAGGAATAACCATCATCTGCTCTGCGCCATCGCATGGGCTTATCTGGAAGACTGGGACGCGGTATACAGGGAATTGTCACAGTTTCAGGCCTCTCAGGTTAAGAACAGGAATCTGAAGTATTCGCACCTGAATCTTTTAGGAGATTACTGCCTGGTAAAAGATCAAAAGGAAGATTTTGATGCCTGCAGGCGGCAGCTTCTGGCTCTTTCGGAGGGCAGAAAGGCCCGGGAGAAAAAACTGGCGGCTCAGGTCCTCCTGGTCTGGGATAGAAGAATTGCCTGCATGAAGCAGGACAGAAAGCGGGAACGTGAAATTCTGCAGCAGCTTCTGGCCGGACAGAAAAAATATCTGATCCAGGAGACAGCCTGGACTTTCCGCCTGGCTCAGTTGGATCTGATGGATGGAAAAGAAAAAGACGCGGAAGGACGGCTGCGCTTTGCGGCGCAGTATGGAAATACCATGGCTGTCCGGGCATGGGCGGAGGAACTGCTGAGCAGGCAGAATCAGCCTGCGCCCTGCGTACAGGAATACAAACAGGAAAAGACAGGAGAGATGAACGATGGGAATGATACAGAATGACTGGCTGGAGCCATTGAAGCCGGAATTTGGAAAGCCCTATTATGCGGAACTGTTTAAATTTGTGCAGCATGAATACGCGACGAGAAAGATTTTCCCGCCTGCGGATGATATTTTCAATGCTTTTCATCTGACGCCTCTTCATGAGGTAAAGGTGGTAATCCTGGGCCAGGATCCCTACCACAATGACGGCCAGGCTCATGGCTTATGCTTTTCTGTGAAGCCGGATGTGGAGATTCCGCCGTCTCTGGTGAATATCTATCAGGAACTGCATGATGACCTGGGCTGTTATATTCCCAACAATGGGTATCTGGTTAAATGGGCAAAGCAGGGAGTTCTGATGCTGAACACGGTTTTGACAGTCCGGGCCCACCAGGCCAATTCCCACAGAGGAATGGGATGGGAACAGTTCACAGACGCGGCTATCCGTATTCTGAATGAACAGGACCGCCCGATCGTGTTTATTCTCTGGGGAAGCCCGGCGCAGAAAAAGGCGCAGATGCTGAATAATCCCAAGCATCTGATTCTGAAATCGCCCCATCCGAGTCCCCTGTCTGCTTATCGGGGATTCTTTGGCAGCAGGCCCTTCAGCAAGACCAATGAGTTTCTTGTAAAGAACGGCCTGGAGCCCATCGACTGGCAGATTGAAAATGTATAAAAAGAAAAATAAATGCAGGAGGAATCATTATGAAAATCGTATTGCTGGAAAGCCTTGGCGTATCTGACCAGGTGCTTCAGAAACATGTTCAGAAACTTGAAAAAATGGGACACACCTTCGCGGCTTATGAAAAAAATACGGATCCGGCCGCGCAGCTGGAGAATATGAAGGACGCGGATGTGGTCATGCTTGCAAACATGCCGCTGGCTGAGTCAGCTGTCAATGGGGCTGAGAACCTGAAATTCATAGATGTTGCCTTTACCGGAGTGGACCATATTCCGGTGGCAGCGGCAAAGAAAAGAGGAATCGCGGTCAGCAATGCTTCCGGCTATGCGACACAGGCTGTTGCCGAGCTTTGTATCAGCTTTATGATTCAGCTGCTGAGAAATGTGGAGAAGACAGAAAAAAGCTGCCGCAGCGGCGGTACAAAGGCCGGCCTGATTGGCAATCTGCTCTGCGGAAAGACAGTGGGAATCGTGGGAGCAGGAGCAATCGGAAAGAAGACGGCAGCCCTCTGCAAAGCATTTGGCTGTACGGTCATTGCCTACAACAGAAGCAAAGTTTCCGATCCTTCCATTGACAGACAGGTATCCCTGGAAGAACTTCTGGCAGAATCAGACATCGTATCCCTGCATGTTCCGCTGACAGATGCTACAAGAGGCCTGATCGGAAAAGAACAGCTGGCGCAGATGAAGAAGACCGCTTTCCTGATCAATACTGCAAGAGGCGGAGTGGCAGATCAGGATGCTCTGGCTGTGGCTCTGCGGGAAGGACAGATTGCAGGTGCTGCCCTGGATGTGTTTGACAAAGAGCCGCCGCTTCCTGAGGACCATCCGCTGCTTCATACTCCGAATACGATTGTGACTCCCCATATCGGCTTTGCTTCCGAGGAATCTCTGGAGCAGAGAGCAGATATCGTGTTTGAGAATCTGTATTCCTGGCTGGACGGAAAGCAGATCAATGCGGTGTAATAGAATTCGCATTTTGCAGAAACGTTTCGCGTAATCAGTATCCCGGAAAAACTTTCGCTGCCTGCGGGCAGAAAGTTTTTCCGGGATATTTTTGCGCTATTCTAAAAAATGTGCTGAAAATGGAAAGTAAACTTGACATGAATGATAAATGATGTATAATTAAAGTATGGAAAGCAAACTTTCCATTGAGAGAAGGTGGTTAAGGGCAGATGAAAAACAGACTGGAAGAATTAAGAAAAGCAAGAGGTATCAAGCAGGAGGAACTGGCGGAAGCTTTGGAGGTGTCCAGGCAGACGATAGGGTCTTTGGAAAACGGTCGATATAATCCGTCGATTCTTTTGGCGTTTAAGATTGCCCGGTATTTCGGAATGAGCATTGAGGATATTTTTATTTATGAGGAGGAAGAGCATGAAAAAGGAAGATAGTATCATTTTTATGGTTTATCTTTTTATTGGAGCAGCTGTGGCGTTGTTTGGAATAACAGGAAAAAACGGCCTCTTTGACTCGGGAGCTCTGCTTGTTATGGGCTTTTCGCTGGTTATAGGAAGCCTGGGTCAGCTGGTTCGCTCCTGGCATAACAGAAAGCCGGAAAACAAAGAATTATATGAAACAGAGATGAGACATCAGAGGATAGAGTGGAATGATGAGAGGAACAGGCAGATTCGCTATTATGCTGGGTATCTAACCTATGTCGTGACCATGGCAGGCTGTTTTACGGCGGCTGTAATAACGAATCTTTTGGGTGCTGGGAACAGAACAGTCTTTATTCTGCTGGTGGCTGGAGCTGCAGAAGGTGTGATATTCACTGTGTTTCAGTGGTATGCGCGCAGGAAAATGTGAGAGCTCCTTAATTGGGGATAACAGAGAGATTTTCTGCTTATGGGTAAGAGTTTGTGAATGCAGCGGTGTAAAGATTGCTATTTACGAGGTGAGAGCATGAAAAAGAAGGACAGAATCTTTTGGGTATTTTATATTATGGCTGGCATGGTGATTATGGTTGTGGGACTAAAGCTAGATATAGAATATTATTCCACATTGTTGTTTGCTGTAGGTTTTGCTTTTGTTTCTAATGGGATTGTGCGGGTCGTTGGGAACTGGTATCATATGCGCCCGGAAAACAGAGAAAAATATCAGGAGAAGCTGCATCAGCAGCAAATCAATATAAAAGATGAAAGAAAAATTCAGCTCCGGCATCATGCCGGGTACATTGCCTGGGCGGCAACTATGGTCCTGTGCTTTGTGGGAGCCTTTGTGATGAGCCTGTTCCAGGGATATACGATACTTGTGACTGTGCTGTTCGGCCTGGCAGTGGCGGAGTATGTGGCAGCAACTGTGATTTATAAATATCTTTGCAGAAAAATGTAGATACCTTAAGAGAAATGGGGGTATACCCATGAGAAAATTGACATCTGTATTACTTTTCTTAATATACGCATTATCGACTTTGTATAAAATATCTTAACACCTATACGGATGCCCGGCCCGGCATGCCATTTTTCTTTGAACTGGACGGAAACAATGTGATAAGTATTACAGAAAGACCGATGGCCTAAATATTGAGGATGTTAATCACATATATCTTTATGAAAAAACAGGGAATACATGAAAATATATATGCAAATTTTCATGTATTCCCTGTTTTTTAGTTTATGGAAATATTTCCATGTGTTATCTCAGCTTTTTATGCTGTCTGCACAGCTGCGTTATCTCCGGATTCAGAGCAGGCAGCCCCGCCTTCCGGAAGAGCCTGCATAGCAGCTGTCTGGTTCCCGGAAGAGGAGTCAGTATTGTGACTATGGCTCAGTCCATCGGTCTTGCCGTTTCCGGAGGCTCCGGTTCCTGAGCCGTGTCCGCCATGTCCCGAACCGGTCTTATTGGTATGATTCCGGTCATTGTTTCCGGCTTTGTTTTTTGCCTTGATTTCCTCATTCAGATGCTTATTCGCAGTAGACAGCATCAGCTTCAGGCGGTTCAGCTGGTTTACCTCGCTGGCGCCGGGGTCATAGTCGATGGCCACCACATTGGAGGTGGGATAGCGGCGGCGCAGCTCCTTGATGACACCCTTGCCGACCACATGGTTGGGCAGGCAGCCGAAGGGCTGGGTGCAGACAATGTTCGGAACGCCCGTATGTATCAGCTCCAGCATCTCAGCGGTCAGGAACCATCCCTCACCGGTCTGATTGCCCACGGATACGATGTCGGAAGCCATCTCGGCCATTTCGTCAATATTGCCGGGCGGATTGAAGTGAATGCTCTTTTTCAGAGCTTTCACGGCAGGCTTTCTAAGCCATTCCATGGCAATGATGCCAAGACGGGCCAGCCGCGCGCTGGAACGTTTTTTGCCCAGATAATCAGCTTTGAACTCATTGTTCTTAAAGCAGTAGAGCAGGAAATCCATCAGATCCGGCACAACAGCCTCAGCTCCTTCGGATTCCAGCAGATCTACCAGATGATTGTTGGCGGAAGGAGAGTATTTTACAAGAATCTCTCCGACTACGCCGACTCTCGGCTTCTTCATATCCTCATAGATAGGCAGCTTGTCAAAGTCTTCAATGATGCCCTGACAGATCTTTACGAAGCGGTGATGGGACACATGCTTCTGGGACACAAAATCCTGGCAGATCTTTACCCACTTTTCATGCAGCCTGTCGGCAGAGCCGGGTTCCTTTTCGTAAGGCCGTGTCTGATAGAGTACACGCATGAAGATGTCTCCGAATACCAGTCCGTACAGCCCCTTGAAGGCAAGGGACGGAGTAATCTTGAAGCCCGGATTGATTTCCAGCTTATTCAGGTTTAGTGAAATCACCGGAATGTTTGCGTGTCCTGCTTTCGCCAGTGCCCGGCGGATAAAGGAAATATAGTTGGTGGCACGGCATCCGCCCCCTGTCTGGGTAATAATGACAGCCAGCTTATCCGGATCGTATTTACCGGAAAGAACGGCGGTCATAATCTGGCCGACTACTACAAGAGAGGGGTAGCAGGCATCGTTGTTTACATATTTCAGTCCCATGTCGATGGCAGCCCGGTCGGAATCCGGCAGCACGTCAATATGATAGCCGCAGGAGCGGAACGCAGGCTCGATGACATCGAAGTGAATCGGCGACATCTGGGGGCAGAGGATTGTGTAATCCTTGCGCATTTCCTCAGTAAATACCACACGCTCATAGGAGGTGGGCTCTATGGTCCGGCACTCCTGCTTTCTCTCACGCACACGGAGAGCAGAAATCAGGGAGCGGATACGGATTCTGGCGGCGCCCAGGTTGTTAACCTCATCGATCTTCAGGCAGGTGTAAATCTTGCCGGAGTTCGTCAGAATGTCGCTGACCTCATCGGTGGTGACGGCATCCAGACCGCAGCCAAAGGAGTTGAGCTGGATCAGATCCAGATCATCTCTGGTCCGCACATAGCTTGCTGCCGCATACATTCTGGAGTGGTACATCCACTGGTCCATGACAAACAGAGGACGTTCTACGCCGTGCAGGTGGCTGATGGAGTCCTCGGTCAGTACAGCGATGCCGTAGGAATTGATCAGTTCCGGAATACCATGGTTGATCTCCGGGTCAATATGATAGGGACGGCCTGCCAGCACGATGCCCCGGCGTCCGGTCTCTTCCATATATTTCAGGGTCTCTTCCCCTTTTCGCTTAATGTCCTCACGAACATTTTCCTGTTCTTTCCAGGCTTTCTTTGCAGCTGCTGAAACTTCATCCGCAGAGATGCCGTAGTGGGATCCGAACTCTTCAATCAGCCGCTTCTCCAGAATATCCTCGCTCTCAAAGGAGAGGAAGGGATTGAAGAAATCAATGTCGCTGTCGTGGAGCTCGTCAATGTTGTTCTTAATATTTTCCGCGTAGGAAGTCACGATGGGGCAGTTGTAATGGTTGCCCGCATCCGGAAATTCATTTCTCTCATAAGGCACGCAGGGATAGAAGATAAACTTCAGTCCCTGGCGGATGAGCCAGGTCACATGGCCGTGGGCCAGCTTCGCCGGATAGCACTCGGACTCACTGGGGATAGATTCAATGCCCAGCTCGTAAATCTTGTGAGTGGAAGCCGGAGAGAGCACCACCTGGTATTTCAGCTCGGTAAAGAAGGTATACCAGAACGGATAATTTTCGTAGAAATTCAGTACACGGGGAATTCCCACTTTTCCGCGGACAGCCTCGTCTGCCGGCAGGGGCTCATAACCGAAGATGCGCTTGTTCTTATATTCGTACAGGTTCGGAATGTGATCCTTGTTTTTCACGCCTCCGATTCCGCGTTCGCAGCGGTTGCCGGTGATGAACTGGCGGCCGCCGGTGAAGCGGTTGATGGTAAGGCGGCAGTTATTGGTGCAGCCCTTGCACTTGGACATGGTAGTTGTAAATTCCAGATTGTTGATCTGGTCGATGGAAAGCATGGTAGTCTCCGTGCCTTCCTCATAGCGCTCTCTGGCAATCAGGGCCGCTCCGAAAGCTCCCATGATGCCTGCAATATCAGGACGCACAGCCTCGCAGCCTGCGATTTTCTCAAAGCTTCGAAGAACCGCGTCGTTGTAGAAGGTACCGCCCTGAACCACAATATTCTGTCCCAGAGAGGAGGCGTCAGACACCTTGATAACCTTAAACAGCGCATTCTTGATGACAGAGTAGGCAAGGCCGGCGGAAATATCAGATACTTCCGCGCCCTCCTTCTGGGCCTGCTTTACCTTGGAATTCATAAATACGGTACAGCGGGTTCCCAGGTCGATGGGATGCTTTGCAAACAAAGCGGCTTTTGCGAAATCCTCCACACTGTAATTCAGGGAGTGGGCAAAAGTCTCAATAAAGGAACCGCAGCCGGAGGAACAGGCCTCGTTCAGCTGCACGCTGTCTACGGTATGGTTTTTGATTCGGATGCATTTCATATCCTGTCCGCCGATATCCAGGATGCAGTCCACCTTCGGATCGAAGAATTCAGCCGCGTAATAGTGGGCTACGGTCTCTACCTCGCCCTCATCCAGCATCAGGGCGGCCTTTACCAGAGCCTCACCGTAGCCGGTGGAGCAGGACCGGACGATATGGGCGTCCTTCGGAAGAAAACGGTAAATTTCCTGAATGGCCCGGATAGTGGTCTTCAGTGTGCTTCCGTTGTTATTGCTGTAGAAGGAGTAGAGAAGCTCTCCATCCTCGCCCACAAGCGCGGCCTTTGTGGTAGTACTTCCGGCATCGATGCCTAAGAAACAGTTCCCCTTATAGGCCTGGAAATCACCTCTGGTCACCTGATGGCGGCTGTGGCGCTCCTGGAACTTGGCATATTCATGCTCGGACTCAAAGAGCGGATCCATACGGGCCACCTCAAAATCCATTTTGATATGGGATTTCAGGCGCTCCTTCATGCTGCTTAAAGTAACAGCCGCTTCCTGCTTGCAGCTTAAGGCAGAACCGATGGCTGCGAACAGATGGGAATTCTCCGGAGCGATGATATGCTCATCGTCCAGTTTCAGAGTCCGTACAAAGGCTGCCTTCAGCTCTGAAAGGAAATGAAGGGGGCCGCCTAAGAAGGCCACATGTCCCCGGATGGGTTTGCCGCATGCCAGGCCGCTGATAGTCTGGTTTACAACAGCCTGAAAAATGGACGCGGAAAGGTCTTCCTTTGTGGCGCCTTCATTGATCAGAGGCTGAATATCGGATTTGGCAAACACGCCGCAGCGTGCCGCAATGGTATAAAGAGAATGGTAATTTTTGGCGTATTCATTCAGGCCGGAAGCGTCTGTCTGAAGAAGAGAAGCCATCTGATCGATAAAGGAACCGGTACCGCCGGCGCAGATACCGTTCATACGCTGCTCTACGTTTCCGCCTTCAAAATAAATAATTTTGGCATCCTCGCCTCCAAGCTCGATGGCCACGTCTGTCTGAGGAGCCGCTGTCTCCAGAGCAGTGGCCACAGCCACCACTTCCTGGATGAAAGGTACTTCCAGATGGCGGGCAAGAGTCAGGCCGCCGGAACCGGTAATGGCCGGATACACAGTCAGATCTCCAAGCTTCCCTTCTGCTTTTTCCAGAAGATCTGCCAGTGTTTCCTGAATATTGGCGAAGTGTCTTTCATAATCAGAAAAAAGAAGCTGATTCGCTTCGTCAAGGACTGCAATTTTTACAGTCGTGGAACCGATATCGATTCCCAATGTATATGTAGGATTACTCATAAATGTTACGCGGATGGTCCGCAACCTCCTTTTCTAACTTTGTTAAAAGGTTCTCAGACGTCATTCTACATTATACGACAGCAAAAATATGAAAGCAAATAAAAATTATATAAACTGCAGGGACAGATTCCCGTGATTTTGCGCATAACACAAAGGCGGGCGGGAGTGCATATAGTACAATATATAAAATAAGGAAGGAATGAGCTTCTGCCATGCAGCATTGCCGGGGTTTTCTTCATACAGTGCAAAAGGGCGACAGCCTGTACCGCTTAAGCCGCCGCTATCATGTACCGCTCTGGGCCATCCTTTATGCCAACCCTTATATCAATATCTATAATCTTCAGATTGGAGATGAGATCTGCATCCCGGGGAAAATACAGCCAAGAGCAGGGATGCCGGTTGACAAATAAACGGCCCTCTCCTATAATAAACCTGTTATCTTATCCGGAGATTCCGGAGCCGCGGGTACGGCTCCGGTTTCCCATCGAAAGAAAGGAAGAACCTAATTATGAACCTGCTGGACAAGCTGGAAAGAAAATTTGGCCGTTACGCGATTCACAATCTGATGTATTATATTATTATTCTGTATGCACTGGGATATGTTATTGTAACTTTTGTCCCTCAGTTTTATCTTGAGTATCTTTCGCTGGATCCCACAATGATAATGCGGGGACAGATTTGGAGAATCATTACCTTCATCATTTATCCGCCCAACACGAATCTGTTTTATTTTCTGATCAGCATGTACTTGTACTATTCCATCGGAAGAACCCTGGAGGCTCAGTGGGGAGCTTTCCGCTTTAACCTGTATTTCTTTACGGGAGTGCTGCTTCATGTGGCGGCGGCCTTTATTTCCTGCTATGTATTCGGCGCGAATATCGGCCCGGCTTTTGGAACCTATTATCTGAACTATTCGCTGTTTTTTGCTTTTGCGGCCACCTATCCGGACATGCAGTTCCTGCTGTTTTATATCATTCCGATTAAGGCGAAATGGTTGGGAATCATCGACGGCATCTATTTCGGCGTTACGATACTGGCAGGCTTCTGCGCTCAGATTCTGCCCGTTAACGTGATTGTGGCATTGATGCGGGCAGGAATTGTGGCCCATCCAGCTTACAGCGTGATGGCACTGGTATCTCTTGGAAATTTCCTGATTTTCTTTTTCGGCATGCGGAATATGCGCCGTTATAATCCGAAGGAAATTTACCGGAGGAAGGTCTACACAAAGAGTGTGAAGCAGGGACAGAAGAGCGCTACGACCCACAGATGCGCAGTCTGCGGGCGTACAGAAAAGGATGGAGACGATCTGGTGTTCCGTTTCTGCTCCAAGTGTAATGGCAATTATGAGTACTGCCAGGATCATCTGTTTACGCACGAACATGTAAAATAGACGTAAGCCAGGCGTAAAGCTGGTGTTAAAAATTTGAAAGAAATGCAGGGATATGAAGAGCGAGTGAAAAGACGTTTTTCATATCCCTGTTTTTTGCATTATAAATCTTCCTACAGATAGTACGATAGTCTGGATATAATGAGAGTGTTATAATTTTAACAAATTTAAGGGAGCAGCAGATTTGACATCTGGGTTATTACTGATATCACTGCTGTTATGGAATGAAGGAGGAAATGAAAATCATGAATTCACCAGCAGAAATTGCAAAGAACTACGTGGGAATTGGAAAAGGAAAAGTCGAGACACCGGCCCTGAAGCTGTTTATTCTGGGCATTATGGCAGGTGTCTTCATTGGAATCGGCGCCATCGCCTATCAGACGGCTACGGCAACCATCGGAGGAAATCTTGGAAAACTGGTTGGCGCGTGCATGTTCCCGGCAGGCCTGGCTCTGGTGCTGATTGCAGGAAGTGAACTGTTTACCGGAAACTGTCTTCTGGTTATTCCGCTTCTGGAAAAGGAAGTAAAATTCTCCGGCGTACTTCGCAACTGGGTGTTTGTATATCTTGGAAACTTTGCGGGAAGCATCATCCTTGCTCTTCTGATCGTGTACAGCCATACACCGTCCCAGGTAGACGGAGCGCTGCTTGATACTATGATGACTGTGGCAAATGGAAAAGTGGGATTAAGCTTCGGTGACGCCCTGCTCCGCGGAATTATCTGCAACATTTTTGTATGTCTGGCTGTCTGGATGTCCTTTGCGGGCAAGACAGTGGTCAGCAAAATCGCGGGACTTTATTTCCCGATTATGATCTTCGTGCTGGGCGGCTTTGAGCATAGTGTCGCAAACATGTATTATCTGTCAGCAGGAATCTTCGCAAATTCTGTTTATGGCGTGGGAAATGCGGCTGTAAACTGGGGCGCGGCCCTTGTAAATAATCTGCTGCCTGTAACCATCGGCAACATCATCGGCGGAGCGCTGATTGGCATTACATACTGGTTCATCTATTTAAGAGGAGCAAAGAAGGACTGACCAGAAAAATCTGGAACTGTTCTGCTTGACGAAAGGCGTCCCTATGGCCTATCATGGTCATAGAGGCGCTTCTTTTTTTGTGCGGGCAGACAGCCGGCAGAATGCTATGGAGCGCGGAAAGCGGAGGAAGAGATGTATGAGTATCTTGGTGAAGGACTATGGTGTAACTAAGGACGGGCAGCAGGTGAAGCAGTACATACTGGAAAATGCCGCCGGCATGAAGGCTGTGCTGCTGAATTACGGCGCTGTGATAGCAGAGCTGCATGTGCCTGACAGGGACGGAAAATTAAGAGATGTGGTCTGGGGCTATGAGGACCTTAGCGGATATGAGGTAAACGGGCCGAATCTGGGCGCGGTGATTGGAAGAAACGCGAACAGAACCGGAGGAGCCCAGGTGAATATTTCAGGGAAAATCTATCCGCTGGAAAAGAATGAGGGAAACAATAACCTGCACAGCAGTGAGCCGGCCTATGGAAAGCGTGTCTGGAAAGCTGTGATTGTAAATGACAATCAGGTAGAGTTTTCCCTGTCCAGCCCCGATGGGGATCAGGGCTTCCCGGGAAACGCGGAAATAAAAGTATCCTACACCTTGTCGGATGATAATGAGCTGCTGCTTTCTTACACAGGAAAGGCCGATCAGGATACAGTGTTTAATCTGACCAATCATTCCTATTTTAACCTGGATGGCCAGGAGTCGGACAGTGTGCTGGATCAGATTGTGTGGATCAATGCGGATGCTTTCACACCCACCTCAGCGGACTTGATTCCCACCGGCGAGATACGCAGCGTAGACGGGACGCCGCTGGATTTCCGGACTCCCACAGCAATCGGAGCCAGAATCCGGGAAGACAATGAGACGCTGAAGGCGGGAAGAGGCTATGATCTCAATTACGTAATGAAGAACGGGGGAGAGTATGCCCTCTGTGCCTATATGGTTTCACCGGCCAGCGGAATCCGGATGGAAGTCCGCACAGATACGCCGGGAATGCAGTTCTATACGTCAAATTTCCTGGAAGAAAAGGGCGGAAAGAATGGAAGAGAGTACGGCATCTGGAGCGCGGCCTGCTTTGAGGCGCATTACTTCCCGGACGCGACGCATCATGAGAATTTCAAAAGCACTGTCGTAAAGGCGGGAGAGCTTTATCATGTGAAGGCCGGATACAAGTTTTCTGTAACAGAGGAGAAGAAGGAATCCTGAATGCCTGCTGACTTCTAAAAAAGTACAGAGCTGAAAAAGAAAAAGAGGACGAAATGCCGCTTTATCATCAGAGCAGATGATGAAGCGGCATTTTTTGAATAGCGCAGTCTCTCACTCATCTGGGATTTTTACATAAAATAATCTGGAACAAAGAATTGAAAGGAGTCTCTTATGGCAGATTGTCGAAAGCAGACGATGGCCGCGCAGGGAAGCTCTAGAGCAGCTCTTCAGAGTATGCCGTTGGCCATGGCGTATGTGCCCTGGCAGTACTGGGGCCAGATCTATGAGCCGGAAAAAGCCCTGCAGTGCGGTACCATATTTCCTGAACTGAATAAACCATTTCTCGGAAAGCGGGGTGCAGCCAGATGATGCCCAATCAGAACTGCGGACAGTACCAGCGGACAGCGTCCTGCCAGCAGCAGGGACGTTCCAATATGTCTTTTCAGCAGCCTGTAATGCGGCCCCGGGGAAATAATGGCCCTGCCGGCGCACAGCCCCAGAGCCAGCAGGTATCCCAGGGTTCCCAGAGCGGCGGCTCCTGCGGAAATTCCGGCGGCATGTCACGCCAGCAGCTTATGAAGCAGGTGATGCTTGCAGGCTTCGCCTGTGTGGATGCCACTCTGTATCTGGACACCCATCCGGATGATGAAAAAGCCCTTTCCTATTTTAAGGAAAAGAACCGTATTTATCCGGATGCGGTGGAAGAGTATTCCAAAACTTACGGTCCCCTTACCATCGCTCACGCTCATCACTGCGGCACTTACTGGAACTGGGTAGAACAGCCGTGGCCGTGGCAGTAGAAAGGAGGGAGTAAGAAAGTATGTTTAATTATGAAAAAAGACTGGAGTATCCCATTCACATAAAAGAGACAAATCCCAAGCTGGCCAAAGCAATCATCACACAGTATGGTGGACCCAACGGGGAACTCGGAGCGTCGATGCGGTATTTGTCTCAGAGATACACAATGCCTTATAAGGAATGCATGGCGCTGCTGACAGATATCGGGACGGAAGAATCAGAGCCGGGATGTTGTATATGAAAAGAATCCTTATATTTTCAGCCTTACATCCAGTTCAAAGGGCGGCGTGTACCAGCCGCCTCGGGCCTTTGGCTCTAAGCTGCCGCTGCGCCGCCGGACGGCAGCAGGGCGGTAGTAGTCTATTCTTTCAATAACGGCCTTCAGATAATCGTTCTTCAGCGGCACCGGTACTGTGTCGTCCTCCAGAGCGTTCAGCGCATCGGACAGCCGGGCGATCTTCTCCCGGATCTGCTCCGGCGTCTTCGGAGCTGCGGCGCGTGCCTGCTCCAGGGCCTTCTGAGCAGCTTTCTTGCTGGCCTGCAGGCGCTCATTCAGCTGGTCAAAGATTTCCTTTGGCATTTCCCCATCTGCGTATTTTTCCCACTGACGGAGTTCTTTCTGCTCCAGCTCATGAAGACGGCCTTCCAGGGTCTTCAGGGCGGTTACGCTGGTCCTGGCGGCATCATAGGTCTCCTGGTTTAACTGCACCTGAAATTCCATGATGGTCTGGCGCAGGATGGCGGCCACGGCCTCCTCAAGCTCACTGTAGGAGCAGGAACTGCTATGGCACCGGATCTGGTTGCTGCAGAGCATACGGGGCGGGCAGGTATCTTTCTGGCCCTTCCGGCGGTAGAAGCGGAAAGACATGCTGTAACCGCAGGTACGGCAGAATACGAGCCCCGCAAAGGGATTTACAGGCGTATAGTCGTGGCGGGTCCGTGAGGTCTGTTTCAGCAGCTCCTGGGCCTCCAGAAACAGCTCATGGTCCACCACGCGGGGCTGTTTCCCATCGAATATCTCAAAGTCCTTTTTGCGCGGGCGCA
>CALWAV010000135.1 GCA_944375745.1 uncultured Merdimonas sp.
TCAAGGACAGGAAAGTGGTGTCTCTCTGGCTTTTCTACTGCAAAACCTGGTCGGCAGACGTTTCGCTGGAACGGCCTGTCCTCCACAGGGAGAAGAAGGGCGGCATTCTGCAGTATGAGACCTATTACAAGCAGCTGGACTTGTATTATCAGTTCTCCCACCGGATGCAGAAGGAAAGTGATGAGGAATTGCTGGCCGAAGAACGGGAAAGGACAGAGATTCAGATCATGAATTAGCTGGCGAAGGGGAAGAAGAATTATATCGCCCGGTGCCGCTACTGCGGGAAGCTGCTTCCCCTGGGATCGCCCTTCCAGGTCTGCGACCGCTGTTATGGGAAAAAATAAGGAAAGAACAGAGAGAGGAGGATTTCTATGAGCAAAGTACTTTTAAGCGCCGACAGTACCTGTGACCTGGGCAGCGAGCTGAAGGAACAGAACCAGGTACATTATTACCCCTTTCATATTATTCTGGATGGAAAAGACTATCAGGATAATGTGGACATTACACCCCGGGAGATTTTTCAGGCCTATTATGACAAAAAAATACTGCCCCAGACGGCAGCTATCAATGTACAGGAATACCTGGACTATTTTACGCCCTTTGTGGAGCAGGGATACGAAGTGGTGCATCTGAACCTGGGCGGCGCTCTTTCCAGCGCCCATCAGAACTGCATGCTGGCCGCTTCTGAGCTGCCGGGAGTCTATCCGGTGGATTCCTGTAATCTTTCCACGGGAATCGGCCATCTGGTGCTGGACGCTGCGGAGTGGATCCGGCAGGGAATGTCCGGGGCAGAGGTGGCGGAGCGCCTGAAGGCGCGGCGCGGGCTTGTCCATGCCAGCTTTGTTCTGGATACGCTGAAATTCATGAGCGCCGGCGGCCGGTGCAGCAGCATCACGGCTCTGGGAGCCAACCTGCTGAATATCAAGCCCTGCATCCAGGTGGACAATACCTCAGGAGCCATGAACGTGGGAAAAAAGTACCGGGGCACCCTGGACAAGGTTCTTCCCCGTTACGTGAAGGACACGCTGCAGTCTTACGAAAAGCTGAATACCAGGCGCCTGTTTATTACCCATTCCGGCATTGATGAGTCCTATATCAGCCTGGTAAAAGAGGCCGTGGAAAAAGAAGCTTCCTTTGAGAATATTTACATCACTCAGGCCAGCTGTACGATTTCCTGCCACTGCGGGCCAAATACGCTTGGAATTCTGTTTGAGACAGAGGAATAAGCAGAAGAAAGGCCTGCCCTGCCGGCATATGCCGGCAGGGCAGGCCTTTCTTTTAGAACCCCCAGGCGGGAAGGAAAGGTTTGCGGCTTTCAGCTTCAGTCCTCTGCATTCAGATTAATCGGAATATTTTTCCGGTAATAGAGCAGATCGTCTTCCGTGATTTCCCGCAGCACCCGGCAGGGATTTCCCACAGCCACCACGTTTGCCGGAATATCTTTTGTCACGACGCTGCCGGCTCCGATGACAGAATTCTCTCCGATGGTGACGCCTGGCATAATAAAGGCGCCGCCGCCGATCCACACATTGTCACCGATATGAACGGGCAGGTTGTACTGGCCCTGTCTTTTCCTGAGAGCCGGGCTGATGGGGTGGGTGCCTGTGCAGATGGTGACGCCGGGCCCGAACATCACATAATTTCCCACGTAGATATGCGTATCATCCACCAGTGTCAGCTGAAAATTGGCGTAGACATTATGGCCGAAATGGACGTATCTGCCGGCCCAGTTGGCGTGCAGGGGAGGCTCAATATAACAGTTCTCCCCGATTTCCGCAAACATTTCTTTCAAAAGCTCCTGGCGTCTGGCGGTCTCAGAGGGCCGCGTGCTGTTAAAATCATACAGCTTTTCCAGAGCGGCGGTCTGCTCCTGAACCAGATCCTCCGTGCAGAAATACAGTTCTCCCGTATGCATTCTCTTTCTCGTCATTTCAGATGTCATAACTGCTCTCCTTTTCCTTTCAAATCAGAATGGCGTAAAACAGGTTTATCGAGGATTATTATAAGAGAAGCCCGGAAAGTATGCAAGGATTTTGGAACCTTGAAGAAAAAGTTGCAAATGCGACAAACATTTCCTGCGCCGATGGTTATAATAAAGACAGTGAGTTTCGTAAATCAGCCACATCATTCAATAAGGCAGAGCGGGAAAGGCTTCTGCCCACCAAGACAAGGAGGAAGATATGCAGACAAAAGCGCTGAAGCTTCGGGAGAATTTTTACTGGGCCGGAATTCTGGACGACACACTCCGGGTATTTGACATTATCATGTACACAGAGTTTGGTACAACCTACAATTCCTATATTTACAAGGCCGGAGACAAGGTAATCCTGTTTGAGACGGTAAAGGAAAAGTTTTTTGACGATTATCTGAAGGAACTGAAAGAGATTGTGGATGTGACAAAGATTGATTACCTGGTAGTCAATCACACAGAGCCGGATCACGCGGGCAGCGTGCAGAGACTGCTGGAGCTGAATCCCCAGCTGAAGATCATTGCCACGCCCACAGCCATTTCCTTCCTGCAGAATATTGTAAACGGAGATTTCTGCAGCATTGCGGTGAAGGACGAGCAGGAGATGCAGATTGGAAACATTACCCTGCGGTTCCTGCATGTGCCGAATCTGCACTGGCCGGATACCATGTACACCTATATTGAGGAGGAGCAGGTGCTGGTGACCTGTGATTCCTTCGGCTCCCACTATGCTTTCGAGGATATTCTGGTGAGCAAGGTGAAGAATGAGGATGATTACTGGAAGGCCACGAAATATTACTTTGACTGCATCATCGGACCCTTCAAGCCTTTTATGCTGAAAGCCCTTGACCGGGTGCGCCAGCTGGATGTGTCCATGATCTGCACGGGACACGGCCCGGTGCTGGATGCAGACATCGACAAGATGTACAACACCTATGAGGAATGGTGCACAGTCGTAAATCCGAATCAGAAGAAGACCGTGGTGATTCCTTACGTAAGCGCTTACGGCTATACCGGCCAGCTGGCAGAGCAGATTGCAAAGGGAATCGAGGACAGCGGCGATATTGAGGTGCGCAGATACGACATGGTGACGGCGGATCAGGCCAAAGTGCTGGAGGAGCTGGGCTTTGCGGACGGCATTCTGTTCGGTACTCCCACCATTGTAGGCGAGGCGCTGAAGCCTATCTGGGATCTGACCACTTCCATTTTTGCGGGAACCCATGGCGGAAAGCTGGCCAGCGCCTTCGGAAGCTATGGCTGGAGCGGCGAAGGCGTGCCCCATATCATTGAGCGCCTGAAGCAGCTGCGCATGCGGGTGCCGGATGAGGGCTTTAAGGTACGGTTCAAGCCCGGCGAGGTGGATATGCTGAACGCCTATGACTACGGCTACAATTTCGGCTGTCTCCTTCAGGACAAGGAAAACCCGAAGAAAAAGAAATCCGGAAAGACTACGCTGGTGAAGTGTCTTGTCTGCGGAGAGATTTTTGACTCCTCTCTGGAAGTATGTCCGGTCTGCGGCGTCGGAAAGGAAAACTTTGTGCCCGTAGAGAGCGAAGATACCGAATACCGCAATGACACTCAGAACCTGTACGCCATCATCGGAGGCGGAGCCGCAGGACTGAACGCGGCAAAGGCCATCCGGGAGAGAGATAAGACAGGCTCCATCTATATGATTACCAATGAGGCCTATGCGCCCTACAACCGCCCGATGCTGACCAAGTCTCTGGTAGCAGGTCTGGACGCGGATCAGATTGCGGTGCAGGACGCTTCCTGGTATGAGGAAAATAATGTATGCCTGATGACCGGAAAGAATGTGGCTTCCATCGATACGGCAAACAAGGAAATCCATACGGATGACGGAGCAAAATTCAAATATACGAAGCTGGTATACGCCCTTGGCTCCGAGTGCTTCATTCCGCCCATTGCCGGCGCGGATCAGCCTGAGGTGATCGCTATCCGCCGTCTGATGGATACCCAGAAGGTGACAGAACTTCTGCCCCAGACGAAGGAAGCGGTAGTCATCGGAGGCGGCGTGCTCGGTCTGGAGGCTGCTTGGGAGCTTAAGAAAGCCCACTGCAGGGTAACTGTTCTGGAGCTGGCTCCGAGACTGATGGGCCGCCAGCTGGACGAGGCTGCCGGAGAGATGATCAAGGCTGTCAGCGAGGCCCAGGGAATTACGATCCATACAGGCGTTCAGATTGAAGCCATCGAGGGAGACGGCCATGTGACAGGCGTCCGCCTGGGAGACGGACGGGTATTCCCGGCGCAGCTGGTGATTGTATCCTGCGGCGTGCGCGCAAACACAGCAGTGGCCAAGGCTGCCGGAATCGAGACAGACCGGGCTGTGGTGGTAAACAGCCGGATGGAGACAAATGTGAAAGACATTTACGCCTGCGGCGACTGCGCTCAGTATCAGGGCATCAACTACGCCATCTGGCCCCAGGCTGTGGAAGAAGGAAAGGTGGCCGGAGCCAATGCGGCCGGCGAAGCTCTGGAATATACCACAGTACCTGCGGCTCTGACCTTCCATGGCATGAATACGGCTCTGTTTGCTATCGGAGACAATGGCTCCAATCCGGATCTGGTCTACAGAACCGTGGAGTTCAAGGATATGGCCAGAAAGCAGTATGAGAAATACTATTTCCGCAACAACCGCCTCTGCGGCGTGATTCTCATCGGAGATGTAAGCCGTATGGCAGAGATGACCGACGCAGTGGCTAAGAGAGCCTCCTTCGGAGAACTGTTTGGAAAATAAAAGGAAGCCTGTAAAAAGGAGCCTTTAAATTCAGAAAAAGAGATCTTCAGGATCCCTTCCGGGGATTTTGAAGGTCTCTTTTTGCCGCCTTGTAAATCCCACGCGAACTGTGCTATAATAGGGGCATTGAGTAACAGACATATATATGCCAGGGAGTCCGGCGGGAACGGACGCATATATATTGTGTATAGGAGCTTGGAAAGTAATGAAAAGAAAGGTTCAACTGAAAGGCCAGCTGAAACGCTATGTTCAGTGGCCGCTCATATTGAGCGCTCTGCTTCTGGTAATGAATCTTGTGATGTATTTTGTGTCTGTAAAGGCGGGCTGCGTGATGAGCATGTTTCTCATCATCTATATCGCGGCCGTGCTTCTTCTGTATGTGCGGAACCGCTCACAGCTGTACGGTGAGCTGGTGTCCTTCGCCACACAGTACGGGCAGGTGCAGCGCAAGCTTCTGAAGGAGCTGGCGATCCCTTACGCGCTCCTGGATGAGGATGGCCGGGTGCTGTGGGGAAATACTGCGTTTTTTGAAGAAAGCGGCAAGGGGAAAAAGAATCTGCGGAAACCTGTTTCCTACTTTTTCCCGGAATTCACGGCGGATATGCTGCCGGAGAATGATTTTGAAGATACCAGGATCGTGCATTTCTCTTATGGAGAGAAGGATTTCCGGGCAGATCTGCGCCGGGTGTACATGGACAATGTGATGGACAGCAGCACCTTCGTGGAAGTGGAAGAGGATGAAGGCTTTCTGATTGCCGTGTACCTGTTTGATGAGACGGAGATGAACCGGTATATCCGGATGATCCGGGAACAGAGACTGGTGGCCGGCCTTGTGTATCTGGACAATTATGAAGAGGCTCTGGATACGGTGGAAGAGGTGCGCCGTTCTCTGCTGGTGGCGCTGGTGGATCGAAAGATCAACAAATATATCGGCGCCCTTGGCGGAATCGTCAAGAAGATGGAAAAGGACAAGTATTTCATCGCCATTCAGGAAAAAGATCTGCCTGTCATGCGGGAGAATAAGTTTGAGCTTCTGCAGGATGTGAAGACGGTCAATATCGGAAATGAGATGGCTGTGACCTTAAGCATCGGCCTTGGCTACAGCGGAAAAACCTTTGCGGAGAACTATGATTACGCGCGGATTGCCATTGATCTGGCCCTGGCCAGGGGCGGCGATCAGGTGGTGATCAAGGAAGGGGAAAATATTTCCTATTTTGGCGGAAAGACGCAGCAGCTGGAAAAGGCCACCCGCGTAAAGGCCCGGGTGAAAGCCCACGCCCTGAGAGAGTTTATCGAGAGCAGGGACAAGGTCATGGTTATGGGCCACCGGCAGTCGGATACAGATTCCTTCGGAGCGGCGGTAGGCATCTACCGGGCAGCCAAGGTGCTGGGAAAGCGTGCCTATATTGTCATCAATGAGGTCACCAGTTCCATCCGGCCCATGAAGGGCTGTTTTGTGGATAATCCTGCCTACGAGACGGATATGTTTCTGAACAGTGAACAGGCCATGGAAATGATTGATCAGAATACGGTTCTGGTGGTGGTGGATACCAACAGGCCCAGCTATACAGAGTGCCCGGAGCTTCTGTCCCGGACATCCACCATTGTGGTGCTTGATCACCACAGACAGACCAATGAGCAGATTGGCAACGCGATTTTGTCCTACATTGAGCCCTATGCTTCCTCTGCCTGTGAGATGGTGGCGGAGATCCTCCAGTATTTTGACGAGGGACTGAAAATCAAGGCAGTGGAGGCAGACTGCCTGTATGCGGGAATCATCATTGATACCAATAACTTTACCAGCAAGACTGGCGTGCGTACCTTCGAGGCGGCAGCCTTCCTGCGCCGCTGCGGAGCCGATGTGACCCGTGTGCGCAAGATGTTCCGCAGTGACATGTCGGAATACAAGGCGAAGGCGGAGGCAGTACGCCACGCACAGCTGTATCACGGCTTTGCCATTTCTGTCTGCCCCAATGAGAACATAGAGAGTCCCACCATTGTGGGAGCTCAGGCGGCCAATGAGCTGCTGAATATCAATGGCGTGAAGGCGTCCATTGTCCTGACGGATTATCAGCATAAGACCTATGTGAGCGCCCGTTCCATAGATGAGGTAAATGTGCAGGTGCTGATGGAACGCATGGGCGGCGGCGGCCACATGAACATGGCCGGAGCACAGCTGGAATGCGGAATCGAGGAAGCCATTGAGGTGGTAAAGCACACCATTGACAAACTGCATGAGGAAGGAGAATTTTAAATGAAGGTAATTTTGATAGAGGATGTGAAATCCCTGGGGAAAAAGGGACAGATTGTGGATATCAACGACGGCTATGCCCGCAACTTTATCCTGGCCAAAAAGCTGGGACTGGAGGCTACGCCCAAGAACCTGAATGACTTGAAGCTGAAAAAGGCAAATGAGGAAAAGATTGCGAAGGAAGTCTACGAGGAGGCAAAGGCCTTTGGAGAGCGTCTCTCCAAGATGGAGGTCAATGTGACCATTAAGACCGGCGAGGGCGGAAAGATCTTCGGTTCCGTGTCTTCCAAGGAGATCGCCCAGGCCGCCTTAGACCAGCTGGGAATCGAGCTGGACAAGAAGAAAATGCAGCTGCCCAGCCCCATTAAGACCCTGGGAACCACCATGGTGCCCATCCGTCTGCATCCGAAGGTAACCGCTGAGCTGAAAGTGAACGTAAGAGAAGCATAAAATGGAAGAAGCAATTATCAAGCGTGTGATGCCCCACAGCGTGGAAGCGGAGCAGTCTGTCATCGGTTCCATGATCATGGACCGGGAGGCGGTGCTGGTGGCGTCAGAAATCCTCACGGGAGAGGATTTTTACCAGCGCCAGTACGGGATTGTATTCGAGGCCATGGTGGAGCTGTTCAATAAGGATGAGCCGGTGGATCTGGTGACCCTGCAGAATCAGCTCCGGTCCAAGGATGTGCCGGAAGAGATCAGCAGCATGGAATTCATCCGGGATATCCTGAACCAGGTGCCCACCTCCGCGAACGTGAAATACTACGCCAATATCGTGGCAGAGAAGGCCACCCTGCGCCGGCTGATCCGCCTCAATGACGAGATCAACAATCTCTGCTACGCGGACACAGAGCCCATGGAGGAGATCCTGGAGCAGACAGAGAAAAAAGTCTTTGATCTGGTGCAGCGGCGGAATGCGGGGGATTTTGTGCCCATCCGTCAGATTGTATTGAACGCCATCCAGAAGATCGAGGCGGCTTCCCGCACCAAGGGAAATGTGACCGGCATCGCCACCGGCTTTAAGGACCTGGACTATCAGACCTCCGGCTTCCAGCCCTCGGATCTGATTCTGATTGCGGCCCGTCCCTCCATGGGAAAGACGGCGTTTGTGCTGAATATCGCCCAGTATATGGCTTTCCGCAGCAATGTAACCGTGGCCATTTTCAGCTTGGAGATGTCAAAGGAGCAGCTGGTGAACCGTCTCCTTTCCATGGAATCCGGCGTGGACGCCCAGAAGCTCCGGAACGGAAACTTGACGGATTCCGACTGGGAGCGTCTTGTGGAAGGGGCCGAGGGAGTGGCGTCCTCAAACCTGATTATTGATGACACTCCCGGCATTACCCTTGCGGAGCTGCGCTCCAAATGCAGAAAGTACAAGCTGGAAAACCATCTGGGAATCATCATGATTGACTATCTGCAGCTCATGTCCGGAGGCGGAAGAGGCAGCGAGTCGAGACAACAGGAGATTTCAGATATTTCCCGCGGTCTCAAGAGCCTGGCCAGAGAGCTGAATGTGCCTGTGGTGGCCCTGTCCCAGCTGAGCCGTGCCGTGGAGCAGCGTCCGGAGCACAGACCCATGCTGTCAGACCTGCGTGAGTCGGGAGCCATCGAGCAGGACGCGGATATGGTCATGTTCCTTTACAGGGAATCTTACTATAATAAAGACACAGAACTGAAGAATCTGGCTGAGGTTATCGTGGCCAAGCAGAGAAACGGCCCTATCGGCACCATCAATCTGCTCTGGATGCCGGAGTACACCACCTTCAAGAACTTCAAGCCGGGCCCGCCCGTCTGAAAATATGAAAGTATGAAAGCATTAAAGCATATACAGCTGCCTTCACAAAACCTGTGAGGGCAGTTTCTTTTATTTAACAGGTTTATTCTGGTTGATAAAATTTTTAGAAGGGTATTGTAAATAATTGTAAATCTGTTATAATAACAATATGGAAAGAATATACATATTTTGGAGGGGATTAGTATGAGCGACGTACGGTATATGATTTCCGACGCTGCCAAAATGGTGGACGTGGAGGCCCATGTACTCCGTTACTGGGAAGAAGAACTGGATCTGCCCATCGGACGCAACGAAATGGGCCACCGTTATTATACAGAAGAAAACATACAGCTGTTCCGGCGCATCAAGGAGCTGAAGGACAGAGGGGTGCAGCTGAAGGCCATCCGGATGCTTCTGCCGGATCTGGAAAACGGAGAGACAGAGATCACCCATCTTCTGGCACGGGCGGACAAGCTGCCGGTGCCGGCCGCCCCGGATGATCAGGCGGCGGCCAGGGAGGAACGGATGCACCAGTTCCAGTGCATTATGAGCCGGCTGATTTCAGAGGCCCTGGAGGACCACACGGAAAAAATGGGAGTGGAGATTGGCACACAGGTCAGTGACCAGGTGATCAAAGAAATGGATTATCTGCTCCGGATGAAAGAGGAACGGGAGGACGAGCGTTTCCGCCGTCTGGACGAGGCGATCCGCAGTTCCCAGAAAGCCCGGAAAGAACGGGCGCTCTTTGGAGAGGAACAGAAAAAGAAACGAGGCTTTTTCAGACAGAAAAAGGGACAGACCGTATAGGCCTGTCCCTTTGTTCTGTACGGATTCCGCCGATTACTCTGCGCTGATAGCTCCGTTCGGGCACTCTGCCTCGCAGGTTCCGCAGTCAAGGCATGCGTCTGCGTCAATTACATACTTGCCATCGCCCTCGCTGATAGCCTCTGCCGGACATACCTCTGCGCATGCGCCGCAGCTTACACAGTCGTCACTGATTACATAAGCCATGATGTAAATCCTCCTTTTTATATTCCCTGCCGCTTCCATGCGTCTGCGCATGTCCGCTGCCAGGTAATTTTATGTGTTATCCTGCAGCCTTCCCTGCAGGGAACGATTCTCCTTTGCCGGGATGGCTTCTTTACAGGTGTATTTTATAATAAATATTCAAATTATACAAGTGAAAAATCTGTAAACCGGAGATTGTACGGAAAGATGTACAAAAGCCGGATCGGAGTCTGGGACTGTGAAGAGTAACAGCTGTTATCAATTAACATGAAATTTCTCAAGGAATTCCTTGCAAATTACTCGGAATTAGATTATAATAATCCTTGCAAATATGCAGATAATAGGGAAGCGGATTCCGGCGGCAGGACCACAGGTTTTCCGGCGGAGGCGCCAGTCCACAGAGCAGAGGATAGATAAAGGAGGAAAATCAAATGGCACAGATAACAAAGGACATGCTGATCGCAGACGTGCTTCAGACAAACGAGAACATGGCAAACATTCTGATGCGGGAGGGAATGCACTGCATCGGATGCCCGGCACATCAGTTTGAGAGCCTGGGAGAGGCTGCCATGGTACACGGCATTGATCCGGATACGCTGGTGGCAAGACTGAACGCGTTCCTGGCAGCTGTATAAAGAATGAAGCAAAAGAGCAGGTGGCCAAAGGGTATGCTGCCTGCTCCCTGCAATGAAAATTCTGCGGCTGTCTGTTTTCGAGCTGAAAAATAGTTGACATTGCAGGGCGGCTGTGTTACCATAGATTTACTAAAAAGATGGATTGTAACTGTTTTGACAGGCAAGACCAGAGGATTTGAACAGCGGGGAAGCTGTATTTATCTTCTGGCTTTTTTTATTACGGAAAATGATGGTAATTAAAAAGATTTACAACAATAACATTGTTTTGGTGGAAGATGAAAACCAGAAGGAAATGATTTTGCTGGGCCGAGGGCTGGCATTTGGCAAAAAAGCCGGCGAGAAGATAACAGCGGAAAATGCAGAAAAAAGGTTTATCATTGATTCGCCAGAGCTTACCTCCAGATTCTCAGAACTTATGAGACAGATTCCGGCAAATCATCTGGAGTTGTCCTGGCAGATCATCGAGGACGCCCAGAAAGAGCTTCATACCACCTTTTCCGATGCCATCTATATTGGGCTGACAGATCATATTAACTATGCGCTTCACAGGTATAAGCAGAATTTTCCGCTGAAAAACCACCTGCTGTGGGAGATTAAAAGATTTTATCCAAAAGAATTTAAGGCAGCTCAAAAGTCTCTGAAGACCATTGCCTATTATGAAAATATCTGGATGTCTGAGGATGAGGCGGGGTTTATCGCTCTTCATTTTGTCAATGCTGTCCAGGATGGCGAAAGCATGGAGACGACCGTGCTGGTGACTCAGACTGTGCAGGAGATTCTGAGGATTATTCAAATCCATTTTAATATGCATCTGGATGAAAAAAGTCTGGATTATCAGAGACTGATCACCCATGTAAGGTATTTTGCCCATCGACTGATGCTTTCGGAACTGATTCAGAGTGATGATGATACGCTGTATGAGCAGGTAAAACAGGTGTACCCTGATTGTTACAGCTGTGTGGGCAGAATCGTGGAGTATTTTGATCGGAAGTTTCAAGTACGGATCACGAAGGAAGAACAGATGTACCTGATGCTTCATATTGGAAGAGTCGTAAACAGGGAAAGAAGCAGAATCGCAAAAGAAAACGAGAATTGAACTGGATTGTAACTGCGCTGGCAGGCAAGACCGGAAAACAGATGGAGTGGAGAAACTCTGTGCTGTTTGCCGGTCTTTTTTTGACAGGCAGTTAGAATAAAAAAGAGGGAAAGTGAGGTATTACCATGAATTACAAGGAAATGGCGGAAGGAATACTGAGCCATATGGGAGGAATCGAAAATATTTCTTTCATGACAAACTGCGCGACCAGGCTCCGTCTGAACCTGAAGGATGAGTCAAAAGCAGATCTGGAAGGCGTCAAGACGGTAAAGGGCGTAGTAGGAGCAGTCAAAAGAGGAGGCGTGTATCAGATTATTATTGGTACGGATGTGGTACACGTGTCAGATGAGATCAAAAAGATGGGACCGGTAGGAGAAACAGAACCGGCAAAGGAGAAAAAGGAAAATCTGCTCAACCGGCTTATGAGCACCATTTCAGGAATTTTTACGCCGATTATTCCGGCTCTGATTGCAGGTGGAATGCTGAAGGCACTGTTGACGCTGCTGACATTTTTTAAGCTGGTTGACAGTGCTTCGCAGACCTATTATATGATTAACTTTATTGCGGATGCAGCGTTTTATTTTCTGCCGGTGCTGGTGGCGGTCTCCACAGCCCATAAGCTGAAATGCAACCCTTACATAGCGGCAGTTATCGGAGCGGCGCTGCTGCATCCGAATTTTACGTCCCTTGTGGCGGCAGCGGAGCCTGTACATTTTATCGGGCTTCCGGTTACTCTGATTTCCTATGGTTCCAGTGTAATCCCCAGCATTCTGGCTGTCTGGCTGATGTCTTATGTGGAGCCTCTGGCGGACAAGGTATCACCTAAACCGATTAAATTCCTTTCCAAGCCGCTGATTACGATTCTGATTGTAGCGCCGGTGACATTTATTGTTCTGGGACCTCTGGGCTATACCATTGGTACCGGTCTGGCGGCAGGAGCTGATTATCTGAATCAGAATGTGGGATGGCTGGTGCCGACTCTGATGGGTGCCTTTATGCCGCTTCTGGTTATGACAGGCATGCATTGGAGCTTTACACCGGTGATTGTGCAGTCCTACGCTACTTATGGATGCGAGGCCATTATGGGGCCGGGAAGCTTTGTATCCAATATCTGCCAAGGCGCTGCATCTCTGGCTGTAGCAGTCAAGACAAAAAACAGAGAACTGCGCCAGGTAGCGTCCTCTGCGGGAATAACAGCTCTTCTCGGTGTGACAGAGCCTGCGATGTTTGGTGTTACTCTCCGTCTGAGAAAGCCTTTGTACGCAGTGATGATTGGCGGCGCCTGCGGCGGCTTGTATGCAGGTCTGAACGGTGTGGTCCGTTACACTTCAGGTACTCCGGGACTGGCTTCATTTGCGGTATTTATTGGTGAGAATCCCATGAATATCGTACATGCGTTTATTTCTGTAGGAATTGGTTTTGCCATAACCTTTATTTTGACATGGATTCTCGGCTTTGATGATGTACAGGAGGACAGCCAGCCGGAGAAAAAGGAAACTGTGGCGGCACTGGCACAGAAAATAGAAGCCGGAAGTCCGGCAGACGGAAAAGAGATCCGCCTTGAGGAAATGAAGGATGAAACCTTGGCCAGTGGTGTGCTGGGAAAAGGGGCAGCGGTGATTCCGGTAAATGGACGTGTGGCCGCACCTGTCAGCGGCAAAATTGTCAGCGTGTTTCCCACCAGACACGCGGTATCTATGGTTGATGAGAATGGCGCTGAATTTTTGATTCATATTGGCATTGATACAGTGAAGCTGGATGGAAAGTACTTTACTGCCATGGTGAAAGATGGAGATATGGTTAAAAAGGGAGATCTCCTGGTACAGTTTGATAAGGAGGCCGCGGAAGCAGAAGGCTATGATATGACCATTGCGGTTTTGGTGACGAACTCACAGGAATTTCTGGATGTAATTCCGGCTAAAACAGGTGAGATTAAAGAGCAGGAAACATTGTTTACGATTGTATAGGAGCGGATATGACTTCAGAAAAATTTATGTGGGGAGCCGCCATGGCGGCAAATCAATGCGAGGGAGCCTATCTGGAGGAAGGAAAAGGACTTTCTATCGTAGATCTTCTTCCGGATGCGGCTCACGGGCGCTGGGATATGCTGTACCATCCGGAAAAATATCTGGATAAGGAGCTGGAATTTTATCCGAGCCATGAGGCGATTGATTTTTACCACCGTTTCAGAGAGGATCTGGAGCTGCTGGCAGGAATGGGGGTCCGGGCCTTCCGGACCTCCATCAGCTGGCCCCGTATTTTCCCGAATGGAGACGACAGCGAGCCCAATGAAAAAGGGCTGGAATTCTATGATAAACTGTTTGCGGAGTGCAGACGGCTGAACATGGAACCGGTGGTGACGCTTTGCCACTTTGATACACCCTATGCGCTGGTTAAGAAGTATGGAGGCTGGAAGGACAGAAGAGCTGTCGATGCTTACTGCAGATACTGTGAGACAGTATTCCGAAGGTATCGCGGCATGGTCCGTTACTGGATTACGTTTAATGAGATTAATATGATTACACATATTCCCTACCTTGGCGGAGGACTTCTGGTGGAAAACGAGGCAAATCCGAAGCAAATTATCTATCAGGCAGCCCATCATCAGCTGACTGCCAGCGCGCTGGCGGTTAAGCTGGGACATGAGATAGATTCCGGGAACCGGATAGGCTGTATGCTGGCAGCGGGAAGCTTTTATCCCTATAGCTGCCGTCCCGAGGATGTGCTGGAAAGTCTTGAGAAGAACCATGAAAATTATCTGTTTATTGACGTACAGGCACGGGGAGCTTACCCGGCTTACGCAGAAAGATTATTTAGGGAAAATGGAGTGAAACTCAAAATGGAAGAGGGCGACATCAGTCTTCTTTCACAGAACACAGCGGATTACATTGCGTTCAGCTATTATTCTTCGAGGCTTGCCGGTACAGGGGAGGATGCCCGGAAAAATGTCGTGGACGGCAATGCGGTAACTACACTGCGGAATCCTTATCTGGATATTACGGCCTGGGGACGCCAGATAGATCCGATCGGGCTTAGAATCACCATGAATGATCTCTATGACCGTTACCAGAAACCACTTTTTCTGGTAGAAAACGGACTTGGATGTGAGGACATTCCGGATGAAAACGGGACTGTCCGGGACGATTACCGGATTGACTATACGCGCCGGCATATCCGGCAGATGCAGGAAGCCATAAAAGACGGCGTAGAGTGCCTGGGCTATCTTTCCTGGGGCACGATTGATCTGATAAGTGCCGGCGGAGGTGAAATGAAAAAACGCTATGGCTTTATCTATGTGGATCGCGATAATGATGGAAAGGGCACAATGGAGCGCCGCCCGAAAAAATCGTATGAATGGTATAAAAAGGTGATTGCTTCTGACGGAGCAGATCTGGATTGAAAAAAACGGCCTTCAGGATAATGCCTGAAGGCCGGATTTTCTGGAAGGACGGCAAATGGGGATTAGAGAAGAGAAAGTGATGGAGCTTGCCATGGAAGCGGGACAGATTCTTCTGGAGAACGGAGCGGAAATCTCCAGAACATCTGAGACGATGCAGCGTATCTGCCAGGCCTACGGAGTATATTCGGAGGAGAATTTTGTACTCAGTAACGGCATTTTTCTAACGGGAGGTGGAGCGGGAAAGGGATATTTTGCGAAGGTACGCCACATTCCCGTGAGCGGGACCTGTCTGGAACGCGTGATAGAAGTTAATCAGCTGTCCCGGGAGATTGAGGCGGGAAAACATACGCCTGATGAAGCAGAAGAAATTCTGCGGAAGATACGGGAAAGAAAAGAGAAAAGATGGATGGATATTCTGGCATCAGGCATTGGAAGCGGGGCTTTCTGCTGTTTTTTCGGAGGCAGTCTGGCGGACAGCGCGGCAGCTTTCTGCGCAGGCATGCTTCTCAGTGTTCTGATCAGAGGAATGCAGGCTCTGAAGCTGTCAAAAATAACACGCAATATAGCCGGATGTCTGGCGGTTTCGCTCTTTTGCGGGCTGGCGTATGCTGTAGGACTGGGAGAACATCTGGATTACATGATCATCGGCTCAGTAATGCCGATGGTCCCGGGAGTGGCATTTATCAACGCCATCCGGGAGATCGTGAATGAAGACTATATTTCAGGAGCTGTGCGTATGCTGGACGCGGTTACAGTCTTTTTGTGCATAGCGTCTGGCGTAGGGCTGGGAATCCTTATTTTGAACCATACGCTGGGAGGTGTATTCCTGTGATAAGAGAAATGGCAGCTGCCTTTATCGGAACGGCAGCCTTTGCAGTTTTGTATGGTGTCCCCCGGCGTTATTATGCCTGGTGCGGAATGGCAGGAGGAGCTGGGTGGATGGTATACAGGATCTTTGAAAAATGCGCAGGGCAGACAGGCGCTGCCTGTCTGGCGGCAATGCTGGTCACGCTTTTTGCCAGGTGGCTGGCTGTGCGCGAACGATGTCCGGTTCTGACGTTTATGCTGCCCGGAATTTTTCCGCTTGTGCCGGGAGCAGGAATTTACTGGACTTCATATTATCTGGTCATGAACCATATGGACGAAGCTTTGACTACGGGATACGGAGCTGTCAAATGTGCCGGAGGAATTGTTCTGGGAATTGTGCTGGCATTTGAGATACCGCAGAAACTTTTCCGGTTTCCGGAGAAAGAACTGTAATTATAAAGAAATTTATGGACTGAAATAAAAAGACTGATATCCCGGGACGCACAGGCCCCGTTTTATCAGTCTTTGTGTCTTTTATATTGTTTTACGCTGTATTTTTACGGCTGGGAAAGCGGTCTTTCCCGGTAAACTACAGAAGCGCAAGCTTCTGGAGCGCTTCTCCTCTTACCATAGCCTCCTCATGCTCATCCAGGTAGGCTTCGCTGGCGGATGAATATTTCCCGCTGGTGCCGTATTCGGACAGAATATTGGCTACTTTATTGAATTCCTCCGGGCTGTGGCCGCTCTTGCGGATTACCAGGCAGTAGCTACCGTCTCTTGCCAGCCGGTACAGAGAATTGCGGCCTCTGTAATAGCCCTGCAGCACATGGGCCGCGGAGATAACTGTATCCAGATCCGGGAAGAAGTACAGACGGGTCAGATCCAGCTCTGACGCCAGAGTCACAGCCTTTTCAGCCTGCTCCTCCTTGGTGCCGTCCTTCAGATGGCGGTCGATGAGCCTGCGGAACATATCCAGTACATTGTCGGCGCCTTCCGGAAGAAGTCCGTTTAACTCGCCTGTCTCGTCACCGGGAACCTCTCCGCCGGGAGCGAATTTGGAAAACCGCGTATCCAGCTCCTCCGGATCCTCCACCTTGGTGATGATCAGGACAATGCATTCATTGGGAAGCGGAATTGCTTCGATCATCAGCGGGATGTTATCAGCTTCAAAACCGAATTCAATGGCTGCCTGCTGCATCATATCCCGAAACAGCTCTTTTGCCTTTTCTGTGCCATAAGCCAGCTCGCTCAGCTTGATCTGACGGTTGGCCAGGTCGTCCCGCGTCAGGGTACAGCGTATTTGGTTGTCATTCAGTTTTTCTATTCTCATAATCCTCACATCCAAATCTGCAAAACAAGTCTGCGTTCATTGCTTCTAATCTATTATATACATTTTTGAAAGTATATACAATATTTAATCGGAAGTCAATACGTTAAAAATACCAATTTTTTATAAAGATTTTCTAAACAGAAAATGAAATTTCAGGAAGACTTGCATTTTTCTTCCAGTTTGTTCTATAATCAAGACAGAAGAAGCCGCCGGAGGAAAGGAGGCGGAAGTTTTGATTTCGATTCCGGATCTTCCGGAGTCAGCACTTACGTAAGTAAGCCAGGCTGTTTCAATTTGTTTCTATCTTGCACCAGATCGGTGGAAATTCCAGAGTGCCACGATTGTCAGAGAAAGTTGTTTTTGTATGAATAAGGCGGTTTCTTCCTATAATATATCACGAAATCCTTTTGGAGAAAGCGGACATGCCGCGGTTTTCTTTTGCTGATACGGTCCAGGTGAGGCCCCTCCGATCCGGACGCCGGGTATTGAAAACTGCGGCAGGCCTGCTTTTTTACAGGCCTGCCGCAGAAAAGCAGCTGCTTTTAAAATGAATGATATCAGAAGGAAGGTTTGGTTGTGTTTTCAAGCAGATACAGTACGATGCCAGTGAAGGCTTTGACACCGTTTATAAGTGCATCTTCGTTAAAATCAAAATGTTCATTATGGAAGGAGCCTGCGCAGTGTGTAATGTTACTGAAATAGCAGGACTGTCCGCCGTGTTTTTGAACATGTTCTGACATATAGGAGTAATCTTCGCTTCCGGCAGCTCCGTCTTCCAGAGTAACCTGAGAAAGCCCAAGTTTGTGACGGCAGATATCTGCTACCAGGGCAGTAAGTTTGGCAGAATTGGTTCCACAGCGGGCGGCTCCCATCAGTGTAATTTCACAGCTGCAGTCATGCATAGCGCCAGAATGCTCCAGAATCCTCTGGGCATAAGCTTCCATATAGTCATTGGATTCAGAAGTGCTTCCGCGTACTTCCAGTTCCAGCTTTGCATGATCGCAGACAATATTACGCGCAGAACCAGCCGTTAGCTTTCCGACATTTATCCGGGTATCGCCTTCCCCGTGCCGTGGAATGGCATACAGGTTTAAAACAGCCGTGGCGGCCGCAAGCATGGCATTTTTCCCGAGATGAGGCGACAAAGCTGCATGACTGGCTTTGCCTGTATAAGCAACATCCATTTTTACAGTGGCGAGAGAAAGCCCTGTTCCAGTTCCGATAGCAGATATTTTAGTGTCAGGAGTGCCGCCTATATGAGCAGCCAGTACATAGTCAACACCATCTAGATGGCCGTTCTCCACAATTGATTTCGCGCCGCGGACTCCCTCCTCAGAGGGCTGAAAGATCAGTTTTACAGTCCCATGCAGCTGGCTCCGGTATTTCACTAGGAGTTCAGCGGTACCAAGGCCTGTGGTAATATGGCCGTCGTGGCCGCAGGCATGCATGATTCCATTATGTATGGAGCGGAAGCCTTCCTGATTGGGAAGATGATTTGGATCATACGTTTCCTGGATTGGCAGGGCATCGATATCAAAGCGGAGTGCTACGGTGGGTCCCTCTCCACAGTTCAGAATGCCGATTACGCCGGTAAAACCGTCTTTCATGTCGGAAAGAAAATCAGGATCTGCTCCTTCGGATTGAGCTCTCTGGTAAGCTGCGTTAAGCTCTTCTTTGGAAGGAAGCCCCATACGGGCTTGGCTTTTGCAGACGCTGCGGCCTGTCAGCACTTGATCAAAGCCCATATCGTTCAGCCGCCTGGCAATGAGACAGGAAGTCCACATTTCTGTCCAGCCCAGTTCCGCATGCCGGTGGAACTCTCTTCGTGTTTTTATAAGCTGTTCTTTTAAGGCTTCCGCGTCTCTTATTAAGTCATAATACAAAGAAAATACACCTCCTACTGTTTGCTGTTTGTGAAAAGTCAGAGAATCAATAAGCCGGAAAGACAGTCATGACCCATAATACATTCACAACACACATTAAAATGCTGGGGAGCCAGCTCATTTTTAACAGTGTTTTCTGGTCGTAACCGCCAAGGCCCATAATCATGGGAACTGTTGGAGTAGCCATAGGCGTCATAAATGCTGATAAAGAGCCGATGGTAACCAGACACATGGGGCCGATTGGGTTGCAGCCCAGAGACTGACAGGTGACGATAGCAATAGGTGTAAAGATGGTCAGTACAGCTACGTTCATCATGACCTGGGTTAAAATAAACGGAGCAAGGAAAAATACCAGTCCAATTAAATATCCGTTGTGGGTACCGCCTACCAGATTCGCGATAAAGTCTCCTACGACTGCTCCGGCTCCGGTAGCGGTCAGAGCATTTCCAAGTCCCAGCATGCCCACGTACAGAAGCACCATGCCGCCAAGTCCTATAGCTTGATAAGCGTCCTTAGGTTTCAAAATGCCTGAAGCAACCATTAAAGTAGCGCCGAGTAATGTGAACTCCCAAGTAGGAATTCCGTGGAAGGACTGTGTCAGAAGTAAAATGATGATGCCGAAAAAAACAGAATATCCCAAGATTTCCTGGAAGGGCTTCAGGGGAGTTTTTTGTCCGTCCCCTCCCATGGCGCTCTCGACTTCACTGATAGGAATTACGGGTTTTTCAGGACAGAATTTGGGAGCAAGAAAAACAGCATACAGGATAATCATTATAAGAGCCGGTATACGGGAAATGGGAGGATCCATCATTTTGAAGAGATGGGTTGTATAGCCATAAGATTCCAGGTATCCGTTATTGGTCAGGTATGCAACCGCATTTGTACCGATAGGAAGGATTGATACAGTAGAGATTGATACGATTCCAATGGGAAACATAACCTTGGAAGGACTTACTTTCATGTCCTTACAGGTAGCGATTAAAAGTGGAAACACAATGGAAAAACAAGCCATAGAGCTTTGAATAAACTGGGTCAGAAGGGCGATGATCAACACATAACCGGCAAGAATACGGGTAAAGGAGCCCTTGCCAACTCGTTCTACCAGTTTAGAAAGCTTGGAAACCATTTTTGTTTTACCGAATCCTGCTGAAATAACAAACATGGCAGCCATAATAATCGTATTGGAATTGGAAAAACCGGATAGGGCTGTTTCCGCATCCAGACAGCCGGTTATAACCAGAAGAAACAGGCACAGCATAGCTGTTGTGGCCATACTGAAACGTCCCCAGATAAAACACGCGACAGTTAGTCCAAAAATGACAAGACAGACAATCAGCAGCACATAATCGTTCATAAATTTTCCCTCCTGTTGCAGCTATGATGTAGAACTGGGCAAAGGGCCGGACTCCACGCGGATAATTCCCACATGATCTTGAATTTCTATATTGGTACCGAATGGAGCGGACAGCCTGGCCAGATGTTTGAGCAATTCATCATCCGCGGAAAAAGCGGGGAGGCCTTTCCGGTATCGCGGAAGTTCCATCCCCATATGGATAGGGTACAGCCGGATTTCTTTTGCATGTCTATCTTCCACATCCCAGGAAGCTATGACAGAACGCCATACATCAGGATTTACGCTCAGCCCGATGGTCCCTCCGCGGCTGCGAAAATCCATCCCGTCTCCCACCATACTGTCAGCAGGCATTTTGTAATATTCATAGAAGTCAGCAGGCTGGTAAGAGGTTGTGTCGTTTTCAAAAAGAAAGTTTCCAAGGCTGTAAAAGACTGGCTTTCCTTTATAGATTTCAATACCACGCAGAATATGAGGACCATGTCCGATGATGACATCTGCGCCCGCATCTATACAGGCATGAGCAAAAGTTTTCAGAAATTGTGCCGGCTGCTCCTTGTCTGACGCGTTCATTTCATGGGAATGAATGCTGACCATGACATAATCAGACTGTTTTCTGGCTTCCTGAATAGAGCGGATAATACGCTGCAGATCTTGTTCATCCGGAATGCTTTCCCTGTGATTATCCAGATCCTGCACAAATTCATAGGTCCCAAAATGAAAGCTTCCCGAGGCGGCCGTTGCAAACCCTTCTTTAATATTTTGTTTCTCCTGAGCATTGATTTCGATTTCATCTGCCAGTTTTTGGAGAAGCTCATAATTTTCTTTTGTCACATGGAACTTTTCCTGATATCGGAGCGGATTGACACCGGGGCGGCCTTTCATATCTGGCCTTTGTGTTCCGGCGGCCCAGGCGGGGTGACAGGAAGAAACAGCCGCAACCATTCCTACACGAATATGTTCACCTTCTATATAAATCGGCGCGCTGGCATCAGCCAGATTTTCGCCGATTCCGGCAAAATTCATATCTGCGGCTTTCAAATAGCGGATGGTGGCCATCAGCCCGTTATGACTATAATCCATGGAATGATTGTTCGCGCCGTTATATACATTGAAGCCATACTTCTGGATGTCTTTCAGCAAAGAAGGATGGCCCATAGCCCAGGTTCCGCCGGAAAAAGCAAACGGATATCCTTCCCTGTCGTGTACTGTCATTTCCAGATTGACGAACCGGATGTCATGGGAACGAATAAAGGCAGTCAGTTCTTCCAGTCCTTCATACCCTTTGTCTGGTAATTTCCGTGTGATGAAAAGATCCCCTGCGGCGGCAAAACTTCCTTTGTTTTTCAAATTAACACCTCCCTTGAGTTGTGTATACCTGTCAAATTTGACACATTAAACAGTAAATTTTAGGGTTCTATGAAAAATTGTACAATTTTGTTGAAAATATGATATCATGAGACAAATACATACAGGAAATAGGAATCTTAAATATAGATATTCTGATTTTCGATGGGAAGGTGAAAAAATGAATACACAGCATCTGGAGTTGGCGGTCAAAGTCGCCGAAACAGGTTCTCTTTCTAAAGCTGCTGCGGCTCTGTTCTTATCTCAGCCTAACGCAAGCAGTATTATCAAGGCGCTTGAGGAGGACCTGGGAATTCACATTTTTAGGCGTACCAGTTTTGGCATGGTTCTGACAGAAGAAGGAAAGATTTTTGTAGCGCATGCACAGGCGATTCTTCAGCATGTGGATTTTCTGAAAAAAATGAAGGAGAATAGTTCCCGAATCTGTCTTCGGCTCGGTGTTACCACATATACACCGCTGGTTATAGCTTTCCGCCAGATGTATGTGGATTGTGCGAAATGTGATAATCTGGAGCTCTTCTGCAAAACCATGACTTATGAAGAAGCAGTCGATGCGCTATATTACCTGGAGCTTGATTTGTATGCTGCTCTTTTGCCGGAACAACTGAATGTGGAGCAGGTAAAGCTGATGCAGAAGAGACAGCTGACTGTTAAGACACTGCGCAATGTTCAGATTACAGTGAACCTGAGATCCGGTCACCCGCTGGCCTCCACAGGCAGACTGGATTTAGAAAAACTGGCAGATTATCCTTATATTGATTATGTATCTGCCAGCATGGTAGATCTTGCCAATAGATATATGGAGGGAAAAATAGGGTATAGAAACCGGATTGCGGTAGATGACAAAACTTTGCGCCGGGAACTGGTTGCGGCCTCAGATGCGTTCAGTGTAAGCTGCCAGCTTCCCAATTCTCTTACACAGAGAGAAGGGCTGGTCAGTTATCCTCTCCCTGGGAATGAACTGCAGGTTTGCCTGATAATGCGTCAGAAAGATTGTGACAAGCCAGAAATAAAAAAATATGAACAGTATTTGAGAGATGCGCTGGAAGAATTGTAAGACGGAAAAATGTCGAAAACAGGGGTGACGTACCGGAAAAATTCTGTTATGATATAGGAAAATAGGAGGATTCTGCGATGACAGCAAAAAGACGAAGGAAAAGGAGAAGAGCGCAGATAAACAGACGGGCGGCCTCTGTACTGGCGGCTCTGGCGCTGATCGTTGTGGTGCTGATTGGCGTGTTTATCAGCTTTCTGATAGAGAGATACAGCCCTTCCAAGGAGCGTATGGCCTGGACAGATTACTATTCCGTGACAGGAGAGGATGAAGTGGCAGTGATTCTGAACAATGAGCTGACGGACATCAAAGGCCGGATCATTGACGGAGAGGTCTATGTGACCACAGATACGCTGTACGATTATCTGAATCCGAGATTTTACTGGGACGCGGCTGAGAATCTGCTTTTGTATACGACGCCTACGGAGGTGGTTACGGCGGCAGTGGGAAGCAATACCTACACCGCGGGGAACAGCAGCTACACGGAGGCTTATGTGCCTGTCAAGGTAGACGGGGACACAGCTTATGTGGCTCTTCCCTATATTCAGAAATACACCGGCATGCAGTATGAGCTGATGACGGACGAGGTGAACCGTGTGAATATTATCACGGAGTTCGGCACGGCGGACACTGCGGTGGCCAGAAAGAATGCCCAGGTCCGCTACCGGGCGGGAATCAAGAGCCCGATTCTGACGGACGTGGCAAAGGGAGATGTGCTGTATGTGCTTCCCGAGGACGAGGATGTGGGAGACTGGACAAAGGTCCGGACCTCCGACGGCTTTGTGGGTTATATCCGCAATAAGTTCCTGGGAACCCGCGGCCAGGAGACTTTGGAGTCCAATTATGAAGAGCCGGTTTACACCAATATTTCCAAGGATTATACCATTAACATGGCCTGGCATCAGGTGACAAACTCCGACGCCAACAGCAATGTGCTGGAAATGATCGCTAATACCAAGGGGCTTACCACCATCTCGCCCACCTGGTTTTTCCTGAGCGACAATGAAGGAAACATCGAGTCTCTGGCCAGCCAGACTTATGTGAATTACTGCCATCAGAATAATATCGAGGTCTGGGGCCTGGTGGAGGATATCAAATATAAGGACACCATCGTGGATTACGAGATCCTGTCCCGCACCTCTTCCCGCCAGCGGCTGGTGAGCAACCTGATCGCCAAGGCTATCGAGTTTGATCTGGACGGCCTGAATATCGATTTCGAGTATATCAATCAGGATTCTGCCAAGGCCTACCTGGAGTTTCTGCGGGAGCTGTCCATCAAGTGCCGCCAGAATGGCATCGTCCTTTCCGTGGACAACTACCGTCCCGCGGACCACAATGTGTTCTACGACCTGGAAGAGCAGGGCGCTGTGGTGGATTATGTGATTCTGATGGGATACGATGAGCATTATGCCGGATCCGAAACTGCCGGCAGCGTGGCAAGCATCAACTGGGTGCGTGAAGGCATCGAGCGGGCGCTTGAGCAGGTACCCTCCGAGAAGCTGATTAACGCGGTTCCCTTCTTTACCCGTCTCTGGGAGGAGCGGCCGCTGACGGAAGAGGAGGAAGCGGAGCTGCCCGCGAACGACACCAGCGCGCATGTGAAGGTATCCAGCCAGGCCTATGGCATGGACGCCATTGATGAGGTGCTGGAGACCAATGGGGCAGAGCCTGTCTGGGATGAAACTTCAGGCCAGTATTACGCGGAATACACAGCGGATGGAAATACCTACAAGGTATGGCTGGAGGAAGAGGAGTCTATCGCTTTGAAGGCTTCTCTGATTAAGGAATACAATCTGGCGGGCATTTCCGCATGGAAGCTCGGCTTTGAGCGGCAGGATATCTGGGATGTGATTCTCAGGTATGTGAATTAACTTATAGAGAGCGGACGAAATAAGAGGCGCCTGCGGCATATCTGAGAGTATGCCGCGGGTGCCTCTTCTGATCCCGGTGCCGGTCTGAATAGAGAATTTCCAACCGGCGCCTGGCCGGAAGCCTGTCCATGGGCAGGGGAGCCCGTCTGCGGGTATGAAAGCCGGGAATCCGCCATATATTTTTAGAAAAGAAGGACACGGCGGATGAGAGATGGAATTTTTGCGCAGAATCAAAGAAAGGGCTGGAAGAGGGAGCAGATATCTGGGAATCGGGATGGCGCTTCTGGTTCTGGGGGCGGCCCTCTATTTTTCCAGGGAGAGTTTCTGGGAGGAAGCCTGGAAGGAGTCAAAGGGAGAAAAATCCGAGCTGATTATGATAGATGCCGGGCACGGCGGAAATGATCCCGGAAAGGTGGGAGTGGACGGTGTGCTGGAAAAGGATTTGAATCTGGAGCTTGCGAAAAAGCTGCAGACCCTTCTGGAGCAGCAGGACATGGAGGTTATGCTGATAAGGGAAGAGGACAGAGGCCTGTATGATGAAAATGCTTCCAATAAAAAAGCCCAGGATATGAAGCGCCGCTGTGAGCTGATCAATACAGAGCAGCCTGCCTGCGTCATCAGCATCCATCAGAACAGCTATCATGAGGAACAGATACAGGGAGCTCAGGTCTTCTATTACAGTACCTCTAAGGAAAGTGAGCGTCTGGCAGAGATCCTGCAGAAAGAACTGACACAGCTGGGTGATCCGGACAAAGCGCGGCAGTCAAAAGCCAATGACACCTATTATCTGCTGAAAAAGACAGAGGTGCCCACAGTGATTGTGGAGTGCGGGTTCTTAAGCAACTGGGAGGACTGCGCCAAGCTGCAGGACGAAAATTACCAGGACCAGCTTGTCTGGGCCATCCATATGGGTGTTTTGAAATATATGAACTCACGGTGAGAAACTCTGGAGTTATCAGAACACAGTCCGGATTCCGTTGCTATTCCTCAGAAAAAATGCTATAATTTCTAAAAGATAAAACAGCAGTCCGGACCGGATATGCAAGGGGCCGGGCTGGGTTAAAATATGCCATAGGAGGACAAAGACATGATAGCATTGGGATGTGATCACGGCGGCTATGATCTGATGCAGGAAGTGATTGCATATCTGGATGGGAAGGGCATTGCCTATAAGAATTTTGGCTGCGACAACAGTCATGATTCTGTGGATTATCCGGATTATGCAAGAAAGGTTGTAAAGGCGATTCTGGATGGAGAATGCGAGAAGGGAATTGTGATCTGCGGAACAGGAATCGGCATTTCCATCACCTGCAACCGGTATAAGGGAATCCGGGCGGCTCTCTGCAGCGACTGCTTCAGCGCAGAGGCTACAAGACAGCACAATGACGCCAATATCCTGGCCATGGGCGGACGCGTGGTAGGACCGGGACTGGCAGTGAAAATTGTGGATACCTTCCTGAATACGGAATTTTCGGGCGACGAGAGACACAAGAGAAGAATCAGCAAAATTGAAGAGTGCTAGAGGGGGACAAAAGAAATGTCAAAGGTGGTAGTAATGGATCATCCGCTGATCCAGCATAAAATCGGAGTGATCCGGCGCAAGGAGACAGGTTCCAGAGATTTTCGGGCCATGATCAGCGAGATTGCCAGTCTGATTACCTATGAGGCGACCAAGGATCTGAAGCTTCAGGATGTGGAGATTGAGACCCCCATCTGCAAGACCACTGTGAAGGAGCTGGCCGGGAAAAAGATGGCGATCGTACCCATTCTCCGGGCCGGCCTGGGTATGGTGGACGGCATGCTGGCCATGATTCCTTCTGCCAAGGTGGGCCATATCGGCCTGTACCGCAACGAAGAGACTCTGGAGCCGGTGGAGTACTACTGCAAGCTGCCTGCGGACTGCAGCGAAAGAGATGTATTTGTGGTGGACCCCATGCTGGCTACTGGCGGCTCCGCTGTGGCGGCCATTCAGATGCTCAAGGACAGAGGCGTGCGCAACATCCGCCTGCTTT
>CALWAV010000136.1 GCA_944375745.1 uncultured Merdimonas sp.
CACCGACCTTCTCCGCTTGCTTTGGCCAGGCATTCCTGGAGCTGCATCCGACCAAGTATGCAGAGGAGCTTGTTAAGAGAATGAAGGAGAGCGGAGCAAAGGCTTACTTGGTAAATACCGGATGGAACGGAACCGGAAAGCGTATCTCCATTAAGGATACCCGTGGAATCATCGACGCTATCCTGGATGGCTCTATCCTGAAGGCTCCGACCAAGAAGCTGCCGTACTTCAACGTAGAGATCCCGACCGAACTGCCGGGCGTAGATCCTGCAATCCTGGATCCCCGCGATACCTACGCTGATGCTTCCGAGTGGGACGCAAAGGCAAAGGATCTGGCTGGACGCTTCATCAAGAACTTTGCGAAGTACGAGAGCAACGAGGCTGGAAAGGCACTGGTAGCTGCCGGCCCGCAGATCTAAGCATTATTTCCATAAAACCCGGAAGGGCGTGGATTTTTCCGGAATTTTATATGATTCCGCTTTTCGCCACACAGCTGCATTTTTGCAGCTGTGTGGTTATTTTTTTGCACGTTGGCAATGAGACATGCAGAAGATTCGGAAAGAACCTGCCTGCATTTATGCAAAGGCGGGGGCTTTTCGAAGATTCTATAGAGCGAAGCCCGTGAGCCTGAGGAAGCAGAGCTTTCTCGGGCTGCATGTCTCATAATAAAACTGCAGAAGATTCGGAAAGAACCGCGCCGCAAAGGAGCGTACTTATGAACGAAACATTTATGAAAGAAAAGCCGATCTTCGGCCTGGTCCTGTCCATGTCACTGCCCATGGTTCTCTCCATGCTGGTAAGCTCTCTTTACAATATTGTGGACAGTTATTTTGTGGCAAAAATCAGCGAGGAAGCCATGACGGCTTTGTCGCTGGTATATCCGGTCCAGAACCTGATCAACGCAGTGACCATCGGATTTGGAATCGGAATCAACGCAGCCATTGCCTATTATCTGGGAGCGCAGGATCAGGAACGGGCAGACAGGGCCGCGACCCTGGGAGCCTTCTGGAACGGAGTGCACGGAGTAGTGCTGACGGTAGTCTGCATTGCCGTCATGCCTCTGTTTCTGCGGCTTTTCTCCTCAGATGAGGTTATTATTGATTATGCGGTCCGCTATTCCAGAATTGCGTTCCTTTTCTCGATTGTCATTGCTTTTGGAATGACTTTTGAAAAGATTTTTCAGGCTGTGGGCCAGATGAAGGTGGCGATGGTCAGCGTGCTGGCAGGCTGCGTCACCAATATCATTCTGGATCCTGTGCTGATTTTCGGGCTAGGCCCCGCGCCGGAGATGGGAATTGAAGGAGCGGCGCTGGCCACAGGAATCGGGCAGGTGGTGACCCTGGTCATTTATCTGGCGGTGTATCTGCGGGGCACCCTCCCGGTCAGAATCAGCAGGCATTCTCTGAGCCTGCGCAATGAGGTCAGCAGAAAACTGTACGCGGTAGGAATACCGGCTGCATTGAACCTGGCCCTGCCGTCTCTTTTAATATCCGCTCTGAATGGAATTCTTTCTTCCTTTTCCGATGCGTATGTGCTGGTGCTGGGCGTATATTACAAACTGCAGACTTTTCTGTACCTGACCGCAAACGGAATTGTCCAGGGAATCCGTCCTCTGATTGGATATAATTACGGGGCGGGAGAGCATCGGAGAGTGAAAAAGATTTTCCGGACTGCCCTGTCCATGTCGGCAGTGATTATGGCTTTCGGAACCGTCATTTGTTTTCTGATACCGGACCGGCTTTTCGGGCTGTTCACTGTAAATCCGGAAACCATACGGATGGGAGCGGAGGCTCTGCGCATTATCAGCCTGGGCTTCCTGGTTTCATCCATATCTGTGACGGCAGGGGGAGCATTGGAGGGGCTTGGAAAAGGATTCCCGTCCCTTGTGATTTCACTTCTGCGCTATCTGATTCTCATGGTTCCGGCGGCGTATATTCTGAGCCGGTTTCTGGGAGCGGAGGGAGTCTGGCATGGCTTCTGGGTGACCGAATGGCTGACAGCCGCGGCTGCCTGGGCAGTTTACAGAAAAGAAAATGTAAAAATTAAAAAAAAGAAATAGAAGGATTTCTGTCTGGCTGAAAATCAGTCAGTGCAGAAGTCCTTCTTTTTGTTTATGCCTGTTTTCTTTTCAAATCATCAGGAAATTCAGAGAGCCTACCGGATTTCCGGTTCCCTTTTCCAGCAGCGAGATCAGCCCCCGGATAGTTTCCTCCGTCTCTTCCGGCGCAGAGGGGACCAGGGAATTGTCCAGCTTTACGGTCAGCACGATCAGTACGATTTCGGCCAGGGCGGCCGGATAGTCAAAATGAATCTGGCCTTCTTCAATGCCCTGGCGGATAATGTCTGTCAGGACCGGTTTCATTTCCGAAATCAGATGCTTCATATATTTTTGACGGATAAAAGCTTCTTCCTGCGCATCGGACTGGGCGGAATCCTTCTGGCTGCGGAAGGCAGAAGAAGAATTGCGGCAGGCCTGAAAAATCAGGGCCATCCGGGTAAAAGGAGAAATGCTGGTCTGTCTGGCAAGATTCTTTGCCGTCTCCAGAGGCTTTTCGTAGCTGCGTTCCACCAGCGCGTCCACGATGGAATCCTTGGAAGGAAAATAATAATAGATGCTTCCCTTTCCGATTCCGGCGGCCTGGGCGATCTCGCTGACAGAGATGTTCTGTATATTTTTGTCTTCCAGAAGAGTCTGGAGCGCGTCCAGGATCTGATTCTGTTTTGTCTGATTCTGCAAATCTTTCACCTCTTCCGTATATTCAGAATTATCGACATTTTTCCATATTACGATTATTCAGTATAGCATGGGGAAAGAGCGGCTGCAACAGTAAAAATAGACAGAAAAGATTGTAAAAATAAGGTTTTTTTAGAGAAAGGGCGAATTGACCACCGGTCGAAAAAGTGGTAAGGTATCCATGTAATGGATTCGACCGATGGTCGAAAATAAAAAGAATCTGAAGCGAGGAAAGAAAAGTATGAAATATGCGGATTTTTTTGCAGAGATTAAAAGCCGTTTCATGGGAGCGGATGTGAGTGATATTCATGAGCATCTTGCCTACCAGTTCAATATTACAGGGGAAGCGGAAGGCATTTTCTACGTGGAAGTAAAAGATGGAAAGCTTTACGTGGAGCCCTATGAGTATTTTGACAGAGATGCCATGTTTACCGGCAGCGCTGATACCTTTATGAAAATAGCAGAAGGAAAGCTGGATCCAATTGCGGCAGTGGGACTGATGAAGCTGAAGGTGGAAGGAAATATTGATAAGGCTCTGCGTTTTAAAGAACTGATTGATAAGAAGAGGAAATAGGAAGGAAGGACCGGACAATGAGTATGAAACTGGTAAAGGGAGCTGCAGTTCTGCTGGGACTGCTGACGGTAGCTGAAGCCGGCGGCTCCGCCTATTTTTACCGGAGAACCATGAAAAGAAACCGCCTGAGCGTGGAACGGACTATGAAAATGTCCGGAACGGACTGGAGCAGATACGGAGAGCTCATGCAGAAGCGGAAAGAGTATATGATGGCCCAGCCCCACGAGGAACTGTGGAGCACATCGGAAGACGGCCTGCGCCTTCACGCCACATACTTTCCCAATCATGACAGTAAAAAAATCGCGATCTGTCTTCACGGCTATACCAGCCAGGGCATGAGTGATTACATAGGACTTTCCGATTATTATCTGAAGCATGGATTTGGAATGCTGCTGCCGGATGCCAGAGCCCATGGAAAGAGCGAAGGTGAATACGTGGGATTCGGATGTCTGGACCGCTATGATCTGATGGGCTGGATTCACTGGGTCATTGAAAAGTGCGGAGAAGACGTGGAGATTCTGCTTCACGGGACATCCATGGGAGGAGCTACGGTGCTGATGGCCAGCGGCCTTGCGCTTCCGCCTCAGGTAAAAGGCATTGTTTCTGACTGCGGCTTTACATCGCCGAAAGAAGTCTTTACCCATGTGCTTCATTCCATGTATCATCTGCCGGCCTTCCCCATGATTCAGATTGCCAGTTTTGTGAACCGGAGAAAAGCCGGATATGGGCTGGACGACTGCAACGCGGCCAGAGAAGTGCGCAAGGCAAAGGTGCCGGTTCTCCTGATTCATGGAAGCGCGGACAGCTTCGTGCCATGCAGCATGTGTGAAGAAATCTATGAGAACTGTGCTTCACCCAAAAAGAAACTGATCATAGAAGGCGCCGCCCATGCGGAGAGCTATTATAAAGCGCCTGAGCGTTATGAAAAGGCGCTGGATGAGTTTATCGGAGGAATTATAAAATGATGAGAAAAAGAAAGGGATACCCGGTGTATCCGCTGACTGCCGCACAGAAATTTCACTTTTTTTATCAGAACTTCTGCCCCAAGAAGGAAGTGCTGAATATTGGCACCAGCCTGACTATCGGCGTAGATCTGGATTTCGAAGAGCTGAAAAAGGCCATTTACAAGGCCTATGAGCGCTGCGATTCCATGCGGCTCCGGTTTGCCCATGACAAGGAAGGTACCTATTACCAGTATGTGGTAGACAAAGAAGAGCGTGATATCGAGTTTGTGGACTTTACCGAAAAGACCATGGAAGAGGCAGAAGAGATCATGAAAGAATGGACGAGAGTGCCCTTTAAGCGGGATGATTCGCCCATGAACCGGATTGTCATGATTAAGACTCCCGATGGATTCCAGGGAATCTATCTTCTGGTGGATCATATGACCATGGATGCCCAGTCCCTGATCTGTTTTTTAAAAGATATTATTGAGCTTTACTGCAACGCAAAATATGAAGGTGTGCCCTATCCGAAGGATATGGCTTCCTACATAGAGCAGGTTCAGAGAGATCTGGCTTATGAAGCGGACAGCAAAGCCCAGGCAAAGGACGCGGAATATTTCCAGAAACTGATCGAGTCCTCTGAGCCCATTTACAATGGCATCGATGGTCCTGGAGCCCTGGAAGCCGAGCGGAAGCGCAGCGGCAATCTGAATGCCAGAGCAGCCATCAACGTATCGGATTCTGTGGATTCCGCCCTGGATATCTTCCACCTGGAGGCGGAGCCTACAAAGCGTCTGATGGATTTCTGCGAGAAATACCACGTATCCCTGGCCACGCTTCTGCTGATGGGGCTGCGCACCTATTTCCAGAAGATGAACGGCAATGATGATGTGTCCATCAATACAGCCATTGCCAGAAGAGCGACGCTGAAGGAAAAGAAATCCGGCGGCACCCGAATTCATTCCTTCCCCTTCCGCACGATTATTTCGCCGGATCACACGTTCCTGGAAGGAGTCTATATGATCCGGGATCTGCAGAACGAATATTTCCGTCATGCAAATTATGACCCGGTGGCTTACTTTGCTTACCGCAGCAAGCTGTATCCGAATCCCCAGGGCCAGACTTATGAGCCCATGTCACTGACCTATCAGCCGCTGACACTGAAGGAAAAGGGACTGGACAAACTGGGTGATATTCAATACAAGACAAAATGGTATCCTAACGGTGCCACGACGCAGGCCATGTATCTGACCGTCATGCACCGCCCGGAGGACAACGGACTGGATTTCAACTTTGAACATCAGGTGAAGGCAGTATCCAGAGAAAAGCTGGAGTACCTGTACTATTATCTGTGCAGGATTCTGTTTAAGGGTGTGGAAAATCCGGATCTGAGCATCGGAGACATTATCAAACTGGTATAGAACGGGAGGAAAAACAATGTTTGAAAAATTAGTAAATATTATCTGCAATTATGTGGAGGTGGAGCCGGAAAACGTTCATCCGGAATCCCGGTTCATGGAGGATCTGGGCTTTACTTCCTTTGACTTCATGAGCATGCTGGGAGAGCTGGAAGAGGAACTGGATGTGGAGATTGACGAGCATGAGGCAGCCAATATCCGTACGGTACAGGAAGCCGCGGACTATCTGGAGAAACTGAAAGCGGAGGAATAAGGAAAGGTTATGTTGTGTTCGACCATTCGCCAGATACTGGTAAATACGGAAAAGGAATATGGGCCGGAAGACGCTGTCCGGTACAAAATCGGAAAAAATAAAATCGAAGCGAAATCCTACACGCAGCTGCGCCAGGACAGTGAGAGCTTTTCCAGAGTCCTGGAGGCTCTCGGAGAACAGGGAAACCATGTGGGAATCATTGGAGCGACCTCCTATTCCTGGCTTACAGCCTATTTCGGTACAGTGGACTGCGGAAGCGTGGCAGTTCCTCTGGACGCATCTCTGCCGGCCAGGGAACTCTGTGAACTGATAGACCGGGCAGATATCTCTGTGTTGGTTCTGGATGATATCCGCAAAGATGTGGGAGAGATGGCAAAGGGCTGCTGTCCGAAGATGAAGCATCTGATTTCCATGCAGAAGGAAGAGACAGATAATGAGGCCTTATCTTTCCGGCAGCTTCTGAGGGAACATGAGGGCCCCTGCGGTTTTGAGCCGGAGCCGGATAAGCTCTGTACAATTCTGTTTACCTCAGGAACGACGGGAAAGAGCAAGGGTGTCATGCTGACCCAGAGAAATCTGGCGGAGAACGCCACCTGCCTGGACATGAAGATTCCGCCCCGTACGGTGATTCTGTCCGTACTGCCTATCCATCATGCCTACTGCCTGAGCATGGATATTCTCAAGGGAATTTCTCTGGGGTCTGTCATCTGCATCAACGATTCTCTTCTGCGGGTGGCAAAAAACATCAAGCTGTTTCAGCCCAATATGATCCTGATGGTGCCTCTGATGATTGAGACCATGGCGAAAAAACTGGAGGAAGTATCGGGACTTCCGGACAGCCTGGTGAAATGGCAGGTGTTTGGAAAGCAGTTCCACACCATCTGCAGCGGAGGCGCTTATCTGCCGCCGGCCATGATCGATCTGTTCAACCGGTACGGCATCACGATTCTCCAGGGATACGGAATGACGGAATGTTCCCCGGTTATCAGCAACATGGTCAGCTGGAATATACGGAAAGAATCAGTGGGCCAGCTGCTTCCCAACTGTGAGGCAAAGACCGTGGATGAAGAGCTCTGGGTGCGGGGCAGCAGTGTCATGATGGGATACTATAAAATGCCTGAAGAGACCGCCCAGGCGCTGGAGGACGGATGGCTCAAGACGGGGGATCTGGGCTATGTGGATGAAGAGGGCTTTGTCTATCTGACCGGCCGGAAGAAAAATCTGATTATCACGAAAAACGGCGAAAATGTCTCCCCGGAGGAACTGGAAAACAAGATTGGCGAGAACCGCCTGGTCCAGGAGATTCTGGTGCGGGAGCATGAAGGTGTCATCGAGGCTGAGATTTTTCCGGATTATGATTATGCGAAAAAGAAGCATATCAAGGATATCCGGGCGGTTCTTCAGGAGATTATCGATGCGTACAACCTGGAAGCGCCGGCTTACAAAAAGGTGTACAGCCTGAAGGTAAGGGAGACAGAATTCGAGAAAAATACCTCCAGAAAAATCAAGAGGTATTAGCAGAGAAAAGCATGCAATTTTTTCTGGTTGTCAAATGGGAAGATATAGAGTATAATAACACCAGAAGTAATTCCTGGGGTGTGCGTCAACCCGCTATTTTGAACCTACATTTACGTTCATGGGATTCCAATATCTCAGTCTGGATGTCAGGCCTCCGTTTGCAGTGGAAGGCAGAAGGACTGTTGAGGTCGCCCACCTAGCTTTGGCTAGGCGTCAAAATCGCGGAGACGGCATTTTGGGTGTACTGCAGATAAAAGCAGCCGCTTGCGGCTGCTTTTTTTGTGCGCTCATCCCGGTTCTGATATGGACGTGCCGCTCATATAAATAAAAATGGTATGAATCATGGCGGACAGGAAGTGTCAGAGCTGTTTTGGGGATGATGAGTAATGGCAAACCGGGAATATGGGAAAGGAAACAGACAGGAAAGGATGATAAGAGCAAAACTTTTTCTGCTGGCGGCCGGTCTGTTGATTCTGGGAATGTTGCTCTTTTATGAAAAGGAGGAGCTGCGGGAGCAGGAACCTCCGGAGCAGGAGCCAGAGAAGACAACAGAGCAGCAGGAAGAGACGGAGAGCCTGGAAAACGAGGAGGAAGAAGCGGAAGAAGAGCAGACAGAGCCTGCGCTGGAATACAGTGGAAATATACGGGTTCTGCTGAAAACAGACGGTTATGAGAAGGAGCGGCATGAAGAAATCCGGCTTTCTTCAGTGTCCGGGCAGGATCTCAGGGTATATGATAAGGAGAATGGGGAGACGATAGACAGTGGAAACTCCCTGTCCTTTACCAGGGAGGAAGATACGCTTTTCCTGAATGGGGAGCCTCTTGGGGAAATGCCGGGATGTATGACCGTGTGTGCCGCGGAAGGAGACGGCGCAGGCATTGCGGTGGAGTCTGTGTCAAGGAACAGCGGAACGCCGGTCTATGAAGGAGTCCTGGAAGTCTGGCCGGCAGATGAAGGCTTTTATCTGGTCAATGAGCTGCCGTTTGAGACCTATCTGAATTATGTGGTGCCCAGCGAAATGCCTTCCGGCTACAGCCAGGAAGCGCTGAAGGCCCAGGCAGTCTGCGCGAGGACCTATGCCTGCAAGCAGCTGCAGTCCTATGACTATCCGGTCTGTGAGGCTCATGTGGACGATAGCGTGAGCTATCAGGTGTACAACAACACAGGCGCAGCGGAAAGCACCAGCCAGGCTGTGGCAGACACGGCAGGGCTTGTCCTGACCAGCAAGGGCTTTCCCATAACGGCCTATTATTTTTCCACCTCCTGCGGGGCCACCGGCACAGAGGAAATCTGGTGGGAGGGCGATGCCTCCCTTACGCCTTACCTTACCGCAAAGACAGTAAACCCGGAAGGGAAAGCGGTGGATCTGAGCAGAGAAGAGGACTTTGAACATTTTCTGGAAGAAGAGGATGAGAGCTGTTATGACGCGGATATCAGCTGGTACCGCTGGGAAGCGCAGGCAGATCTGGATACCATGACAGGAAATATCAACAGAGCCCTGAAGGCCAGGTATGAGGCAAATCCGGAGGCGGTTCTCACAAAAGAAGGGGATGAATTTGTCAGCAGGGAAATTGAGACCATAGGAAGGCTTCAGGGGATGGAAGTGCTGGAGCGGAACGAAGGCGGAGCTGTGGTGAAGCTGCAGATCCGGGGCAGTGAGCATACGGTTCTGGTGATGACGGAGTATAATGTGAGGGCGCTTCTGAATCTTCAGGGCTGCCAGGTCAGCCGGAACGATGGGACTTCCTGCGCGGGAACTGCCCTGCTTCCCAGCGCCTGCGTGGTGATTACCCCGGTCTTCCATGAAGACGGAAGTCTGGCAGGCTGGCGCTTTGAAGGAGGCGGGTATGGCCATGGAGTGGGCTTAAGCCAGAACGGAGCGAATGCCATGGCAAAACAGGGAATGGATTTCAGAGAAATTTTGAGCTTTTATTATACGGGGGCGGAATTGACGGAAATGGCGGATTTATGGTAAGATATACACTCAGAAGAAGGAGAGTGTTATGAATTTTTTTAAGAAAGCAGTGAGAATGGTATCTGGTTTTATGGAAGCCATGCGTGACGATCATGTGGGCGCCTATGCGGCGCAGACCGCATATTTCATCATGCTTTCTTTTTTTCCGTTTATTATTCTGCTGGTGACCCTGGTCCGGTATACTTCCATCACCCCGGCAGACATTTATGAAGCGGCCCAGATGTTTTTCCCGGACAGCATGGATGCTTTTGTTCTGAGCCTGATTAACGAGGTATACAGCAAGACAGCGGTGACAGTTTCTGTATCCGCCATTGTAGCGGCCTGGTCCGCGGGAAAGGGCTTTCTTGCCCTGATGCGGGGAATGAATACCATCTACAATGTGGAGGAAAGGCGTAACTACATTATTCTGCGCCTGCGGTCTGCCCTTTATACTGTTATTTTCGTGGTTGCCATTATCCTTTCCCTTGTAGTTCTGGTATTCGGAAATTCCATTCATCAGGCGGCAGTGGAGCATATGCCGTTTATCGCTGTGGTGACGGGAATCATCGTGCGGCTGAAGGGAGTGGTGGGTATCTGTTTCCTGACAGGAGTCTTTATGCTTCTGTACCGGTTTGTGCCGAACCGGCGGGCGCGTCTTGCCAGCCAGGCCCCGGGGGCTCTGTTTTCTGCCGTATGCTGGTATCTGTTTTCGATTGCGTTTTCGATTTATGTGGAGATTTCTCCGGGAATTTCCAATATGTATGGAAGCCTGACCACGATTGTGCTGGTGATGCTATGGCTTTATTTCTGCATGTATATCATTCTTCTGGGTGCGGAAATCAATTCTTATTTCGAAGAACAGTTCCGGCGGGTATCCTACTACCGGAAAATTCTGCGGGAACAGAAGAAGGAGGCCTGATCAGAGAAAAGCTTTCCGGTACTGTCCCGGAGTCAGACCAGTATGTTTTCGGAACATTCTGCAGAAATAACCGGAGGACTGAAAGCCGCACAGCCGGCTGATTTCTTCTATGGTATCGGAGCCGGAGGAAAGAAGCTGCTTGGCTTTTTCCAGCCGGTAGCTCAGAAGATAGGCGACTGGAGGCTGGTTCATATAGGCCTGAAAACATCTGGAGGCTTCGCTGCGGCTGATGCTTGCGGAAGCGGCGATGTCATCCAGGGTAAGGGAAGAGGCGTAGCGGCTGCGGATAAAGGACAGCATTTTCTGCATCCTTATCTGCAGAACCGATTCGCCTTTTTCTGTTTTCACAGGCGGAATCTCGTCCAGGTGGGAATATAGAAGCTGCCAGATGCGGCCAAGCTCAGCCTGCACCAGCATTTCGGGGCAGGAGCTTTCCACGGCAGCGTGCAGGAAAGGAAGAGGGGAAGTGGGATCTCTGCCATTTCTTTTTCCGTACTTCTGCAGAAGAGAGAAAACCAGATCCAGATGTGACAGAGCCTCTTCCTGCCAGGAACAGCAGGAGCGCAGAATCACAAAAGGATGTGCCGGATCAGACAGCAGGGGGCCGATATATCTGCGGTAGATCAGACTGTCCACGGGGGCGATAAGTTCGCCTGAAAATACAATGTTGGGACACCGGCATCGATCTTCCTCATGGATCTGGGTAAAGCTGTGCAGAACATTGCTGTTTACAAAAATGCAGTCGCCCTCGTTAAGGCAGAGCTCCATGCGTCCTATCTGGGCCTGGACAGGCCCGCCATGGGTCAGGAAAAGCTCTGTTTCTACATGCCAGTGAAGGGGAAACTGGCCGCCGGGGAAACGAAAAAGCTCATCCGCGTAATATTGTATGGGAAATTCCCGGCTTCCGTGAATAGCCAGCTCCTGAAAATTTTCGCCCATCTGTATCTGTATATCTGTCATACGGGTCCTCCTTAAACCATTCTGATGGCCGCGGTGTCCTTTTGTGAATATGCTGGGAAGATTGTACCATACT
>CALWAV010000137.1 GCA_944375745.1 uncultured Merdimonas sp.
ACTGCGCTCCGGGAAACGCAGGCATCGGAGAATATGCCGAGTGTGTGCCCATCGGCGCCATGGAATTTGAGAAGCTGGCGGCATTTGCCAAGGAAAAAGAGATCGACCTGACTGTGGTAGGCATGGACGATGCGCTGGTGGGCGGCATCGTGGATGTCTTTGAGAGCCAGGGGCTGCGCGTCTTCGGACCCCGGAAAAACGCAGCTATTCTGGAAGGCTCCAAAGCCTTTTCCAAGGACCTGATGAAAAAATACAACATTCCCACAGCGGCCTATGAGAATTTTGACGACCCGGAGAAGGCGCTGGCTTATCTGGAGACGGTCCAGTTTCCGATTGTGCTGAAGGCCGACGGACTGGCCCTGGGCAAAGGCGTTCTCATCTGCAATACCCTGGAGGAAGCAAAGGACGGCGTGCGTGAAATTATGCTGGACAAGCATTTTGGAGCGGCCGGAAACCGGATGGTCATTGAAGAGTTTATGACGGGCCGGGAGGTCTCTGTCTTAAGCTTTGTGGATGGAAAGACCATCAAATGCATGACCTCCGCCCAGGATCACAAGCGCGCCCTGGACGGGGACCAGGGGCTGAATACAGGCGGAATGGGAACCTTTTCTCCGAGCCCCTTCTATACACCGGAGATTGATGAGTTCTGTCAGAAGCACATTTACCAGCCCACCGTGGACGCCATGGCGGCGGAGGGACGCCCCTTCAAGGGTGTCATCTTCTTCGGCCTGATGCTCACAGAGAAGGGACCGAAGGTGCTGGAGTACAATGCCCGTTTCGGAGACCCGGAGGCCCAGGTGGTGCTTCCACGCATGAAGAATGATATCGTGGACGTCTTCGAGGCCTGCATCGCCGGCACGCTGGATCAGATCGATCTGCAGTTTGAGGACAACGCGGCAGTCTGCGTGGTTCTGGCTTCCGGCGGCTATCCCGTTTCCTATGAAAAGGGATTTCCCATTGAAGGATTGGAGAATCTCAAAGGAAAAGAAGGCGTCTATGTGTTCCACGCGGGAACAAAGCTGGAGAACGGCCGCTTTGTCACAAACGGAGGCCGTGTGCTTGGCGTGACAGCCACAGGTCCCGATCTGAAGACAGCCCGGGCGAACGCCTATAAGGCAGTGAAGCAGGTGACCTTTGAGAAGGCTTACTGCAGAAGTGATATCGGAAAGGCCATTGATGAGGCGTAAAATAAAAAACCATTTGGATATATCCTGAGAAATAAGGCGTTTCGGAACAGCAGCTTCCGGAACGCCATTCTTTTTTTCTTTTTTCCGCAACTTTTCAGAAGCTTTCTCCATCTATATAATAGAAAAGGAAAGGAAAAGAAAAATAAAAGAGAACAGCGCTGAAAAAACAGAAGGCAGGTGAGAACTGTGGCACAGGATTTATATGATAAAGTAGTGGCGTATATCATTGAGAATCAGAATAAATTTTACCGGCTGGCCTTCAGCTATGTACAGAATCAGGAGGACGCTCTTGACGCGGTGCAGAGCGCGGTGTGCAAGGCACTGGAGCATTATGGAGAGCTGAAAAACAGGGCAGCCATCAGAACCTGGATTTACCGGATTGTGGTGAACGAAAGTCTTTCCATCCTGCGGGAGCGGGGGAGAACGGTTCTGACAGGAGAAGAGGCACAGAAAGAGGAACCTTACGAGGAAAAGGGCTTTGAGCAGCCGGACGAAGACCTTTATACGCACATCAACCGGCTGGAGCAGGATGTGCAGGAAATCATTAAACTGAGATTTTATGAGGAGCTGTCTCTCCAGGAGATAGCCCAGATTATGGAAATGAACCTGAATACAGTGAAATCCAAGCTGTACCGGGGACTGAAAGCATTGAGGATAGCTGTTCAGGAGGTGGACATATGAACCGGATGGAGGATGCAAAAAAGAAGTATGACGAAGTTCCCATTCCCGAGGAACTTTCGGAGCGGATTCAGTGGGAAGTGCAGAAGGCGGACAGCCGCAGGAGAAAAGCGGCGGAAGATTCCGGCCGGAAGCGGAAGAGACATCTGTATGGCTGGCAGAAGGGGCTTGCAGCTGCGGCCGCGGCCATGGCTGTTTTCGTAACGGCTTTGAATACCAGTACGGTATTTGCCCAGAGCATGGGAGAACTTCCGGTGATAGGAGCGATAGCGAAGGTGCTTACCTTCCGTTCCTATGAGATGGAAACGGAAGACGATCTGCATATTTCCGTGGATATTCCAAGTATCGAAATGATAGCGGAGGGAACCGGAAATCTGGCGGAATCTGTGAATGAAGAGATTCTTAAGATGTGTGAGCAGTACGCGGACGAAGCGGTAGAACGGGCTAAGGAATACCGGCAGGCCTTCCTTGATACAGGAGGAACAGAGGAAGAGTGGGCAGCCCACAATATCCAGATCAAAGTTTGGTATGAAGTAAAAGCCCATACAGACAGGTATCTGTCAGTGGCTGTCATGGGCAGCGAGAACTGGACCAGCGCGTACAGTGAGACCCGTTATTATAACTTTGACCTGGAGAAAGGACGCCAGGTGACTCTGGAAGATCTGCTGGGCGAAGACTATGCAGCTATTGCGGACGCGTCTATTTTGAGCCAGATTCCGGAGAAAGAAGCAGAAAGCGGCCTGGATTACTGGGAAGAAGATTTCACAGGCGTGACAGAGGATACAAAGTTTTATATCAATGAAGCCGGCAATCCGGTGATTGTCTTTGGCGAGTATGAAATCGCGCCGGGCGCTGCGGGACAGCCGGAGTTCGAAATCACGGGGTGATGGATATGGCAGGAGCGGGAAAGAAAGCTCTGGTTCTGCTCTGCGGGCTCACCTGTCTGCTGGCCGGATGCGCGGCTCCTGAAAGGGGAAAAACCCTGGCAGACGCGGTGCTGACAGAAGTAAAGGCTGCAGGAGCGGATACGGAAACAGAAGAAAATGAGGACAGCAGGGAACTGCTGAAAGCCATGATGAAGCTTCCGGGAATGAAGGATGAAGAGACAGCCGGACTTCTGGGAGGCGGAGAGGAAAACTGGACAGAGGACAGAAGCTTCTATATCGGAAGAATCTATGAGGTGGAGCTCTATGGCCAGGACTGCAGAGTGTTTACCACCTGTGGCGGCGGCCCGGACAGAGTCGTGGAATCCGTCTCCATATGGATTGTAAACGGCGAGCGGGAGGTTACCGAAGACGAGACCCTGCTCTGGCTGGATCGGATTTCAGATGTGATGGATTCGAAACATATTTGTGAATATGAGTCTGTGGAATCGGGAGCCAGAAGCTGGAAGTGGAGAAAAGAAGGAATGGCTGCCAGCATGTACCGCATGAAGGACATACTGACAGTGAGCTTTCAGCCGGCTGTGGGTGAGCTGGGCTGAGAATGGAGCGAAAATGACGCAGATATGCATGGGTACGCAGGGTCTGCCGGAGAAAATCCGGTTCCTGCGTGCCCGCGCTGTAAAAAAGGAGGATATGAAAAATGAAAATGAGAAAATGGATGCTGGCAGCAGGACTGACGGCGGCAATGATTCTGGCAGGCTGCGGCGGAAACACAGGAACGGATGCTGCTCAAACGCAGGAGACGGAAGAAGCAGCTCAGGAGAATACCGAGCAGGCTGATACATCCGCGCAGGAGGATTCAGAACAGGCAGAGGATGCAGAAACCGGTCAGGAGGAACAGAATCCGGAAGAGACTGGAGGCTCTGAAACCTCAGAAAGCGGGGAAGAAGCAGTTACCTACGAAGATAATTTCGCAGTGGACAGCGAAGCAGTGTCAGCATTCGCAGATAAGATAAAAGAAGCAGTAGCGGCAAAGGATATGGAAGCGCTTGCAGATCTGACTTCTTTCCCGGTCTATGTAGGAATTCCGGATACGGATGGAATTGTGGAGACGAGAGAAGATTTTCTGGCTCTGGGAGCGGATCAGGTTCTTACGGATGAGCTTTCAGCCTCTGTGGAAGCCGCAGACATGAGCGGACAGGAGCCCAGCATGGCAGGTTTCGTGGTGTCAGGCGAGAGCGGCAGGCCGAATATTATCTTTGGCGTTGTGGATGGAAAGCTGGCTGTGACGGGAATCAACTACTGAAAATGAAACGATAGAACAGACGCAGATGCAGCGGGACGGAAATTTTTCCGGCCCGCTGTTTTTGCGTAAGGAAGGGACTGGTCCTGAACATCAGTATTATAATGTTAGACTGCCAAAAGCCCGGCTCCCTGAGCAATCAGAAAGCATAATCCCAGCCCCACAGCCGCGGGCAGCGCGGCTGCCAGCACGGTCCAGCGCCAGGAGCCGGTTTCCTTCCGGATGGTCAGAAGCGTGGTGGCACAGGGCCAGTGAAAGAGCATGAAGATCAGGGTGCACAGGGCTGTGACAGAGGTCCAGCCCTGTGAGATCAGAAGCTCCCGGAGGGAAAGCAGGCTTCCTGTCTCCATCAGCGTTCCCTGCTGGAGATAGGCGCTGAGCATAATCGGTATCACAATTTCATTTGCCGGCAGTCCCAGGAGAAATGCCATCAGGATCACGCCGTCCAGACCGAAGAGCGAGGCAAAGGGATCCAGAGCGCCTGCGCAGAGGGAGAGCAGGCTTGCGCCGCTGACCTGTACGTTTGCCAGGATCCAGATCAGAGCACCTGCGGGAGCCGCAGCGGTGACGGCTCTCCCCAGAACGAAAAGCGTCCGGTCCAGAAGAGAGCGGAGCAGGATTTTCCCCAACTGAGGCTTCCGGTAAGGAGGAAGCTCCAGGGTAAAGGCGGAGGGCAGTCCCCGGAGCACCGTCACAGACAGCAGCCGGGAAACCAGAAGGGACATACATACAGCTGCCAGGATCAGGAAGGTCAGGAGCAGGGCCGGAACCAGGGAAAATGTCCCGGAGCTGTCTTCAGAAGCCGTCCCCGCAAAAAACATCACCAGCAGTGAGATAAGAGCGATCAGAGCAGGAAAGCGTCCGTTGCAGGGGATAAAGGAGGCAGTCAGGACTGCGATCATGCGTTCCCGGGGCGAATCGATGATCCGGCAGCCCGTTACGCCCACCGCGTTGCAGCCAAAGCTCATGCAGAGGGTCAGCGCCTGCTTGCCGCAGGAGCGGCAGCGCTGAAAGGCGTGGTCCAGGTTGTAGGCGATCCGCGGCAGGTAGCCCAGATCCTCCAGAAAGGTAAACAGCGGAAAGAAGATGGCCATGGGAGGGAGCATAACAGAGACCACCCAGGCCAGGACCTGGTATGCTCCGTCCAGCAGAACTCCCTGAAGCCAGCCGGGAGCTCCAAGGGCTGCCGCCAGGCCGTCCAGCACATGACGGAAGCCGGCCAGAAGCTCAGAGAGCAGCCGGGAAGGATAGTTGGCTCCGGCGATGGTAAGCCAGAGAATCAGGGCTAGTAAGAGGAGCATGGCCGGATAGCCGGTCATGGGGCTGGTAAAGATCCGGTCCAGAATCCGATCGGTTTTCCGCACGCTGTCCATATCTGCCTGAACGGATTTGGCAGTGATTTCTTCCGCCCGTTTCAGAATACTTTCCGCAATCGTATCGCACAGACAGGAGGAATCGGGAACTTTGCCGCAGCCTTCTTCTCCCGGCTCTGCTGTGCATCTTCCGCAGTTTATCAGATTGGCGGCTTGCAGAACGGCCCGGGCTTCTTCCAGGGCTGGCCGGACGGAAGAAACTGTTTCCAGATCGAAGCCCAGATGGTCCTTCAGCTTTTCCAGCAGAGAAGCATCGTTTTCCAGAAGGCGCAGTGAGAGCCAGCGGGAGGGAAAGAGGCCGGCAGCGGCTTCCTGTACAGAAGGTTCCAGAATTTTCAGGGCAGCCTCCAGGGGCGCCGGATAGGTGACGGGAGTTACCGGGCTGGTTTTATGGCCGTCTGTCAGATTATCCAGCGCTTCTGTCAGAGCATAGAGCGTCCGTCTGTCCCGGGCAGATACGCCCACGGCGGGAACGCCCAGCTCCCGGGACAGGAGGCGCAGATTGATCTGTATGCCGCGTTTCCCGGCTTCGTCCATAAGATTGACGCATACCAGTGTCTTGGGGCAGAGCTCCAGAATCTGCAGAACAAGATTCAGATTTCTTTCCAGACAGGTGGCGTCACAGACGGCGATGACGGCTTCTGCTCCGCCGAAACAAAGAAAATCCCGGGTGATTTCTTCTTCCGGGGAATGGGCAGCCAGTGAGTAAGCGCCTGGGGTATCTGTAAGCTGATAGGTATGAAGGGCTGTCTGAAAGAAACCGGATGCCTGTTCCACCGTTTTTCCGGGCCAGTTGCCGGTGTGTTGGTGAAGGCCCGTCAGCCCGTTGAAGACGGTGCTCTTTCCCACATTGGGATTGCCTGCCAGAGCTGCGGACTTGGGAGCCGGCGTCTTTCCCGGAGCGGAGGGGCGTTCCCGCTCCACAAGAATGTCCCGGCTGTCCCGGTTCCGGATGGCAATGACTGCGCCCCGGATCAGGAAGGCGCCCGGGTCGCCGGAAGGGCTGCGTCCTACGCAGGCCACCTTTGTATCTTCTCCAAGTCCCAGATCCAGAAAACGCCGCCGAAGCTTTCCGGTACAGGCAAGCTTCCGGACACGCGCGCTCTGCCCGGGTTTCAGTTCGCTTAAGGCGCCGTATTTGGAAATCAATCAATCCACCTCCGTAAATTTTCTGTGCTGAAATCTCAGGAAATCAGTCCTGTGTGCCATATAATAGAATATGCCAGCAATCTCTAATTTGACAAACGAGGACCTTTGCGATTATAATAAGAGAAATACAGCGCCGTCATCAAAAAAACGGCGCGGGGAAAACAGAAATAACGCAGGACATGTGATAGTGGAGGATAAACTATGATGAAGAGACTTTACCGGAGACGGGGAGTTTGGAAATACATTGGAGGGCTGGCCGTATGCGCCGCCTGTGTGCTGTTTCTTTCAGCAGGCCTTGAGGGCCGGGCTGCCCGGACCGGCACAGTGTCTGTGGAAAGCGCCCGTGTGCGTCAGGAAGCGTCCACGAACGCCGGGATTGCCGGTTCTCTTTCCTCAGGCGATACGGTAACGATTGTGGATGAGACGGAAAGCGGCGGCTCCACCTGGTACCAGGTGAGCTACACCCAGGATGGTGAGGAAGTGACAGGCTGGCTCCGTTCCGACCTGCTGTCTGTAAGTGAGACAGAGGAGACGGATGAAACCGCAGAGACACCGGCAGAGTCGGAAGAGCCCGAGACGCCGGCGGCGGCTTATACGATTCAGGAGCCGGCGGAAGCGCCGGCAGCGGAGTATCTGACCCAGACCTCGATCCAGGTGGGAGACGCGTCCTATATGGCCTGGCAGGCGGATTTGGATACAGCGCTTTATCTGGTATGGGCTTCTGCTTCGGACGGCTCCTCCGGCTGGTACTGGTATGATCCGGCTCAGGGAACTTTCCAGCAGGATCTGGGACAATTCAGCTCTCAGGGGCTGGTAGCTGCTCTTCAGAGAGAGCTGACGACTCTGAAGGATTCCAGCGCTGACAGCCTGAGTATGCGTCTGTATATTATCATCGGCCTGGGAGTGCTGTGCGTGATTCTTCTGGTCCTTGTGATCGTCTTTGCGGTCAGAAGCCGGGGAATGGGGTATGAGTACGAGGATGATGACGATTATGATGACGAAGACAGCTCCGAAGACGAGGAGAGAGATGACTTTGACGATTTCCTGGACGCGGTAAAGAAGAAGCGTTCCGGAGACGCGGAGGAAGAAGAGAGAAGCCTGCAGGATGAGCAGGAAGAAGAGAAGGTAGATCTGACGCTCACCGCGAATCTTCCCCAGATTGATATGACCGCGGTGGAGGAAGTAGAGAAGGAAGCTGAGGCGGAGAAAGCCGCGGAAGAGACGGGAGAAGCCCGGAAAAAGACCGAAGACGAAGATGACGAGGACTTCGATATCGAGATTCTTGATTTTGATGATCTGGATCTGTAAGACGCAGAGCCGGAAAGTTTATATGCTTTACAAATGAGAAGGGCGGGGTGACGAACCTCGCCCATTGTAACAGGAGGAAGTTTATGTTTGAGAATTATACATCCAAGGCGGCCAGGGTGCTGAAGCAGGCCGGGAAGGTCTCAAAGGGAATGGGACAGAATTATGTGGGGACTGAGCACATCCTGCTGGCCATTCTCCAGGAAAAGGACTGCGCCGCTGCTCAGCTTCTGGCGGAAAGAAAGGTGGAAGAGCAGACAGTCCGGGAATTGATCCGGGATCTGATTTCCCCGGAAAACGGCATGGAACAAAAAGAACCCTCCGGTTTTACGCCCCGGGCGGAGAAGGTGCTGAAGGAGGCCAGGCAGGAGGCTGCCAGATTTCATGAAAGGCTCACAGGGACAGAGCATATTCTCATTGCCATGCTCAAGGATGTGGAATGCGCCGCCAGCCGTCTGCTGAGCACCATGAATGTGAATGTAAAAGAGCTGTATTCTGCCATGCTGGATTCCATGGGAAAGACCGGACAGGAATACCGGGAGGAGTTTGCCCGCGCAGGCAAAGGCCAGGGAAGAAGCACTCAGACTCTGGACCAGTTCAGCCGGGATCTGACGGCCCTTGCCAGGGAGCGGAAGCTGGAGCCCTGCATCGGACGGCAGGATGAGATCCGCCGCCTGATTCAGACCTTAAGCCGGCGCACCAAGAACAACCCCTGCCTGATCGGGGAACCCGGCGTAGGCAAGACGGCCATTGTGGAGGGCCTGGCAGAGCGGATCGTGGAAGGTGCGGTGCCGGATTCCGTAAAGGGAAAACGGGTGCTGACTCTCGACCTGTCCGGTATGGTGGCAGGAACCAAGTACCGGGGAGAATTTGAGGAGCGAATCAAAAATGTCATGGACGAAGTGATTCAGGCCGGGGATGTGCTCCTGTTTATCGATGAGCTCCACACACTGATCGGAGCCGGCGGAGCGGAAGGAGCCATGGATGCGGCGAATATCTTAAAACCGGCCCTGTCCAGAGGGGAGCTTCAGGTCATCGGGGCCACCACGGTGGAAGAATACCGGAAGCATATCGAGAAGGATGCCGCGCTGGAGCGCCGTTTCCAGCCGATTATGGTGGAGGAGCCCAGTGAGGAGGAGACTTTTGAAATCCTGAAGGGACTCCGGAGAAATTATGAGCGCCATCATCAGGTGCAGATTGCCGATGAAGCCCTGGAAGCGGCGGTTAAGCTGTCCAAGCGCTACATCAGCGACCGGTTTCTGCCGGACAAGGCCATCGATTTGATGGATGAGGCTTGTGCCCGGGTACGCCTGGGAGGAACGGAGCTTGTACATGCAGCCGCGGAGCTGGAAAATGAAAGCGCCCAGCTTCTGGAGGATGTGGAGCAGGCCGTGCGTGAGCAGGACTTTGACCGGGCGGCCCGGCTTCGGAAGGAGCGGAGCCAGGTGGAGGAAAAGCTTGCGAAGGAACGGGCAAAGACAGCCAGAGGACATAGCAGGAAGGCTTTGACTGTGGGGGAAAATGAGATTGCCCAGATTGTTTCAGACTGGACCAAGATTCCGGTGAGCAAGCTTGCGGAGACAGAGACGCAGCGGCTGCAGAAGCTGGAAAAGATCCTGCATAAACGGGTGATTGCCCAGGATGAGGCTGTGGCGGCCGTGGCCAGGGCTGTCCGCCGGGGACGGGTAGGCTTAAAGGATCCGGGCCGGCCCATCGGTTCCTTCCTGTTCCTCGGGCCTACGGGCGTGGGAAAGACGGAGCTGTCCAAGGCTCTTGCGGAAGTGCTGTTCGGCCGGGAGGAGGCCATGATTCGTGTGGACATGTCCGAATATATGGAAAAGCACAGCGTGTCCAAGCTGATTGGAGCGCCTCCCGGATATGTGGGACACGATGACGGCGGACAGCTCTCGGAAAAGGTGCGCCGGAATCCCTATTCGGTGATTCTGTTTGACGAGATTGAGAAGGCCCACCCGGATGTGTTCAATATTCTGCTTCAGGTGCTGGATGACGGCCGTATCACAGATTCCCAGGGCAGAACCGTAGATTTCAAAAATACAGTGATCATCATGACTTCAAACGCTGGAGCCGGTTCCATCATCTCCCCGAAGCGGCTGGGCTTTGCCTCCAAGGATGATGAGAAACAGAATTATGAGGCCATGAAGGCCAGCGTGATGGAGGAAGTGCGCCGGATGTTCAAGCCGGAATTCTTGAACCGAATCGATGAAATCATCGTGTTCCATGCGCTGAATAAGGAGCAGATGAAGCAGATCGTGACCATTCTGTTCCGGGAGCTTTCCAGCCGCTGCAAAGAGCAGATGGGCATTACCCTGAAGGTTCGTGACAGCGTGAAGACCCATATCGTAGATTCGGCCTACGATGTGAAATATGGAGCCCGTCCTTTAAGGAGGGCGATTCAGACTCAGGTGGAGGATCCGCTGGCTGACGCCCTGCTCTCCGGAAGCATCCGGAAAGGCAGCCAGGTGACAGTCACCATGCGCAGGGGAAAGATCGTGTTCGATTCCCAGGGTCAGGGCGCCACGGACTGAGTAAAAGGTTCAGCCATGCAGCCAGGGGCCGGAAAAGCGCCGGCAGCTGCGAATAGTAATAAGAAAAAAGTTCTGGAAAACCAGTCCGGAATCGTTTATAATCAAATACATCAATATGAGTAGATCCATTGGGAGGACGAAAGAAAATGGCAGCAGTAAAAGAGTTAATCCGCGCGGAAGAAGACGGCAGCATCAGCTTTGGAGATTTTGAGCTGGCATCCAAGACCAAGAAGCAGGATTTTGAATATCAGGGAGATATTTACAAGGTAAAGACTTTCCGCGAGATTACGAAACTGGAGCGCAACGATATGTTTGTCTATGAATCTGTGCCGGGGACGGCTGTGGAGCATTTCCGGGCAGACGCGGACAGCGTGGAGTTCCAGGTGGAAGGGCCGGAGGACGCTCAGATCACTCTGGGAATGGAAGATGACACAGAGTATCTGACTCTGGTGGACGGCGTCAGCACAGGAGCCATCAAGACAGGCCTGGGCGGCAAGCTGGTCCTGAGCGTGGAGCTTGGCGGCAAGGATTCTGTGAGCGTAAAGGTATTGAAGGCATAGGAAACAGGTATATGGCAAAGGGCAGAACTACGGTATTCTTCTGTCAGAACTGCGGATACGAGTCGCCCAAGTGGATGGGCCAGTGTCCCGGCTGCAGAGAATGGAATACCTTTGTGGAAGAGACTGTTGAAAAAAAGAGCTCCGCGAAGGCGGGGCAGGGAAGAAAGGCAGCCGCAGCGCCGGTCTGCCTTTCTTCTATTGAGATGAAAGAAGAGGAACGCGTGAGCACTGGTTCAGAAGAATTGAACCGGGTGCTGGGAGGCGGCATCGTGCCTGGCTCCCTGGTGCTGGTAGGCGGAGATCCGGGCATCGGAAAATCCACGCTGCTGCTCCAGGTCTGCCAGAAGCTTTCTGCGGATGGCCGGGAGGTATTGTATATCTCGGGAGAGGAATCCTTAAAGCAGATCCGCCTGAGGGCTGACCGGATCGGCAGCTTTTCGGATAAACTCCGGCTGTTCTGCGAGACGAACCTGGACATTATCCAGGATACGATCCGGGAGAACAGGCCTGAAGTGGTGATCATTGATTCCATTCAGACCATGTATAATGAAAATGTCAGCTCCGCTCCGGGCAGTGTGTCCCAGGTACGGGAGTCCACTTCTGTACTGCTGCAGCTGGCAAAGGGACTGGGAATCTCGATCTTTATTGTGGGTCATGTGACAAAAGAAGGAACCGTGGCAGGACCGCGTGTGCTGGAGCATATGGTGGATACGGTGCTGTACTTTGAGGGAGACAGGCATGCTTCCTATCGTATTTTGAGAGCGGTAAAAAATCGTTTCGGCTCTACCAACGAAATCGGTGTATTTGAAATGCGGGAAGAGGGTCTTGTGGAGGTGCAGAATCCCTCGGAATTTATGCTGAGCGGACGTCCGGAAGCGGCTTCCGGCTCCATTGTGGCCTGCTCTATGGAAGGAACCCGCCCGATTCTGCTGGAGATTCAGGCCCTTGTGACCAGGAGCCCTCTGGCTATGCCCCGGCGGACTGCGGCGGGAATGGATTACAACCGGGTAAACCTTCTGCTGGCAGTGCTGGAAAAAAGGCTGCGTCTCCCCTTGTCAAACAGTGACGTGTATATCAATATCGCGGGCGGCTTCCGGATCAATGAGCCGGCCATCGACTTGGGGGTTGTGCTGGCGGTGGTGTCCAGCGCAAAGGACCGGGCCATAGATGAAAAGACGCTGGCCTTCGGCGAGGTAGGCTTAAGCGGTGAGGTCCGGGCGGTCAGCCAGGCCGCGGGACGGGTGCAGGAGGCAAAAAAGCTTGGCTTTACTACGGTGATTCTGCCGGAGGTATGCCGGCAGCAGATAGGAAATGTGGAGGGCATCCGGCTGTGCGGTGTGCGCACGGTGGCGGACGCGGTAGGAGTGATTCTGTCATGAAATTTCGACCCTGTATCGATATTCACAATGGAAAGGTTAAGCAGATCGTGGGCGGCAGTCTGCGGGACCGGGGAGACGACGCAAAGGAGAATTTTGTGTCGGAGCAGACGGCTGCCTGGTATGCGTCTCTTTACAAAAAAGACGGCCTGAAAGGAGGCCATATGATCCTGCTGAACGGAGTGGATTCCCCTTATTTTGAAGCGGACCGGCAGCAGGCTTTTGCGGCCCTGAAGGCCTATCCGGGCGGGCTGCAGCTGGGAGGAGGCGTCACGCCGGAAAACGCGGCAGATTATCTGGAGGCGGGAGCCTCCCATGTGATTGTGACTTCCTATGTATTCCGGGGAGGAAGCATTCAGTATGATAATCTGGCAAAAATGAGGAATACTGTAGGAAAAGAGAGACTGGTGCTGGACTTAAGCTGCCGGAAAAAGTATGGAAGCTACTACATCGTCACAGACCGGTGGCAGAAATTCACGGATGTGAAGGTGACGAATGAGCTTCTTGAGGAGCTTTCCCAGAGCTGCGCGGAGTTTCTGATCCATGGAGTGGATGTGGAAGGAAAGGCTTCAGGAATAGAAAAAGAGCTGGTCCAGATGCTGGGAGAATGGGAAGGAATTCCCGTGACCTACGCCGGAGGCGTGGGAAGCATGGAGGATCTGGAGCTTCTGCGGAAGCTGGGGAAAGGCCGCATAGACGTGACCATTGGAAGCGCTCTGGACCTTTTTGGCGGTTGTATCCCCTACCAGAATGTGGTATACTTGAGCTAGCAAAAAAGCGTAAAGGAGTTGATTTTATGCGTTATATTATCAGCGGAAAGAACATTGATGTGACAGAGGGGCTTCGCACAGCAATCACGGACAAGCTTGGGAAGCTGGAGCGCTATTTTACTCCGGACACGGAAGTACAGGTAACCTTAAGCGTCGAGAAAGAACGGCAGAAAATTGAAGTTACGATTCCTGTAAAGGGAACGGTAATTCGTTCTGAGCAGGTAAGCAATGACATGTATGTATCCATTGATCTGGTGGAAGAGGTCATCGAACGGCAGCTGCGCAAGTATAAGAACAAAATCGTTCAGCGTGAGCAGGGCGGCGGAAGTTTCCGTCAGGAATTTATCGATAAAGAGGCCGAGGATGAGGAAGTACGCATCATCCGCACAAAGCAGTATGATTTAAAGCCCATGTATCCGGAAGACGCCTGCGTGCAGATGGAGATGCTGGGACACAGCTTTTATGTATTTGTGAACGCTGAGACCGATCAGGTCAATGTGGTTTACAAGAGAAAAGGAAATACCTACGGACTTCTGGAGCCGGAAAGATAAGGCCGGGTAAGAAGAGGAAAAGGACAGAATCGATGCCGGGGCGGGAAAAATTCCCGCTCCGGTTTTTTGACGTCGAAGGCGCGAAAATCAGACGGGAATTTCTTTTCTTGAATAATCCTCCATATAGTGCTAAAATACAAAACGGAGTATTGTCTGAAGTAAAAAAACGCAGGCTGCGAAAGGCAGAAAAAGACTGCCGGTACGGGCAGCGGCGCGAAGATTGGAGTAATCAGATGGGTTTTTTAACAAAGGTGTTTGGTACACACAGCGAGCATGAGCTTAAGCGGATCTATCCTATCGTAGACCGCATTGAGGCTCTGCGTCCGGAGATGATGAAGCTGTCGGACGAGGAGCTTAAAGGAAAGACGAAAGAGTTTAAAAAACGCCTGGAGAATGGTGAGACGCTGGACGATCTGCTGGTGGACGCTTTCGCGGCAGTGCGCGAGGCAGCCAGACGTGTGCTTGGTATGGAACATTACCGGGTACAGCTGATCGGTGGAATTATCCTGCATCAGGGCCGAATCGCCGAGATGAAAACAGGTGAAGGAAAGACCCTGGTTTCGACGCTTCCCGCGTATCTGAACGCGCTGGAAGGGAAGGGTGTTCACATTGTTACGGTCAATGACTATCTGGCACACCGTGACGCCGAGTGGATGGGAAAGGTGCATGAAGCTCTGGGCCTGACTGTGGGCGTGGTTCTGAATGGCAGTACCGGTGATGAACGGCGGGCGGCTTATGCCTGCGATATTACCTATGTGACAAATAATGAGCTTGGTTTCGATTATCTGCGTGATAATATGGTGATCTACAAGGAACAGCTGGTGCAGAGGGATCTGCATTATGCCATCATCGATGAGGTAGACTCGGTTCTGATCGATGAGGCCCGTACGCCGCTGATTATTTCCGGACAGAGCGGAAAGTCCACGAAGCTCTATGAGGTTTGTGACGTTTTGGCGAAATCCATGAAGCGGGGCGAAGCCAGTGGAGAGTTCTCCAAGATGAATGCCATCATGGGCGAGGAGATCACGGAGACCGGCGACTTCATTGTCAATGAAAAGGATAAGATAGTAAATCTGACTGCCGATGGTGTCAAGAGAGTGGAGGAGTTCTTCCATATTGACAATCTGGCAGATCCGGAAAACCTGGAGATCCAGCACAATATTATCCTGGCTCTGCGGGCCAATTATCTAATGCACAGGGATCAGGACTATGTGGTAAAGGATGATCAGGTTCTGATCGTAGATGAGTTTACAGGACGTATCATGCCGGGCCGCCGTTATTCTGACGGACTGCATCAGGCGATTGAAGCCAAGGAGCATGTAAAGGTAAAACGGGAAAGCAAGACGCTGGCCAATATTACCTTCCAGAACTTCTTCAATAAATATGAGAAGAAAGCCGGTATGACCGGTACGGCTCTGACAGAGGAGAAGGAGTTCCGTGAGATCTACGGCATGGATGTTATCGAGATTCCCACCAACCGTCCTGTCATCCGAAAGGATCTGGACGATGCCGTATATAAGACCAAGAAAGAAAAGTTCCATGCGGTAATTGAGGCAATCAAGGAAGCGCACGCAAAGGGACAGCCGGTTCTGGTGGGTACGATTACCATCGAGACTTCTGAATATCTGAGCAGTCTTCTGCGGAAGCAGGGCATTCCCCATGAAGTGCTGAATGCCAAGTTCCATGAGCGCGAGGCAGAGATTGTGGCCCTGGCCGGACAGCATGGAGCCGTGACCATTGCCACCAATATGGCCGGCCGTGGTACTGATATCAAGCTGGACGATGAAGCGAGGGCAGCAGGAGGTTTGAAGATTATCGGTACAGAGCGCCATGAAGCGAGACGTATTGACAATCAGCTGCGCGGCCGTTCCGGACGTCAGGGAGACCCGGGTGAGTCCCGTTTCTATATATCTCTGGAAGACGATCTGATGCGCCTGTTCGGTTCCGAGCGTCTGATGAGCGTATTCAATGCTCTTGGCGTGCCGGAGAATGAGCAGATTGAGCATAAGATGCTGTCTGACGCCATTGAGAAGGCACAGAAGAAGATTGAGAGCAATAACTTTGGAATCCGTAAGAACCTGCTGGAGTATGACCAGGTCATGAACGAGCAGCGCGAGATCATTTACGCGGAGCGCCGCCGGGTACTGAACGGCGAGAGTATGCGCGACGCTATTTACAAGATGATCACGGATACGGTGGAAAATGTGGTGGACAGCCTGATAGGCGATGATCAGGACAAGGCAGAGTGGGATCTGATGGGATTGAATGAAAGCCTGCTCCGCACGATTCCGCTGCAGCCCATTACTCAGGAGCGCATCGGGGATAAGAAGAACAAGAATGAGCTGAAGCATATGCTGAAAGAGGAGGCCGTGAAGCTTTATGAGCTGAAAGAGGCCGAGTTCCCCAACCCGGAGATGCTGCGTGAGCTGGAGCGTGTGTTCCTGCTGAAGGTCATCGACCGGAAGTGGATGGATCACATTGACGATATGGATCAGCTCCGCCAGGGCATCGGCCTGCAGGCTTTTGCACAGCGTGACCCGCTGGTAGAGTACAAGCTGAGCGGCTATGAGATGTTCTCTGCTATGACAGCCAGCATCCAGGAAGAGACTGTCCGGATTCTGATGCACGTGCGTGTGGAGGAAAAGGCAGAACGTGAGCAGGTAGCGAAGGTAACCGGAACCAACAAGGATACCAGTCTGGCAAATGCTCCGAAGAAGCGCGAGACTGCCAAGGTATACCCCAACGATCCCTGCCCCTGCGGCAGCGGCAAGAAGTATAAGCAGTGCTGTGGAAGAAAGGCATAGACGCCAGATAGAAAAATAAAATAATGGAAATAAAAAGAAGCGCCGCTTATGCATCTGTTATGATGGAGCGGCGCTTTTTCTGCGCTTTGGGAATAATCTGTCCGGATGGAATTACACTCCGGTCTCTCCTGATTTTACCGGCAGATTCAGGTGGCTGACCCCGAGAAAGTTCCGGATGCATACGCAGGCGGCTCCGAGAAGAATCGAGGTATCCTGAAGGCCGGAGGGAACCAGGCGGCAGTAAGGCCGCATCCGGTTGCGCAGATGCTCCTGAATCCGTTCCAGCACCTCCGGAAAATAGGTGGTGAAGGAGCTGTTTATCACGATAATATCGGGATTGAAGGTGTTGAGCAGATTGTTGATGCCAATGGCCATGTAACGCACAAATTCATCCAGGAGCGCCAGGGCCTGAGGCTCCTGACGGCTGCAGGCAGCCACAAAGGCATCGATATCGGTCTTTTCCAGCTTCATGCGGACGGCGTACTGGTGCAGGATAGCCCTCTCGGAGGCGTACTGCTCCAGACAGCCCAGATTTCCTCAGGGACAGGGCCGTCCGTCCGGCTCGATAATGGTATGGCCGAACTCTCCGGCGCTTCCGTTGGCTCCTGTATACAGAGCATTGTCAATGACTACCCCCACGCCGATGCCGGAATGGACGCTGACGCCGATGAGATTGGGCACATGATAGTAAAAGGCATGTTCCCCCAGAACGGAGAGGTTTGCCTCGTTGTCCAGAAAGACAGGAACGTGAAATTCTGCCTCCAGCGTTTCGCGGAAAGGAAGCTCCGCATAGGAGGTATAAGGAGTGAAAAGGACTTCGTTCTTCCATACCATGCCGTGGATGCCAAGACAGATTCCGATCACGCCCCAGGGAGTGGGTTCGAGAGTTTCCGTCATTTCACGGATGATGGAAACCAGAAACGGGAGAATCGTATTCCGGTCTGCCGTATTGGGATACTGCCGGAGACGGCAGTTTTCCCCCAGAAGATTTGAGGTCATGGCGGCAATGGTATCTACGTTCAGATCGATGGACAGAACATGGCCGCAGGAAGCATTGAAGGTGAGAAGAATGGGTTTGCGGCCCATGGAGGTGTCGTCGCTTCCCACCTCAATCACCAGATTTTTTTCTATGAGCTCCAGAACGATTGCGGAAACAGTGGCCTTGGTAAGTCCTGACTGTTTGGACAGGGCTGCCC
>CALWAV010000138.1 GCA_944375745.1 uncultured Merdimonas sp.
CTTCCGGGCTTCATGTCCATCTTCAATGAGAACATGGTATGTACCGCTCTTCTGATGACCCTGTTCTTCGGCATCATTCTTCTGCTTCTGGGACGTGATTACCTGACAGAGGCAGGCTTCCTGGCAGAGGGCGCAAGCTTCCTGTTCTACATCCTGACCACCTGTCTGAACTTTGCCGTATATCTGGCAATCCTGCAGCTGGGTGTTCGTACCTTTGTAACTGAGCTGACCAATTCTTTCCAGGGTATCGCGAACAAGCTGCTGCCCGGTTCCATTCCGGCTGTTGACTGTGCGGTATCTTACGGATTCGGTTCTCCGAATGCGGTTCCCATCGGTTTCCTTGCAGGAGCCGTAGGACAGTTCCTGGCTATCGGCGCTCTGATTCTCCTGAAGAGCCCGGTACTGGTAATCGCCGGATTCGTGCCTGTTTTCTTTGACAACGCGACCATCGCGGTGTATGCTAATAACAGAGGCGGTCTGAAGGCAGCCATTATCCTTCCGTTTATCTCCGGTCTGTGCCAGGTATTCGGCTCCGCGTTTATCGCAAGCTTCGTAGGCATGGCAGCTTACGGCGGATACCTTGGTATGTGGGACTGGGCAGTTGTATGGCCGGTATTCACAGTTCTGATGAAGTATTTAAGCTACGCTGGGCTGGCAATCGTAATCATTGCCCTGATCGCGATTCCTCAGATTCAGTACAGACTGGACAAAGAAGGCTACTTCATGATGACCGAGGATTGGGAAGCTTACAAGGAGCTTAAGGCAAAGAAAGCTGGAAAGGCTGAATAAAAAACCGTTCAAATCAAATACAGTATTGGAGGAATAGAAAATGCTGAATATTCTGGTATGCTGCGCAAACGGCGCAGGAACAAGTCTGATGATGAAGATGACAGCCGAGAAGGTTATCAAGAATCTGAACATTAAGGTCGGAAAACTGCATCACTGCTCTCTGTCCGAAGGAAAGAGCGCCGCTACACAGTTCGACGTAGTGTTCTGCCCGCTGAACTTCATTTCCATGTTCAAGGATGCTGAGGCAAAGGGCGTACATGTAATCGGTCTGAAGAATGTAATGTCTCAGGCTGAGATGGAAGAAAAGCTGAAAGAATCCGGAATTCAGCTGAACTAAACAGCAGAGCGGGAAGGTTCTTCCTCAGGTCCGGAAGGCCTGAGGAGGAACCTTCTTCTATTTCCCGGAAACATCTGACTGATTTATTGCAACAGAAAGGAGCGACTGACATGAAAGCAAGCCGTTCGATTGTAAACAGCCGTCGGGAGAGAATCCTGGAGACTGTTCGCAGCGAAGGTGACGTGACAGTCAACACGCTGGCCGAACAGCTTCAGGTGTCGCCGCTGACGATTCGAAGAGATCTGCAGTATCTGCAGGAGCATCAGCTTCTGGAGCGCTTTTACGGCGGGGCCCGGACCGGGACCGGTGAGAAAGTAAAGCAGAACAGCCGGGAGCTTCGGAAGGAAAAAATAGCCCGCTACGCGGCCAGCCTTGTGGAGGACAGGGACAGTATTTTTATCAATACCAGCTCCACAGCTCTGGCCATGGTAAAATATATTACAAGCCGGAATGTCACAATCATTACGAATAACGGAAATATTGTGGACGAGGAAAATCCCTCCCAGGCAACCATCATTCTGCTGGGCGGCGAGCTGCGGTACACAAAAGGCGCCATGGTGGGCGATTTCACCAGAAATAATCTGGCGCAGGTGACAGCTAAAAAGTGCTTTATGGGCTGCAGCGGCTTAAGCCCTGACATCGGCATGACGACGGAGATGGTCAGTGAAGTGAATCTGAATGAGATGATGTTCAAGCGCGTGACAGGATCCGCTTATATTCTGGCAGACAGCTCCAAGTTCGGAGAGAGGATCGGCAGTATCTCCTGCCCGCCGGAAAAAATAGAAAACATCATCACGGATTCGGAGGCCCCGGCGCAGCTTGTCCGGGAATTCCGGGAGCTTGGAACCTGGGTATACCAGGTAGATTAGGAGACAGCTATGAAAGTAAACAAAATCAAGACACATGAACTGGAAAAATGTTACGCAATCAGCCCGCTGACCTATAATGGAGCGGAGCACATCCTGATTGCGGCGGAAAAAGTAAACAAATGCCTTCTGTTTGATCTGGACGGCAATCTGGAGGAAACTGTGTGGGATGAGCCCGGCGGAACCATGAGCATGGTACAGGTGCCGGGAAGCAACGGACAGTTCCTTGCCACTCATAAATTTTATTCCCCGAACGATTCCAAGGAAGCGAAGATCGTTCTGGTTACCCCGAAGGCGAAAAATGATTGGGAAGTAAAGACCCTGGTGGAGCTTCCTTTTGTACACCGCTTCGATATTCTGACCAGCGGCGGCGTCAACTACCTCATCGCCTGCGCGCTAAAATCTGATCACGAGTACAAGGATGACTGGAGATTTCCAGGCAAGATCTGGGTCGGCGTGCTGCCGGATGATTTAAGCGGCGTGGATGAGGAGCATCAGATAGAGCTTACCGTTCTGAAGGACGGACTCCTGAAGAACCATGGCTACTGCCGTGTGGAGGAGAACGGAAAGGTCTGGGCGGCTGTGGCTGCTGACAACGGAATCTTCAAGGTGGTTCCGCCTGCGGAAAAAGGCGGAGAGTGGAGCATCGAGACTCTGACAGAGGACGCTGCCAGCGATATGACCTTCGCTGATTTCGATGGAGACGGCGAGCTGGAGATGCTGGTGATGACTCCGTTCCACGGCGAGATCATCAAGATTTACAAGAAGGTAGACGGCGCCTATACCTGCATTAAGACCTTCGACAAGACCTATGAGTTTGCCCATGGCATCTGGGGCGCTGAAATCTTCGGGGAAGGCGTGGCCATCATTGGACACCGCAAGGGAGAAAGAGATCTGCTTGCCTGTACCTATGACGGAAGCGATTATGTGATGGAGGTTCTGGATCATGATGTGGGACCGGCTAACGTACGCGTATATGATAAGCCTGGCAAGGTAGGCCTTGTATCCACAAACCGTGAGATCAATGAGATTGCCTTCTATGAAATTGAGAGTCTGTAAGCTCTATTTTTCTGGGGCATCAGGAAAGGAAGCACAATGAAAGCATATACCATTGGATTGTATGAAAAAGCCATGCCGAACACTTTAAGCTGGAAGGAAAAGCTGGAGGCGGCAAAGGAAGCGGGCTATGACTTTGTGGAGATCAGCATTGATGAGACGGACGCCAAGCTTGCCCGTCTGGACTGGACAAAGGAAGAACGCCTGGATCTGGTAAAGACCATGTATGAGGTGGGAATTCCGGTCCGCAGCATGTGCCTGTCCGGCCATCGGAAATATCCCCTGGGCAGCAGCGATCCGGCCACCTGCGCCAGAGGCATGGAGATTATGGAAAAGGCGATTCAGCTGGCGGACGACCTGGGCGTGCGCGTCATTCAGCTGGCGGGCTATGATGTCTATTATGACGAGTCCACACCAGAGACTGTGGCCCGTTTCGGAGAGAATCTGAAGAAAGCGGTTCATATGGCAGCCAGAGCAGGGGTGCTCATGGGCTTTGAGACCATGGAGACCGAATTCATGAATACCTGCGCCAAGTCTATGAAATATGTGGACGCCATCGGTTCCACCTATCTGAATGTATATCCGGACTGCGGAAATATCAACAACGCGGCGCTGACCTACGGCACGGATGTGCTGGAGGATCTGCGGAGCTGCGCGGGCCATGTGGTGGCTATGCATCTGAAGGAAACCGTGCCCGGAAAGTTCCGTGACATGATGTTCGGAGAAGGTCAGGTAGATTTCCCGGCTATGATCGACACAGCCTGGGAAATCGGCGTGCGCCGTTTTGTGACAGAGTTCTGGTATCTGGGCAAGGAGGATTGGAAGTCCGATCTGCACTTTGCCTGCAGCGCCATGAGAAAGCTTCTGGATCAGAAGACAGATGATTAATAAAAACCGGAAAGGAGAACCTGGAAATGTTAGAGGAACTGAAAAAGAAAGTATATGAGGCCAATATGGAGCTTCCGAGAAGAGGACTTATCACCTATACCTGGGGAAATGTAAGCGGCATCGACCGTGAGAGCGGCCTGTTTGTAATCAAGCCCAGCGGTGTAGATTACGATCTGCTGAAGCCCGAGGATATGGTAGTAATCGATCTGAACGGAAACAAGGTAGAAGGAGATTACAATCCGTCCTCCGATACCCCCACCCATCTGGAGCTTTACAAAGCGTTTCCGAAGATCGGCGGCGTAGTACATACCCATTCTCCCTGGGCGACTTCCTGGGCACAGGCAGGACGCAGCATCCCCTGCTACGGAACCACCCATGCAGACTATTTCTACGGCGAGATTCCCTGCGCAAGAAGCCTGACCGCAGAGGAGATCAACAGCGCTTATGAGAAGAACACAGGCCTGGTGATCGTGGAGACCTTCCAGGGCAAGGACCCGATGCATGTTCCCGGCGTGCTCTGCACAAACCATGGACCCTTCACCTGGGGCACCGACGCTGCAAACGCGGTTCACAACGCGGTAGTGCTGGAAGAGGTGGCCAAGATGGCTTACCATACCGAGATGCTCAAGCCCGGCGTGGGACCGGCTCCGCAGGTGATCCAGGATAAGCATTTCCTGAGAAAGCATGGAGCGAATGCTTATTACGGACAGATCAAGCGATAAAGTTTTTTGAAACAGACGGCGGCGGTGCTGTATCCGGTGTCCGTCCCTTTCTGAACACCTGTCTGTTTCCGGACGGACTAAAAAGCAGTCCGCCTGAACCAGACAGGCGTTCAGAAAGAGGCCGGAGCACTGGGATAACAGCACCGCCGCCTGTTTTTCAAGAAGCCTTTTATATATGCCCCTGGGGGTTCTGTCATCTTATGGTCGTCCATTCCTGTACAATTGTCCGTCGCCGCCCATGAGGGCTGTCATTTCCTCGATGCGTTCCAGAGGGAATGGCGGCTGGGAGATGGGTTTCATGGCTATGGACATCAGCTTCATGGGATTGTCATCTGCGGCTATCCGGTTTGAACTGAGGTGTCCGCATCTTCTGCAGCGGTGGATGATGGCCCATTCTCCGTTCTTCCGCACCCATACGCCTACCGGATCCATGATTCCGCCGCAGTCAGCGGCCCGGTCTCCAGGCTCCATATCCAGGTGCAGGCTGCTGAGGCAGTTGGGGCAGTGATTGCGGTGCTCGCTGCCGGCTCCGGCAGATACCACGGGCCTTTCGCATACCCTGCAGGTGAAACTGTCTTTGCATCCGTGTGTTTTATAGTAGCCTTTTTCGTATAATTTTCTCTTATTTTCTCTGTTCATAGCCTCTCCTTAAAGGACAGCCTGTCATTGAAAAATCATCTTTACATACTTCTTTAACGCGTCGCGGTATTTCTGCGTAAGCTCCAGATACTGCTTCTGTTCTTCGGCTGTCCATTCATTCCAGATTTTATTTTCCATTTCCAGTATGGGAATAATTTTTTCCGCTGAAAACTGTTTTCCGGTTTCGGTAAGGCAGACAATGGTATTTCTGCCCTGTCCCTGTTTCAGATACACAATTCCGTCCTTTTCCAGTTTCCGGATTGCGGAGTTGATAGTCTGCCGGCTGATGCCTGTCAGCCGGCTTATCTCACTTTGAAGACACCGGTCCCCTTTTTCGCAAATTACATATAGAATATTCATTACACTATCGGAAATTCCCATTTTAACCGCTGCTTCATGATACAGGGAATTGATTTCCCCGGCTAAATGCGTATATTCTCCTGCCTGTAAGTAGTGCATCCATTCATCTCCTTTGTCTGATTTCGTACATCTATATTATATCCGATTTCGGACATATGTCAAGCGGAAAATCAAAGTTATTTTAAGACTGCTGTAAGGATACCTTAAGGTTTGGATGTTACAATAAAACAAAACAGGGGATACTGACAAAAAATGCTCCTGACCCGGACATGCCGGGGCAGGAGCTGGAGGAACAAATGAGGAGTCTTGCTGTATGGAAATGTATCTGGAGGTAATAAAACAGGCAGTGATTTTCTTTCCGGGAACCGCGTTTCTCTTTACGTTGCCGTATATCATCTATAATTACAGAAAGTATGGTTCGGTGCTGAGCCTGCGGATTCTGATCGTGTATTCCTTTATTCTGTATCTGATCTGCGCTTATTTTCTGGTGATTCTGCCCCTGCCGTCCAGAGAAGAGGCAGCTGCGATGACCGGGCCGCGTGCTCAGCTGATTCCGTTTATGTTTCTGGCGGACATTGTGAAGGAGTCGGAATTTGTACCGGGGCGTCCCGGCACCTGGCTGACACTCATTAATAACAAGGCGCTGTTTCAGACAGTGTTTAACATTCTGATGACAGTACCCTTCGGCATGTATCTGCGGTACTATTTCCGCTTCAGCTTCCGCAGAACGGTGTTGTCCGCCTTTCTTCTTTCACTCTTCTTTGAACTGACCCAGCTGTCAGGGCTTTACTTTATTTATCCGCAGGGATACCGGCTTTTTGATGTGGATGATCTGATGGCAAATACAGCAGGAGGAGCGCTGGGATACGCAGCCTTAAAGCCTCTTCTGCGGCTTCTTCCCTCCCGGCAGGAGATAGACGAGGCCAGCTTCCACAGAGGGCAGACCGTATCACTCATACGGCGGATGATTGCGTTCTGCTGTGATTTTTTGTGTGCAGGATTCATTGCAGCTGTCCTGCCGGTGTTTCTGCGGCCATTCTGCCGGTGCCACTGGCTTCCCTGGCTCTGCTTCCTTTTGTACTTTCTCTTTACTCCAGTCCTTCTGAAAGGACAGACTTTGGGAAAACGCTTCATGCGCCTCCGTATAGTATCTGTCAGGGAAACCAGCGCGTCTTGGCGCCAGTACACAATTCGTTATATCTTATTCTGGGGAATTTTCGGATTTCTGCCGGTACTGCTTCTGAAGGCTGTGCAGTTCCTGGGAGAGCTTCCCGGCATCCAGCCCATTGTACCTGCCATTTTCTTGGCTCTGATTATGGCTGGCTATTGCTTTTTCGTACTGCTGGAAGTGGTCCGAACAGCTCTCCATAAATCCCTGTTCTATGAGAGAATATCAGGCACAAAAATTTTGAGTACAATACGGGGAGGATTTGACGGCCTTTGAGAAACTGAAATTTTTTCAAACGACAGCTTCAGGGGGAGCCTGGATTCACGCGTACGGCCTCTTCCCGGACAGGTGTGGGATTCAGGCGGACTTACTTTTAGTCCGTCCGGAAGCACACGCCTGTCCGGGAAGGGACGAACGGCGGAATCAGGCTCCCCCTGAAGCGTCCATCTGAAACAAAATCTTATTTTCTCTTCACATTGAAGGCGCCCATCCCGGGATACACAGCGGCTGAGCCAAGCTCCTCCTCAATGCGCAGAAGCTGATTGTATTTTTCCACACGCTCGGAACGGCTGGGAGCGCCGGTCTTGATCTGGCAGGTGTTCAGAGCCACAGCCAGGTCCGCGATGGTCGTATCCCCTGTCTCGCCGGAGCGGTGGGAAGCGATGGCGGTATAGCCGGCTCCCAGGGCCATTTTGATGGCTTCCAGGGTCTCGGATACGGAGCCGATCTGATTGAGCTTGATCAGGATGGAATTGCCGCAGCCCAGCTTAATGCCTTTGGCAAGGCGTTCCGTGTTGGTTACAAACAGGTCGTCGCCTACCGGCTGTACTTTACCGCCCAGTTCCTTTGTCAGCATCTGCCAGCCTTCCCAGTCTTCCTCATCCAGGGCGTCCTCGATGGAGATGATGGGGTATTTTTCCACCAGCTGCTTCCAGTGCTGAATCAAGGTCTCAGAGGTAAAGCGGGTTTCGGCCTTGGGAAGCACATACTCACCCTTCTTTTCGCCCTTCCACTCACTGGAAGCGGCGTCCATGGCCAGCATAAAGTCTCTGCCCGGTTCATATCCGGCTTTTTCCACAGCCCTCAGAATATAGGTGATGGCTTCCTCATCGCTGGATAGATTGGGAGCGAAGCCGCCCTCGTCACCGACAGAAGTGGCCAGGCCTTCAGACTTGAGAATGGCCGCCAGGGCATGGAAAACTTCGGCGCACCAGCGCAGGGCTTCCCGGAAGCTGGGAGCGCCCACAGGCATAATCATGAATTCCTGCACGTCCACAGTGTTTGCCGCATGGGCGCCGCCGTTTAGGATGTTCATCATGGGAACCGGGAGACGGTTTCCGGAGATGCCGCCCAGGAAGCGGTAGAGGGGAATGTCAAGGGAGGCAGCGGCAGCTCTTGACGCGGCGATGGAGACTGCCAGAATGGCGTTTGCCCCAAGGTTTGATTTGTCCTTTGTGCCGTCGGCTTTTATCATTGCCTGATCCACGGCGTAAATGTCAGAGGCGTCCATGCCTGTGACAGCCTGGCTGATAACGGTATTGATATTTTCCACGGCCTTTGTGACGCCCTTGCCCAGGTAGCGTCCCTTATCTCCGTCACGAAGCTCCAGAGCCTCAAATTCGCCTGTGGAGGCGCCGCTGGGAGCGGCTCCGCGGGCAGTCGTGCCGTCAGCCAGAGTGATCTCAGCCTCCACCGTGGGATTGCCTCTGGAATCCAGAATTTCTCTTCCGATAACTTTTTCGATCTGTAAGTAGTCCATGGTAATGTTCTCCTTCCATTTTTGGGCAGAGGGCACGGAAAAAGTCAATGTGCCGAAGGCTGCCATCTGAGGTTATTATTGACAAAAAATATCAGAAAAATAACCCTGGCCCTGAAAATGGGGAAATGACTGCGAAAAAAGAAAATAAGAAAAGCGCCGGCGCGCAGAAGGACTTTCTGTGATCCTCTGCGCACGCCGGCGCCGGATATATGCTCAATCCCGGTATATCATACGGATTTCCGTATCGCCGTTTAACTGTACCTGAATCTGAGAAGATTCCGGGCTGCCTTCCACAATGGTTCCGCCGGTGATTTCCCAGCGCAGGAATTCTTCTCCGTCCGTCTCCTGAGCGGTCAGTGTGACAGGGTAATCGGTGTAATACTGGCCCTGCCAGCTTTCTCCGCCCAGATCAAGCTCCAGAGTGTTCAGTGCCACGGAGGCGGAAATATCGGAGGCGGAGATTTCGGAGCCTGAAATTACCGTATCCGAAAGATCTGTATCTGAAGACCCGGCGCTCAAGGTCAGCGTAACAAGCTCTCCGCTCAGTCCAAAGTGTTCTGCCAGGCAGGGAACGATATAAACGAACCGGTTTGCAAAGAAGACCCGGAGCTCTTCCACCTGCTCTGCGAAGGGTTTGTCCTGGGGATTGGTGTTCCAGCGTTCCCAGCTCAAATCAGCCCAGCCGGAATACTGGGCCTCGATTTCGTCCAGCAGGGACAGGACGCGGCTGGCGCGGAAGTTTTCGTTGGCCATATCCAGAAAGGTCAGCACAAACTGCCGGCGGAAATCCTCATTTTTCATAAGGGTGGTCATGGGCTTGTCATCCAGGTAGCCGCAGGGCGCATAGCCGGCATGTTCTATAAAGGAATCCATGGTGTAGGCTCCGTTGTTTTCCACGGCGGTACCCATAGCCAGAGCGTCGTCCAGATCATAAAGCATCCATCGCCACCTGCCGTCGCTGTATTCCAGGCTGTCAGGAATGGTGGTTTCCCAGGTGTATACGTTGTTTTCCAGAGGCTTGCTGTCTGTATTTGCAATATAAATATTGGTGCACATCCAGTCGATAAAGCTCTGCATATCCATCTGCTCCAGCAGGTCTGCGTAGACGGCCGGGTCATCCAGGTCATCCCGGTCCAGATAGTCCCGAAGCTCCCGGTAGCGGGTGATTTCCTCAGAATCACCGTCAGCTACATACCGGGTGTCCTTGATCAGCAGCGTGTTTTCCGCATCTACATTATAATGTCCTTCCAGATACTCGGAGGAGTAGCGTTCCATCAGATAATACATTCCCCAGTATTCCCCATTCAGAAATACCTGACAGGGAATGTAGTTCTGGACAGCAGCCGCCCGATCTTCTACCAGGGAGAAAAAGAACACTTTTTTCAGCGTTACGCCGTTGTTCAGAATCAGGCTCGGATAGGAAATTCCAGTGTCGAAGAGAACCGGATCAAAGGCTTCCTGTTCATAACGCTTTCTTGAATACAGAGTGAAGCTTTTCTGGGGAAAACTGCGGGATCCATTGCCCCGAATCCGGATTCCGCAGGACAGGTCCAGCAGGGAATCTCCATAAGTGGAGTATAGCTCCAGGTGGGCCGGCTGTTCTGTAGCCATCCCTCTTACATAATAATTAGTGTAATCCATAAGCTCGAACCAGGGAAGTTCTTCGTAAATCAGGCCGGTTTCCAGCGCGTTATCATAAAGAGAGCCACGGACATAGATGCCTTCCGGGGAAAACAGATTTTCCGGATCTGAGACCAGAGACAGCATAACCGCGTCCTCATAGCCTTCTTTTTCATCGAAATCTATAAAATAAGTAGCGGTGACTGTGTTGCTGCGGCCGCCGTTTTCGCTGAATGCCGCGGCCCGCACAACGGCAGCCTTGTCTACCGGCTCATCCGGAGCCTGGTAGTTCTGATCTTTTGAGGTGATATCCTCCCGGGCGGAATACACGTTTTCCGAAGGACTGGGATCCGTAAGGACCAGCGGTTCCGTATAAAGAAAGGAATCTTCCGTGGGCTCGCTTCCGTCCAGCGTATAATAGACGGACGTTCCTTCCGGGATGGAGAGAACCACTTCCACGCTGTCTTCATAAAAGCCGCCGGGTGTCAGAAAGACAGGATCTTCCAGAGTGGAAGTGGCAGTTTGGTTGGAAGCCATGGGGGAAGGGGAAGCCTGGGCGAAAGTGCTGCCGCCATCTTCTGTGGCCGCATAGACAGAGCCGGGGCTGATGGAAGAAGGAACATAGACAGAGTCGATAGTATGGGTGGTGACAGCTCCTCCCTCTGTCTCATTCATCCAGGTGAGCAGGATGGTTTCTTCTTCCGAGATGCCCATGGAGACGGACGAAGCGCCCTCCGGGGCGGAATCGCCCCCGCCCAGGGCATAGACAATGTAATAGTCTCCGGGTTCAATTACGTCTTCCGGGAGCGGGGCCAGCAGGGGCTCCGCCGGATCGTCGGAGAGATAAAGGCCTTCCAGGGAGACTGTTTCATCGGTGGGATTGTAGAGTTCGATATAATCTTCGTAGGTGACAGCTCCGCTTTCATCGGTGCCCGGATTGATGGTGCAGATTTCATTGATGCGCAGGGAGAGAACCGGATCTGTATACAGGCCGTTTCTGTACTTCCACAGAAAAAGAAAGAAAAGCATCAGAAAAAAGCCCGCCGTGATAAGACGAACCAGGAAAAGGGCCTGTTTTCTGACGGAAAAAGCTCTCATTTATCCACCTCCCCGTCCAGCAGAAGAACTTCCCCGTTCTGCAGGGCATACCAGGAAGCGTCTCCCTTGGCCAGAAGGGCTTTCCCGGCTGTGCCTTCGGTGACAGAGGCGGTAAAGGAATCAAAGAGGGATTCCGGAACAAGGGCTTCCAGAAGAACCGAATCTGTGTAGGAGGAGGACAGAAGCGGGATCTGATTCTGGCCCAGAAGGTATTGTATTTTTCCGATATCGCCGTAATCCGAACGAATCTCCAGGCGGATTCCTTTCTGCCGCTCCAAGATGACAGCGTGCTTCAGGGCTTCCTGGAGAGCGCCGGAGTAGGCCCGCACCAGGCCGCCGGTGCCGAGCAGAGTGCCGCCGAAATAACGGGTGACCACAGCGCAGGTATCATGGATGTCTTCCTTAAGCAGAGCATCCAGCATGGGACGCCCGGCTGTCCCGGCAGGTTCCCCGTCATCACTGCAGCGGGTCAGCTGATGGCGGCTGCCGATGGTAAATGCTGTGCAGTTATGTCTTGCGTCCCAGTACTTCTTTTTTATTTGTTCAATAAAGCTCTGGGCTTCTTCCTCGGATTTGGCGGGAGCTACGGAAGCAATGAAACGGGATTTCTTCTCGATCAGCTCTCCTGTTCCTCCCTGCCAGGTAAAACGGTATGATTCAGCCATTTAGGTTCCTTTCAGGAAGCCTGCATGTCCTCTTTTGTCATGATGTCGTCCACAATCTCCAGCAGACACACCGGCGTCACTGCGTTTGAGATCAGACGGCGGAGTATCCCGCGTACATAATCTTCCGAATCAGATACGGGAGGAGTGCTCTGGGCTTCCTCCACGCCGGGACGCTCCGACAATGACTTTTTTATGCAGATCCGGTAAAGAGGAGCGGCCGACTGGGGTGTTTCCTCTTCGATCAGATAGTATTTCAGATTCAGCAGAGTTCCTTTTTCATCTGTGACAGCCCGTGTTTCGATTAAAAATTCCTTTTGCATCATATTCTCCTTCCACTGTATGCGGCTCACCGCGCAGAAAACGCGGAATATCCGGCTGCAGAAATATTATACAGGATGGAGCGCGCAAAGACTGTCGAAAGCTGTCAGGGTTTTAAAATTTCGAATGCGGCAGGAAAGAAGCGGGAAAGCCGCCTGCTTTCAGAAAATATGCCGCTGCTAGGGTCAGTATAGAATGAATTCCCTCTTTTTGTCAACCGGCGGCAGAGCGGAAATCTTAAGAAATGCTGAGGAAACTGTGAAATTTTAATTTTCTCTTTATTCCTGTGTAAGTTTTTGCTATAATGAAACGATGTAGAGGAGGAAAGAAAATGAATTATGGAAAACGCGGAACTTCTAAAAAGCAGAAGTCCATGCACTCCAAAGCTACAAAAGTAAAAAAGAAAGCAAGTGTCATATTTATAAAAGCATTTTTGATCTGCGTACTGGCCGTGGTGGTGATCGGCGCGTGCGCGGGCATCGGAATTGTGAAAGGCGTGATTGACAATGCGCCGGATATTGACAACACCACCGTAATTCCCCGGGGATATAAGTCGGTGATGCTGGATTCGGAAGGGAACACCATGGCAGAGCTTGTCACGGCCGGATCCAACCGTGTCTGGGTGGATATTGAAAATATTCCGGAAGATGTCCAGTGGGCCTTCATCGACATTGAGGATGAACGCTTTTATGAGCATAACGGCATTGATTTAAGGGGTATTATGCGTGCGGCCGCCACTGCTGTGGCCACAGGTTTTCAGAGAACGGAAGGCGCCAGCACCATTACCCAGCAGCTTCTGAAGAACAGCGTCTTTGATTTCATGAGCGAGGATACTTTCGTGGAGAAAGTGGAGCGTAAGCTGCAGGAGCAGTATCTGGCCCTGGAGCTGGAAAAAATCATGAGTAAGCAGGAGATTCTGGAAGCTTATCTGAACACCATTAATCTGGGCCAGAATACCCTGGGCGTCCAGGCGGCGGCCAACCGGTATTTTAATAAAGATGTAAGTGATCTGACTATTTCCGAGGCTGCAGTCATCGCGGCTATCACACAGAATCCCAGCAGATATAACCCCATCAGCCATCCGGAGGATAATGCGTCCAGGCGGGAACTGGTGCTGGACGCTATGCTGAGAAACGGGCATATTACCCAGGACGAGTATAATGAGGCCATGGCGGATGATGTCTATGAGCGGATTCAGGTCACGAATGAAAGCACCGGCACATCGGAAGTGTATTCCTATTATGTGGACGCCACCATTGAGGCAGTGATTCAGGATCTGCAGGAGATCAAGGGCTATACCTCCCAGCAGGCCTACAATCTGGTCTACAACGGAGGACTGACCATTGAGACGGCTCAGGATCCGGAGATCCAGGCGATCATGGATGAGGAGACCTCTGATCCGGATAATTATCCATCGGATATCAAGTATGGTCTGGAGTATGCTCTGACGGTGGTGAAGCCGGATGGAGAGCAGATCAATTACAGCAAGGAAATGATGGAGAGATATTTCCAGGAAAACGAGTACTCGGATTTCGAGCTGCTCTTTGACAGCGAGGAAGACGCCATGGCTCATGTGGAGGCCTACAAGGCGGCTGTGGTGGAAGAGGGCGATACGGTATACGAGAGCATGGATATCACGGTTCAGCCTCAGATTTCCATGGTGATCATGGATCAGGCTACCGGATATGTAAAGGGAATCGTGGGAGGCCGCGGAGAGAAGACGGCCAGCCTGTCTCTGAACCGGGCGACGGATACCACGCGCCAGCCGGGTTCTACCTTCAAGATTGTCTCCACTTACGCGCCTGCCCTGGATTCGGCGGGCATGACACTGGCGACTACCCAGTACGACGCTCCTTATTTCTATAATGACGGAACCGGCAAGGAAGTCCGAAACGCAAACAGAAGTTACAGCGGCTGGACTTCTCTCAGACAGGGTATTATGAACTCCATCAATATTGTGGCGGTTAAGACCCTGACGGATATTACTCCGGAGCTGGGTGCCACCTATGTGCAGAATTTCGGGATTACGACCCTTCAGACGGAGCTGGATGACAATGGAAACAGCGATGTGGGCCAGGCCATGGCTCTGGGCGGTCTGACCAACGGAGTCAAGAATGTGGAGCTGACGGCTGCGTTCGCAACCATCGCAAACGGAGGCGTATATACAGAGCCGGTATTTTATACCAGAATTCTCGATCATGACGGAAACGTACTGATTGACAATACAACCTCGAATACAAGAACGGTGCTGAAGGACAGCACCGCATGGCTGCTCACAAGCGCCATGCAGGATGTGGTAAGATCCGGAACAGGTACAAGAGCAAACTTTTCCGGCATGAACATCGCCGGAAAGACCGGTACGACCACTCAGAACAACGACGTGTGGTTTGTAGGCTTTACGCCTTATTATACGGCGGGAGTCTGGGCCGGCTATGACAATAACCATAAGCTGAACAGCAGCGCAGGTGAGACCCGCTACCATCTGAATATCTGGCGGGAGGTTATGTCCAGAATTCATGAGAATCTGGAAAATAAGAGCTTTGAGATGCCCTCCAGCATCACCAGCGCCACCGTCTGCGCGGCATCAGGCAAGCTGCCGATTCCGGGCATCTGCGACGGCATGATGAAGACCGAGTATTTCGCCCAGGGAACCGCGCCCACAGAGTACTGTGACGTGCATGTGACAGGCGAGGCCTGCGTGGAAAGCGGAGCCCTTGCTACCGATATGTGTCCGACCCATGAATACCGGATTATCACACTGATTCCGGAGAATAACAGTATTTCCGGCTCACCTCTTGTGGCGAAGCCCTGCAGTCTCCATCCTGGAAATGTGATCGGCACAGCCATCAGTCCGCTGACGGGAGGCGTGCCCACTACCCAGAGTACGACGGATCCGTCTGCGGGAGGCGATACGTCGGCAGTGATACAGACAGATCCCACGGCCGGAACTCAGACCGCGGAGATTAATACAGGACAGTAAGCTATGACAGAATTTTTAGTGAAAAAGTTTGTAAAAAATTATCAGAACACCGAAGCGGCCAGCGTGCGTACCGAGTATGGCGTGCTGGCCAGCATGGTGGGCATCTTCTGCAATGTGCTGCTGTTTGCCGGCAAGCTGGCAGTAGGTATGATTATGCGAAGCGTCTCCGTTATGGCAGACGCTTTCAATAACCTTTCAGACGCGGCTTCTTCCGTCATCGGCTTTGTAGGCGTGAAAATGGCCGGAAAGCCTGCGGACAGAGAGCATCCCTTCGGTCATGGAAGAATTGAATATATCGCGGCTCTGGTGGTGGCCTTTCTGGTAATCGAAGTGGGCCTCACGTTCTTTAAAAGTTCCATAGAAAAAATCCGCAATCCGGAAGCTCTGAGCTTTGATCTGGTGTCCATGCTGATTCTTCTGGCCTCTGTGCTGGTAAAGTTCTGGCTGGGCCAGTTCAACAAAAAGCTGGGAAAGAAAATCAATTCCAGCGTGATGCAGGCTACGGCCACAGACGCGCTGGGAGATGTGATTACTACACTGGCCACCATGGCATCCATTCTGTTTTTCTACTTCACAAACATCAATATCGATGGATTTGTGGGACTTCTGGTCTCCCTGGTGGTTATGTGGGCCGGAGTAGGCATCGCCCGCGATACTCTGGAGCCCCTGATTGGCCAGCCGGTGGACCCGAAGCTGTACAGGGAAATAACGGACTTTGTGGAGAGCTATGACGGCATTCTGGGAAGCCATGATTTGATTGTACATAATTACGGGCCTACACGCAGCCTGGCATCCATTCACGCAGAGGTGCCCAATGATGTGGACATCGAGACCTCCCATGAGATTATTGATAAAATTGAGCGGGACGCGGTGAAAAAGCTTGGACTTTTCCTTGTGATTCATATGGACCCTGTAGCTGTAAAGGATGAGCGGGTGGCAGAGTTGAAGGAGCAGGTGATATCAGTGCTGCAGGAAATCGACAGCCATCTTTCTCTGCACGATTTCCGCGTCGTGGATGGAGAAGAGCAGATCAATCTGATCTTTGATGTGGTAGTCCCCCATTCCTATACGGAAAATGAGATGAAGCAGCTGCGCCGGGATATCGTGGAAAAGGTAAACCAGCTGGATTCCCGTTATCAGTGTGTGATTACGCTGGAATACGGGTATGTGGCAGAGGAATCCTGAGAAGACAGACAGGATGGCAAGGCCCTGGAGCCGGCCATCCTGAATAAAAAAATAAAAAAGTTAAAAAAATCGAAAAAAGTACTTGCATTTAGAGCTAAGCTATGGTATATTAATACTCGCTGAAAACAAAGGGCTATCGCCAAACGGTAAGGCAACGGACTCTGACTCCGTCATTTCAAGGTTCGAATCCTTGTAGCCCTGCTTGAGACGCTCCGGTGAAGATTCACCGGAGCTTTTTCTATGCCCGGAAAGCCCGTATTTACGGGCTTTCTGCGTATTCTGGAAATTATTTGCTTACAGCGTGATTTAACGCCGCGCTGCTGGCTTATTACCAGCGGTACGGCGTTTGTGGTTTAATCTTTGCAATTATATTGTTCAGCTGGCATTTCCCTTACAGGGCCTTCTGGTGAAGCATCCAGGCTATCTTGGCGCTTTCCTCCAGCTCCTCGATGGAATAGAAGGCATCCAGCAGATTTTTGCCGGGAACGACAGCTCCGTGCTGCTTTAAGAGATATCCGTCGCTGTTTTCCACTCGGTCTCCGAAAGCTTTGAACAGCGCCTCTGAGCCGGGCTTTTCATAGGGAATCATGCCTACTGTGCCCAGCTTCATTTTAAGATAAGGCGTGTGATCGGGAATGACGTCATTTTCGTTCTCACAGGGGACAAAGCTCCACAGCACGGCGTAGCTGCCATGGGTATGGATGACAGCGCCTGTCTCGGGCTTCTTCTGATATATCTGAAGATGAAGCGGCCATTCCTTGCTTGGCTTGTTTTCTGACAGGATGTTTCCGTCCATATCGAGGACGGCGAACTGTTCCGCCTTCAGAGTTCCGAAGCAGCTTCCACTCTGGGTGATGTAGATTTTTCCTTCATGGGCAAAGCTCATATTTGCGGAGGAGCCGGTGGTACGATTCCTGTCAAAGAGGCTCTTTGCGATCCATATGGCTGTTTCAAGCTTTTCGTTAAGTTTCAAATCACTCATAAAAATTCTCCTTTCAGTTCCGCCCGGTCATTTTCAGGGCTTTTTCAAAGAAATCCGGCTGGCCGAAATTTCCTGATTTCAGAATCAGTCTCACGGACTCATCTTCCACCGGGATCATCACAGGAACGCCGGGAGCTACGCTGTCTCCTATGCGGTAGGAGGAGAAGCCGAGTTTCTTTGTGACGGCTCCTGAGGTCTCCCCGCCGGCTACTATGATGCGCTTCCTTCCTGATTTGAGAGCCCGGAGGGCAATTTCCGCTTCTGTATCTTCCAGAAGCTGCGCGATTTTTTCCTGACCGAGATTCTGGACTTTTTTCACATTTTCCGGGGTGTCGGAGCTGTAGACCAATACGGTCCTGTCGCCGTTTCCCTCTATAAAGTTCCAGATATTATCGATGCTGTCTTCTCCTGAGAGAAGCTTTTCCGGGTCGATTTTTCTCCATAATCCTCCCGATTCTTTATAATGCTCTATCTGTCCGAGGGTTGCCTTGGAGCAGCTTCCTGCAAGAAGGATGGCGCCGCCGTCTGCGGCGGAGTCCGGGATTCCGAATCCACCTTGTTCTCCGCAGATGCGGGCTGCCAGGCCGGTCAGGATTCCGCTTCCTCCTGTCAGGAACGGAAGATCTCCGAAAAGCCTGATGATATCTTGAGCATCGCTGTCATCCTGATAATCGGGTATCACGTAAAAATGCTCCGGCTTTTGATCCTTCCGGGAAAGGCATGCTTTTTCAAGCTTTTCCAGAAGTGTCTGCTGAAGCTCTGCGGGTTCCATATGAAGTTCGCTGCCGGAAAGCTCCACGCTTGGATATCTGCTCTGAGGCTCCATGAGATTTGCGATGCGGCTGTCCCACATGGGTGTGAGCGGATGATCCTTCATGGGGCTTTCATGGAGCGGCACTCCGTTTACAAAGAGCTCGCCGTTTTTCACAATTCTCCCGTTTACAGGCAGGGCAGGGCAGAGCAGGGTGCAGGGAGTTTTCAAATACTCCATCACAGCGTCTGCCACAGGGCCGATGTTCCCCTTTTTTGTGGAATCAAAGGTGGAACAGTATTTAAAATAAAACTGCTGTGCGCCGTTTCCCTTCAGCCACCGGATGGCTTCCAGACTGTCGGACACAGCTGCCGAGGTTTCCTGAGTCCTTGATTTGAGCGCAATGACCGCAGCGTCTATATGGTCAGCCACAACGGTATCCCCGGAAGGGATACCGTTGATAAGCTGAACAGACATACCGCCCTTTACGAGGAAGGAGGCGGCGTCACTGGCTCCAGTGAAATCATCGGCTATACATCCGAATCTGAGCATGTGTTCTCCTTATCTGTCTGTTATTTTATAAATTGATTTTACAGTACTGCAGGCCGGGCGTCCAGCGGAACGCTCCGGAAATTATTTAAAGAAACGCCACGAATACCAGCCATGCAAGCAGAGGTCCGAAGAGAACGATGCATGCCGCTGCGTAAAGCAGGTGGGAGTACAGTGTGGACTTTTCCTTGCCCTGGGCGTTGGCTACGAAGATAGCTCCTGTTGTGGAGAAGGGGCATACATCTACGATGCTGGATGCCATGCAGATGCAGGCAAGAACACCGATGGACCATATGCCGGGCTCTTCGAGAACCGGGATACAGAGCGGAATAACTCCGGAAAGGAAGCCTGTTGTTGATACGAAGGCCGAAACAAAGCCTCCAATGTAGGCTGTCACAAGTGTTGCAAGCTTGGGGCTGTTGAAGTTGCTGATCAGCTCTGTCAGCCAGTCCATGACGCCGATATCCTGCATCACGCCTACATAGGTAACAATACCGCTGACCATGAAGATGATGCTCCAGGGCATGCTCTTGATGATGCCGCCCTGGCGTTTGGGCTGGGTGCAGCCCAGAATGAAGCCGAGAATCAGAGCCAGGAAGCCCATATTGAATTCAAATACGATACCCAGGAAAACAAGGATTACAAGCGCCACAAGGGAAGCGGCCTGGAAACCGTTGACACTCACCTTTTTGCTGAGTTTCTCAAGAATCTCTTTATTCTCATCGCCTTCCAGGGAAGAAAGCTCTTCCAGCTTTTTCTTGCCGAGGAATTTGTAGCCTCCGAAGATAAAGAAGGTGATAAGGGAAAGGAAAAATGAGAAGGCAACAGTCGCAATCCACAGTCCCAGAGGATTGGATGCGATGGAATACTCACTCAGGACGCCGTCCACTACAAGTCCCATGATGTTAAGGGGTGAGAAAATGCCTCCTGTCATACCAAAAGCAACCATAAGGGCCATCATAAGCTGGCTCATTCCGCAGGCGTTTGCGAGCTGCAGAGCGATAGGCGTAACAATGATGATAGCCGCTGTACCCTGGGTACCCACAGCGCAGAGGATAAGCTCCAGAGCGAACATCACCCAGGGAATCAGTCCCACATTTCCCCTTACAAGTCTGAGGCCTGCGGTTGTGATGACGTCAATGGTTCCGTTGTCCTGCAGGGTATTGAAGAAATAGGTGACGCCTGCCAGAATGATAAACAGCTCCGCGGGGAAGCTTCCCAGCAGATCGTCCTCGGAAAGCCCGCACACAAGCACGCCCACAATAAATGCGGCGACAAACCCCATAACACCGATGTTTATCGGGCGTACTGCTCCGATAAAGAACATTATAAACAATATCGCGATGGCGATGATAGATAATGTCTCAATACTCATAGTTTTTCTCCTTTTCCATATGTAAAATGATTCTGTTTTACAGCTTTAAACCCTCAGCATAAAACTTATAAGCCGGCTGACCGTCTATTTCCACATCATCCGTGGTTACCGGCTGGCCCTTTTTAATGTCGTTTTTCAGAACTGCTCCGTTCAGAAGATAGAAGGGAGCGGCGTTTCCTGAGCTGCTCAGCTCCAGAAGCTCGGGCACAAGGCCTTCGATGGAATGATGATGTCCGTGAACCTTAAGGACTGTTCCCGCGGGAATATCCTTTTCGGCAACCCCTGCCATGACGGATACCTGGCGGCATTCGGGATGAGAGCCGATTCCCTTCAGATCTCCCAGCAGTATGGTGAGCGGTGTCTCCATTCCCATGAAATGATAAGGATAGTAGATGCAGCAGTATTTTTTATTGCGGCTTACCACATGTCCTTTTCCGATGAGGATCTCCCACATCTTTTCGTTCTCACAGCGGATGATGACAAATTCGCCGCCGCAGAAGCTTGCCTCGTCGACGCCCCTCAGATTAAAGAATACATCGACCACGCCGGTTTTCTTAAGGATTCCGCCGTCCTCCTCAGGGATGAAGATATCAGCCAGCTCACTGGGCTTTGCGATAGGATAGCTGAGCTCAGGCTTTGCGGGCACAAGACCCGTAATATTTGACACCAGGTTCATCTCACAGAGGTCCGCGGAAATGGCGCCGGTGTACTTTTCAAGCAGTTTGTGGCGGGCTTCCAGTGTTTCCCTTCCCTGGTAGCGCCAGCAGGCCATGAGTTCGGGAAGAATCTCCTTCGTTCCGCTTCCGTCTGTGTAAGAGAGTTCGCCTGTTTCTCTGTCCCAGACCAGATCGTATTCGCTGGATTTTCCTGCGCAGATTACCTCAAGCCCGAGAGCCTTCGCCCAGGAATAAAGGTCGATCAGATTTCTGGGCTGATCTCCGTTTACAAGAGAGTATACAGCGTTGTGTTCCTTTGCTATCTGGTTCAGGCGCGGGCCGCAGACGCTGTCCGTTTCTTTTGAAACCATGTAGACATTGATTCCCTTTTTGAGGGCGTCCTCAGCAGCTTCGCAGCCAATGGCTGTATTTCCGGTCGCTTCCACGAGGGCGGTGATTCCGCATTCGGTCACAAGCCTGTAATCGGAAACGATGAGAACCGCGTCCTGTGGCGCCGCTTTTACTGCTTCCACATCTGCGCACTCGATGATTGTTCTGTCTCCAAAGCCAGTTTCTTTGAGGACTTCTCTGCATTCATCTGGATGTCTTGAGCAGATAACCCGCAGCTCCATGTGTTTTGCTCTGGGGATCTGAGCCAGCAGGGTGTAGCCGTAGCCCTTTGTGGCTCCCACTACTCCCACGATGGATTTCTTCTCCCCCGCATCTTCGAATAAATAGGTATAATCCATAATCACACTCCTTTTCTGAATCCATCTTTTTGGAAATTCAAATGTTTTATACTTGTTATAAAAGCAAAAAGCGTGCCAACTTAAAAAGTGCCGGAATTTCCGGCTGTATCCCGACGGTTTTCGGGGGATGTTGCATAATATCAAGATAAAACGTTGCAAAATAGCAATAAATGTTGTAATATAGCTTCAGATGTTTGGATAAAAATACATTTTTACCGATGTTTCTGATATGTGGGTGAGAAAATGAAAATTTTATTTATTGTTCCTTATCCTGAGCTGAAGGATACAGTAGAAAAAGTGGTGGAAAACACAGAACTCCCGCCGTATGTGGAGATAATTATTGATGTACACGCGGTGGAGAACATTGAACAGCTTAACCCTGCAGGTTATGATGCCATTATTACCAGAGGCTATACTTCAAAGTATATCAGAAAAAGATATCCGGGCCTGATTGATACGGATCTGGATATTACAAGCTATGATATCATCAGATCCTTCCGAAAAATTGCCACTCTGTACAGACCCGGCAGGGTCGCATACTGCGGAGGTTATAAATATATGGAAGCATGTCAGGATTTTTCCGAATTCCTCGGCTGCCCTCTGGGAATCTATTACGCGGCAGAAAGTGAGGATATCAAGGGGGCTGTACTGCAGGCTGCCGCGGACGGCTGTGATCTGATCCTGGGCGGTTTTTCGGTGGTTAGTTGTGCCAAAGAGCTGGGCATGACTTCCGTGCTGATCGAGACGGGAGAGGAGGCAGTAAGGGATGCCGTAGCCGCGGCGGTGCAGAGTGTAGTCATCAAGCGCAGTGAGCAGGTAAAGGCTGAGATGTACCGGATGATCACCAAAAACTCCACAGAGGGTATTCTGTTTGTGGATACGGAGGGAAAGATCGGCGTGGATAATCAGACGGCCCAGTCCATGTCTGCAGGAAGAGATCTTCTGTGCGGAAAGCAGTTTGATACGGCTTTTCCTGAATTGAAATCAGTGCTTGAGGAAGTTTTTAAGACGGAAAAACAGAAAAGCATAGATGTGCTGAAGCTCCGCTCCGGAGATTCGGTGACTGTGACAGTGACACCCGTAAAAGGCAAAAACGAGCTGTACGGCGCGGTGGTGAACATGCTCAATGTCTCCTATATCCAGGAACTGGAGGGCGGCATCCGGAAAAAGCTCAGCGATAAAGGACTTGTGGCCAGATACAGATTTGAGCATATCAAGTATAAAAGCAGGGTTATGCAGTCTGTCACCGAAGAAGCCCGAAGGTACGCAAAGACAGAGGCCAATATTATGATCGTGGGTGAGACCGGAACCGGAAAGGAAATGTTCGCCCAGAGCATACATAACGAGAGCAGACGGAAGGCGGGCCCCTTTGTGGCTGTCAACTGTGCCGCGCTGCCGGAAAGCCTTCTTGAGAGCGAGCTGTTCGGATATGAGGAGGGCGCGTTCACAGGCTCCAGAAAGGGCGGAAAACCGGGGCTTGTGGAGCAGGCCCACAGAGGCACTCTGTTTCTGGATGAGATTACCGAGATCCCCATTACCCTTCAGAGCAAGCTCCTGCGCGTGCTGCAGGAAAGAGAAGTCCGGCGCATCGGATCGGACAGAGTGATCAATGTGGATATCCGGATCATTGCGGCTACCAATAAGAACCTGTCGGAAGAGATTGAGGCAGGCAGATTCCGGCAGGATCTGATGTACCGTCTTGATGTGCTCAGGCTGTTTCTGCCGCCTCTCAGGGAGAGGCGGGGGGACATCCGCCTGCTGTTTGACTATCTGCTGTCCGGATTAAAGCATGACCAGCCTGCCTCCTATCAGCTGGACCGGGAGGCGGAGGGCCTTCTTATTTCTTATGATTTTAAGGGGAATGTAAGGGAACTGAGAAATATTGCAGAAAGACTGTGCGCTGTCTGTGAGCCGGGCCCTGTAAACGCGGAGCAGATGCGGAGAATCCTCTATCCTTCGGATATATACCGGGAGGCAGAGCAGACTGTCCATATGGAAGCCGGGCGTACCGGATATTCCGGACACGGCTCTGCCCGCCAGGCTGAGGGCAGCGAGAGCTTGGGCAGAGCCAGGGAAAACGCAGAATACGACAGAATCCTGGAAGCAAAAGAGCTCTGCTCCGGCAGCCGGGGCAGAATGGCCGAGATGCTTGGCATAGACAGAAGCACCCTTTGGAGAAAGATGAAGCATTACGGAATAAGCTGACCCTCAGTTCAGCTTCCGTTCGAAGCTCTGGCCTATGCCCAGCTCTTCCCTGTATTTTGCCACAGTTCTTCTGGATACCGTCATGCCCTTCAGCTTCAGAAGCTCGGAAAGCTTCTGATCGCTGAAGGGCTTTGTCTTGTCCTCTTCTTGGATGAGAAGCCTTATGCTTTGTTTTACAGAATCCGCCGAGACGGAAGCTTGGGCGCCTCCGCCGGCGCTTTTTCTTGCGGAGGCAGAAGCAAAGAGCTTTTTGGCCGCAATGACGCCGCCGGGATATTCTATGTATTTACCCTTTACGGCACGGCTTACGGTGGAGACGCTGATTCCCAGGCTGTCAGCCAGCGTCTGCATGGATAAGGCTGAAAGAGGAGCCCTGCCCTCGAAAAAGCCCCGCTGGCTTCTGAGCAGTTCTTCTGACACGGCCAGCACAGTCTTTCTGCGCTGCCTGATATTGAGAAGCAGCTGCCTGGCCCTTTCCAGCTTCTTTTCAAAGTACTGATTCAGCTCCGGATCTTCCGCCTGCTTCATCATAGAGACATAGTAGTCATTGATGTGATAGTCTTCGGTCCAGCGGTCATTCAGCCTGATCTGCCATTCCCCGTCTTCTCTGGTAAACAGAATATCGGGGATAATATAGTCTGTCCTGCCGGTATCAAAGCCGTTTACAGGCCTTGGGGAAAGCTTTGCCAGTCCTTCCAGGGCCTTGCGGACCTCTGCGGTGGACACTTTCAGAGTCCGGGAAATCTTTCCTATGTTTCCGCCGGCCACCTCCGGAAGGCAGCTGTCTGTGATGGCCCAGAGAAGACTTCCCTTCATTCCTTTGTGCTCAAGCTGCTTCAGAAGACAGCTTCTTAAGTCCGGAGCGAAGACGCCGAAAGGCTCCAGCTCCCGCAGCACAGAGAGAGTTTCTCTGACAGAGCTGACAGACACACCCGCGCCTCTGGCAGCTTCTTCCTCGGTCATGGTAAAATACCCAGAGTCGTCCAGACAGTCGGTGAGATACCGGAACAGCTCCCTTTTCCCGGGGCCGCACTGTCCGGGAGGAATTTGCTCCAGAATATAGTCCTTCAGTTCCCGGCCTCTGGCGTCCGGGATCTCTCTTACGTTTTCTTCTTCCAGAAGCTCCTGCCAGCTGGTCTGATAGGTCAGCGCAGGGGCACAGCCGGATTCCGCGCCGGGACCGGCCCCTTCCGGCTGGTGTACATTGGTACAGTCCAGAAGCGGATTTTCAAAATATTCATTTTTCAGGAATTCATTGAGCTGAGTTACGTCCATAGCAAGCATTTCCAGTGATCTGAGCTGATTCAGAGACAGGATCTGCTTCTGGGCGGTTTCTGCCGAAAGCTTCATGTCCATAGCTGTGTGATTCCCCTCACTTTTCAGAATTGTCCCCCTGCCTTTCCCGGCGTCTTTTGACCGGCGGGGAACTCTATCTAACGGAATTATAGCGGAAGATCCTGCTGTTATCAAGAAAAGGAAAGAAAAATAAGAAGTGCAAAATCAACGGAAAAATGTTATACTAGGCTGAGCATCAGAAATGAAAAACAGAGTTTATAAGCGGGACGGAGGAAGGACAGACATGTACTCATTTGACAGCCGCGTGCGGTACAGTGAGGTGGGCGAGGACAAGAAGCTGACTTTGAATGGAATCATTAATTATTTTCAGGACAGCAGCACCTTTCAGTCGGAGGAGCTTCATATAGGAGTGGGACGGCTGGAGGAGCTGAAGAGAGTGTGGGTGCTCTCCTCCTGGCAGATTGTGGTTGACAGATACCCGTCTCTGTGCGAGAATATACGCATTTCCACCTGGCCCTACCAGTTCCAGGGATTTCTGGGCTGGCGTAATTTTACGATGACAGGTGAAGATGGAAAAATTCTGGCCTGGGCCAACAGTCTGTGGACGTTTCTGGATACGCAGACAGGGCGGCCGGCCCGGGTTCCGGAAGAGATTGAGAAGGCTTATGTGCTGGAGGAAAAGCTGGATATGGAATACGCTTCCAGGAAAGTGCCCATGCCGGCAGATGGAAAAGCAGGAGAGCCTTTTTCCGTCCAGAAGCATCATCTGGACACCAACCATCATGTGAATAACGGGCAGTATATTCAGATGGCCAGGGAATATGTGCCGGAGGGATTTGAGATCCGGCAGATGAGAGCAGAATATAAAAAGCAGGCTGTGCTGGGGGATATGATTTATCCGGTGACAGCCTCCCGGGACGGCAGATATACCATAGGGCTGTGCAGCGCCGCAGGGAAGCCCTACGCGGTCGTAGAGCTTTCTTAAACAAAAAGAAGATAAGAGGATAGAAAAAATGATAGAGCTTGGAAAAAAGCAGGAACTTACAGTCATAAAAAAGGCCGATTTCGGCATATATCTGGCAGAGGGAGCGGATGCGTCCGAGCGGGTGCTGCTTCCCAAAAAGCAGGTGCCGGAGGGAACGGTCCTGGGAGACAGACTTAAGGTTTTCGTCTACCGGGATTCCAGTGACCGGCTGATCTCCACCACCCGGGAGCCGAAGGTGGAGCTGGGCGGCCTGGCTGTGCTGAAGGTGGTCCAGACGGGAAAGATCGGCGCTTTTCTGGACTGGGGCCTGGAAAAGGATCTGTTGCTTCCTTTCCGCCAGCAGACGCGGCGTGTGAAGGAAGGCGAGGAGGTGCTGATTGCCCTGTATACAGATAAGAGCAGCCGTCTCTGCGCTACTATGAATGTCTATGAGTATCTGGAGAATCAATCACCTTATCAGAAGGATGACAGGGTCAAGGGAACGGTTTATGAGATCAGCGGGGAGTTCGGCGCTTTTGTGGCGGTAGATAACCGCTATTCCGGCCTGATTCCCAGAAAGGATTTCCACGGAGGGGCTCAGATCGGCGATGTGATCGAAGCGCGGGTGACTGCGGTCCGTGAAGATGGGAAACTGAATCTCAGTATGCAGGAAAAAGCTTATCTGCAGATAGACCGTGACGCGGAAACGGTGCTGAAGGTGATCGATGAATTTGACGGCGTGCTGCCTTTCAATGACAAAGCGTCTCCGGAAGTGATTGAACGGGAGCTGAAGCTCAGTAAAAATGCGTTCAAACGGGCAGTGGGAAGGCTTTTAAAGGAAGGCAAAATAGAAATAACAGAGAAGAGCATCCGCCGCAAATCATGAAAAAGTACCAAATTTTGAAAAAATCAAAAAAATCTCTTTCCAAAGCTATGTTTTATGGTTATAATGAGAGAGAAGAAAGGGGTGAATAAAGATGAAAGTTCAGAATATTACTGACATCGACAAGTTCTTCAAGGTAGTTGACAGCTGCAAGGGAAAGGTAGAGCTGGTTACAGGTGAGGGTGACAGACTGAATCTGAAGTCAAAGCTTTCTCAGTACGTATCCATGGCGAACATTTTCTCAAACGGAGAGATTCCGGAGCTTGAGATTATCGCATATGAAAAAGAAGACATCGATAAATTAGTATCTTTTATGATCAATGGTTAAGTAAAACGAGGTGATGGCTCCGGAAAGGAGTGGTTGCCTCGTTTTTCGCATGGCGTCCTTATGAAAGGGCCTGGCCGCGGTGTGTTCTCGGGAACTGCCCGCGGTGCCCCTGGGCGGGACAGAACCCTGAGCATGATTCCGGCGCCGGCGCGCGGGAGCTTCTAAAGCTTCCGCCTGCCGGCGCCGGTTTTATGATCTTCTGGCGTATTTGTTTATTTTTTATTCTCTGGCATTTTTATAATACAGAATCAGCAGCCCCTTCAGAAGCAGATCCTCTTCCAGTATGATTTCGTGGCGGCAAAGGGGGATGACCGCGCGGGCCAGGCCGCCTGTGGCCACCACAGTGCAGTGTTCACCGAGCTCTTCGTTAATCCGGTCAATGAGGCCGTCCAAGGCGCCGGCGCTTCCGTAGAGGATTCCGCTCTTCATGGAATCCACGGTATTGCTGCCGATGAGTTTCTTCGGCGGGTCCAGAGAGATCCGGGGCAGCTGGGCCGTCCGCCCGGACAAAGCGTCCAGGGAGATGGCCAGTCCCGGGAGAATCATTTTCCCGATATAGGCTCCGGTACGGTCAATGACAGAGACTGTAGTGGCAGTGCCCATGTCGATGATGATCTGAGGCACAGGATAACAGTGGACTCCTGCCACAGCTCCCACCACCAGATCGCTGCCCTGCTGGGCCGGGTCGTCCACGTTCAGCCGGATGCCGGTTTTCATGCCGGGCCCTACCACCAGGATCCGGGCGCCGGTGTATTTTTCCGCGGCTTCCTTTACGGTTCCGGTCACGGAAGGAACCACGGAAGAGAGGATTCCGCCCTGAATCTGTCCAGGCAGGATGTCGTGCAGATCCAGGGTCTCCTTGAAAATGGTGGCGTATTCCAGACTGGTAGCTTCCTGGTCCGTAGAAAAGCGCTCAAGAAAAAGAAGCCGGTCCTTTTCAAAACAGCCGATAACAATATTGGTGTTTCCGATATCTATGGTAAGAATCATTTGCCGTTCCTCCAGGGATAAATTTCAATTCCGGGCCCTGCCGCTTATTTCTGTGAGCCAAAGAGCCTGGAGCGGTACAGGGCATACCCGATGGCTCCGGTAAGCACTGTGGACGCGGCCATTTCACAGACTGCGTTGATGCCCACAAAGGAGCAGATAAACAGCAGAATATTCCGGCCGCCGATGAGCCCCTGTACATAGTCCGTGTTTCCATAGAGCAGAATCAGGGCGGACATAAAGAACAGGGTATTCAGAAACGCGGAGAGAAAGCCTGTAATCAGGCAGCCCATGCGGGCGCCTGCCCTCCTGTGGAGAAAGCGGAAAATATATCCCAGCAGAAAGCCGTCCAGAAGACGGGGAACAAACCGCTGGATAAATGCCAGAACGGGATTGATGTCAAAAAGTACGGCTCCCATGGCGCTCAAGCCGCCCACGCCGATGCACTGCAGAAAGCTGGTCAATCCGAATACGGCTCCCGCGGCGGCTCCGCCTGCAGGTCCGAGGGTGATGGCTGCCAGCGCTACGGGGATCACATTGAATGAGATGGCCAAAGGGCCGATATTCAGGTATCCCAGAGGCGTATAGGCCATAAGAAGCAGGATTCCGGTCAGCAGGCCAAGCATGGTTAGCTGCCGTGTGTTGAAGCGTTTTTTCATGTTGTTTTCCTCCTTGTTATTATTCTTCTCTTGGAGTTACTATTCACAGTCCCGATTCAGACATGGAAACAGATGTTTACGTGCCAGCACGACACATCTGTTTCCATGTCTGAATCGGCTGTGAATAGTAACCTTTTGGAAGATACAATACCTTTTCTTTATACCACAGAAGCAGGAAAAAAGATATAAAAACTTTTGCCTTTTTGTGTTATACTAATTTTGAATATTGCTGTCCGCGGCCGGACCGGGCTGCGGATGATTTTGAAATAATGGCTGGACAGAAAGGAAACAAAAAATTATGCTGCTGAAAGGGAAAACCGCGGTGCTTGCCGTGACGGGAAGCATCGCCGCATATAAAATCGTGAATCTGGCCCGGATGCTGAAAAAGCTGGGCTGCAATGTACAGGTGCTGATGACCCGGAACGCCACGGAATTTATCACGCCCATCACTTTTGAGGAACTGACGGGAAATAAATGCCTGGTGGACACCTTTGACCGGAATTTTCAGTATAATGTGGAGCATGTGGCCCTGGCCAAGCTGGCGGATGTGGTCCTTGTGGCCCCTGCCTCCGGAAATATTATCGGAAAAATCGCGAATGGCATTGCCGATGATATGGTGACCACGACGATTATGGCCTGCCCCTGCAAGAAGATTATCTCACCGGCCATGAACCATAACATGTATCACAATCCCATCGTTCAGGACAATCTTCAGAAGCTGGCCCGGTTCGGCTATGAGATCATCCCTCCGGCCCACGGAATGCTGGCAAACGGGGACAGCGGCGACGGCCGCATGCCGGAGGAGAGCGTGCTTCTGGAGTATGTGTTAAGAGAAATTGCCTTTGAAAAGGATCTGGCCGGAAAGCGGGTGCTTGTGACAGCGGGAGCTACTCAGGAGGCCATTGATCCGGTGCGGTTTATTACTAATCATTCCTCGGGAAAGATGGGCTTTGCGCTGGCCCGGGCTGCCATGCTCCGGGGAGCGCAGGTGACCCTGGTGGCTGCCCACACAGAGGTGGAGCCGCCCCTGTTTACAGAGGTGGTGCGTGTATCCTCAGCGGAAGAGATGTTCCAGGCTGTGGCGGAAAAAGCGCCGGAGCAGGATATTATCATCAAAGCGGCAGCTGTGGCTGATTATACGCCGGTACAGACTGCGGAAAACAAGATTAAAAAAGCAGACGGGGAGCTGACGCTGACCCTGAAGCGGACAAAGGATATTCTGAAGTATCTGGGAGAGCACAAGAGGGAAGGCCAGATTCTCTGCGGCTTTGCCATGGAGACGGAAGACCTGCTGGCGAACGCCAGAAAGAAGCTGACGGAAAAGAACTGCGATCTGATTTGTGCCAACAGCCTCCGGGCCGAGGGCGCAGGATTCGGCACGGATACGAATCGTGTGACAGTGCTTACAAAGGAGAAAGAGATCGGGCTGGAGCTTCTGACCAAGGAGGAGACAGCCCACCGGATTCTCGACATCATAAAGGAGATTTAAATGCCGTTTACACATCTGCATACACATACGGAGTACAGTCTTCTGGACGGCTCCAATAAAATCAAGGAATACGTGGCAAGAGTCAAGGAGCTGGGCATGACGGCGGCGGCCATCACCGACCACGGAGCCATGTTCGGTGTCATTGACTTTTATAAGGAGGCGAGAGCTCAAGGCATCAAGCCCATCCTGGGATGCGAGGTCTATGTGGCGCCCAATTCCCGGTTTGACAAGGAAGTGACAGGCGGCGAGGACCGGTACTACCATCTGGTGCTTCTGGCGGAAAATAATCAGGGTTACGCCAACCTGATGAAGATTGTGTCCCGGGGCTATGTGGAGGGCTTTTATTACCGCCCCAGAGTAGACATGGAAGTTTTGGAGCAGTTCCATGAGGGAATCATCGCCCTGAGCGCCTGCCTGGCAGGAGAGGTTCAGCGCTATATTGTGAAAGGGCTGTATGACGAGGCAAAAAAGTCTGCTCTGAAATATGAAAAGGTCTTTGGAAAGGGAAATTATTTTCTGGAGCTTCAGGATCATGGCCTGCCGGATCAAAAGATTGTAAACCAGGCTCTGATGCGCATGAGCCAGGAGCTGGATATTCCGCTTGTGGCCACCAATGATATTCATTATACCTATGCCCAGGACGTGAAGCCCCATGATATCCTGCTCTGCATTCAGACCGGAAAAAAGCTGGCCGATGAGGACCGGATGCGCTACGAGGGCGGCCAGTATTACGTGAAATCCCCGGAGGAAATGGCGGCGCTTTTTCCCTATGCGCCGGAGGCCATCGAAAATACCGCGAAGATCGCGGACCGCTGCAATGTGGAGATCGAGTTCGGTGTCACAAAGCTGCCCAAATACGATGTGCCCGAGGGCTATACCTCCTGGGAATATCTGAATAAAATCTGTTTTGAGGGTCTGGCAAAGCGCTATCCCGATGATGACGGATCCTTGAAGGAACGGCTGGAATACGAGCTGGGCGTCATCAAAAACATGGGCTATGTGGATTATTTCCTGATTGTATGGGATTTTATCAAATACGCCAGGGACCACGGCATCGCCGTGGGACCCGGCCGCGGTTCCGCGGCCGGAAGCATCGTGGCCTACACCATGGGCATCACCAATATCGACCCTATCCGGTATCAGCTGCTGTTTGAGCGTTTCCTGAATCCGGAACGTGTGTCCATGCCGGATATTGATATAGACTTCTGTTTTGAGCGGCGCCAGGAAGTGATTGATTATGTGGTGCGCAAGTACGGCAAGGACCGGGTGGTCCAGATCGTGACCTTCGGTACCATGGCGGCCAGAGGCGTGCTGCGGGACGTGGGCCGTGTCATGGATCTTCCCTACAATTTTGTGGATTCCATCGCCAAAATGGTGCCTCAGGAGCTGAATATCACCTTGGAAAAGGCTCTTAAGATGAATCCTGAACTCAGGAAAAGCTATGAGAACGATCCTCAGGTTCATGAGCTGATTGACATGTCCATGCGTCTGGAAGGCCTGCCCCGGCATACCTCCATGCACGCGGCAGGCGTGGTGATCAGCCAGAAAGAGGTGGATGAGTACGTTCCTCTTTCCAGAGCCTCAGACGGTACGATTACCACCCAGTTTACCATGACCACGCTGGAGGAGCTGGGCCTTTTGAAGATGGACTTCCTGGGTCTTCGGACTCTGACCGTAATCCAGGACGCAGCCCGGATGGCTTCAGAGCGGGAGGGCAGAATCATCGATATGGACAGCATAGATTATGATGACGCGGCGGTGTATGCCTCCATCGGCACCGGAAAGACGGAGGGCGTGTTCCAGCTGGAAAGCAGCGGCATGAAGAATTTCATGAAGGAGCTGCAGCCCAAGAACCTGGAGGATGTCATCGCGGGAATTTCCCTGTACCGTCCCGGTCCCATGGACTTTATTCCCCAGTATATCCGGGGAAAGAACCATCCGGAGTCCATTACCTATGACTGCCCCCAGCTGGAAGAAATTCTGGAGCCCACCTATGGATGTATCGTTTACCAGGAGCAGGTCATGCAGATTGTGCAGAAGCTGGCAGGCTATACGCTGGGACGGAGCGACCTGGTGCGCCGTGCCATGTCAAAGAAAAAAGCAGCTGTCATGGAAAAGGAGCGCCAGAACTTCGTCTATGGAAATGAGAAAGAGGGCGTGCCCGGCTGTATTGCCAACGGCATTGCGGAGGCTACGGCTCAAAAGATTTACGATGAGATGATAGATTTTGCCAAGTACGCTTTCAATAAGTCTCACGCGGCGGCCTACGCGGTGGTGGCCTATCAGACAGCCTGGCTGAAATATTATTATCCGGTGGAGTTTATGGCGGCTCTGATGACTTCCGTCATCGACAATCCGGGCAAGGTGTCCGAGTATATTCTCACCTGCCGCCAGATGGGTATTTCCATTCTGCCTCCGGATATCAACGAGGGTGAGGCGAGGTTTTCCGTGTCGAACGGTTCTATCCGCTATGCCTTGTCGGCGATTAAGAGCATCGGGCGCCCGGTGGTGGACGCCATTGCGGAGGAACGCCGCCTCGGAGGAAAGTTCAAGAGCCTGACGGATTTTCTGGAGCGGATGACCGGTAAAGAGGTCAACAAGCGTGTGGTGGAAAATCTTATCAAGGCGGGGGCCCTGGACAGCCTGGGCGGCACCAGACAGCAGTATATTCTGGCCTATGCGGGAATCATGGACAGTGTGGCCCAGAGCCAGAAGACCATGATGACAGGGCAGATGAGCCTTTTCGATCTGGTGGATGAGGACCAGAAGGCCAGCTTTCAGGCCAAGCTTCCCGATGTGGGAGAATACCCCAAGGAGCTGCTGCTGTCCTTCGAGAAGGAGGTGTTGGGCATCTATGTCAGCGGGCACCCTCTGGAGGAGTATGAGGAGCGCTGGAGAAAGAACATTACTGCAGTGACCACGGATTTCCAGCTGGATGAGGAGACGAACCGCACCAAGGTACACGATGGAGAGCAGGTGGTCGTGGGCGGCATGATTACGGGAAAGACTGTGAAATACACGAAGAATAACCGCGTCATGGCATTTCTGCAGCTGGAAGACCTGCTGGGGTCCGTGGAAGTGGTGGTATTCCCCAATGTGTATGAAAAGAATTCGGCGGTATTGTCGGAGGAAGCAAAGATTTTCGTCAGCGGGCATGTAAGCGCGGAGGATGACAAGGCCAGCAAGCTGATCTGCGACCGGATCATTCCATTTGAGGCGGGAAGAAGGGAGCTGTGGATTCAGTTTCCCAACCAGCAGGAGTGCATAAGAAGGGAGCCGGAGCTTCTTCAGCTTCTGGCTGACAGTGACGGGCACGACCGGGTGGTGCTGTACGCGGCCGCAGAGAAATCCGTCAAACGGCTGCCGGCAGGCCAGACCGTGGACGCAGACCGGGATCTGATTGTAAAGCTTGAGAAAAGCTTTGGTGAAGGGAATGTAAAAGTTGTGGAGAAACGTATTGAAAATATAAGGCGGATGCAGTAAAATCACACTCATAGGCCTTCGTACGGACAAAAGGGCCGCGTGCGGAAGCCGCAGGTGTTCAAAATGGACAGATGCGAGGAGGATGAACATGGCAAAAGAGATTAAAACCATAGGAGTACTGACAAGCGGCGGCGATGCCCCGGGCATGAATGCGGCGATCCGTGCCGTGGTGCGCAAGGCCCTGGTGAACGGAAAGCAGGTAAAGGGCATTTTAAAAGGCTATTCGGGACTGCTGAATGAAGAGATCATTGATCTGTCGGCAAATGATGTGTCAAATACCATAGAGCGGGGCGGAACAATCCTGTTCACAGCCCGCTGCAAGGAGTTTATGACAGAAGAGGGCCAGAAGAGAGGCGCGGAGATCTGCCGGAAGCACGGCATCGACGGCATCGTGGTCATCGGAGGAGACGGTTCCTTCCGGGGAGCCCAGAAACTGGCGAACCTTGGCATCAATACCATCGGCGTGCCGGGCACCATCGACCTGGATATTTCCTGCACCGAGTATACCATCGGCTTTGATACGGCTGTAAATACGGCTATGGAAGCGATTGACAAGGTACGTGACACCTCTACCTCTCATGAGCGCTGCAGCATCATTGAGGTAATGGGCCGCAATGCGGGTTATATCGCTCTCTGGTGCGGAATCGCAAACGGAGCTGAGGACATTCTTCTGCCGGAGAATTATGACTACGATGAACAGAAGATCATCAATAATATCATTGAGAACCGCAAGCGCGGAAAGAAGCATCATATCATTGTAAATGCCGAGGGCGTGGGCCACTCCACCAGCATGGCCCGCCGGATTGAGGCTGCCACGGGAATTGAGACCCGTGCTACGATTCTGGGCCACATGCAGCGAGGCGGAAGCCCCACCTGCAAGGACCGTGTGTATGCGTCCATGATGGGAGCCATGGCGGCGGATCTGCTTTGTGACGGAAAGACCAACCGTGTGGTGGGCTACCAGCACGGACGTTTCCAGGATTTTGACATCAATGAGGCTCTTGATATGGTAAAGGGCATCGATCCTTATCAGTATCAGGTGGCAAAGGATCTGTCGAAGCACTGTTAGGGGAAACGTATGATTACAAGCACAGCCAATCAGCAGGTCAGGCACCTGATTCAGCTGAACAGGAAACGGAAAGCGCGGGACGAACAGGGCGTTTTTGTGGCGGAAGGAACAAAGATGTTTCTGGAGGCGCCGGCAGACCGGATTGTAAAGGCATACTTTTCAGAGAGTTTTTTTGAAAAGCACGGGAAAGAATATGTGTCAGAGGGACTGGATTTCGAGGTTTTGAAGGATTCTGTTTTCCAGGCGGCCAGCGATACGCAGACGCCCCAGGGGGTGCTCTGCATCGTGCGGCAGCGGCAGAGTTCCCTGGAGGAGCTTTTGAAGGCGGAGCGGCCTCTTCTGCTGCTTCTGGAAAATCTTCAGGATCCGGGTAATCTGGGCACTATCTTGAGGACCGCCGAAGGAGCAGGAGTCACCGGGGTGATTCTGGGAAAAGGCACAGTGGACCTTTACAATCCCAAGACCATCCGCTCTACCATGGGCTCTGTATACCGGGTTCCCACTCTGTACGCAGAGGACCTCTGCCAGACTGCGGAATGGCTCCGCGGCCGGGGAGTCCGTACCTTTGCGGCCCATCTGAAGGGAAAGGCCTGCTATGATCAGGAGGATTACCGGGGAGGCACAGCCTTTTTTATCGGAAACGAGGGGAACGGCCTTACGGAAGAGCTCTCTTCCAGGGCGGACACTCTGATCCGCATTCCCATGGAAGGAAGGCTGGAGTCACTGAACGCAGGAGTGGCAGCTTCACTCTTAATGTACGAAGCATACCGGCAGAGAAGGGATAAGTCTCTTTACAATTTGTAGAAATTCTTTTATACTTTATATAGTTGGGACAGGCATAGTAAGTTCGCATAAGATGAGGACCTGCTGTGCCTTTCTTTTCCTGAAATTGATCAATGTGACTGGGAGGAGCCGGGACATGGACAAAAGGGACGGATATGCGGAAGAAAAAGGCGGAAAGGCCAGAGACGCCGACTTTTACCTTAAAAATATGCCCATTGCGTTCTGCGCGGTAGAAATTCTGACAGATAACGAAGGGCGTCCGGCTGACTGCCGGTTTGTCTACTGCAATAAGGCCTATGCCCGGATCGCAAATCAGCCTTACGGGACGCTGGAAGGAAAGCAGGGGATGGAGGTATACGGGACTGTTGACCAGGTGCTTCTCCAGTACTGCTATGACGCCGCCAGCCATGGGAGAGAGCATGTCCTAAAGGACTACAGCCCGGATGATGAAAAGCATTTTCTGATCTATATTTACCCCCTGGAGGAAGGACTCTGCGGCTGCGTGCTGCAGGATGTGACGGAGCACCGGAGAATGGAGCAGAAGCTGCTTCTGGAACATGAGAAGCGGAAAAGCTTTCTGGAAGCCACCACAGAGATTGATTTTGAATATGATTTTGCCACAGGCACGCTGGCCTTTGGCAGTGAAGGAGACGTCAGCAGAAAGAACCGGGTGATCAAAGGCGGTCTGGAAGGCCTGGTAAAGAATGGCGTTATAAACGAAAGAGACAGGACGCGGATCGAGAACGCGTTTCAGGAGCTGAAAAAAGGGAAAAAGGCAGTGGAGTTCAATATCCAGGCGCGTCTGGAGGAGAGCGGCAGGTATTGCTGGTATACGGTGAGCAGCTCTTCCTACGTGGAGCAGCAGACGGGGCATATGCGTGTGGTGGGATACCTCCGGAATATTGAGCAGCTGATCCGGACCCAGGCGGCTCTGAAAAAGGAAGCCATGTACGATCCCCTGGTGCCTCTTTATAACGTGAAGACCGGCAGGGAGATGGTGACAGCGGCTCTGAAGGAAATGGGGGAGAATGAGTCCGGCATCATGTTTCTGATAGATATTGACAATTTCAAGCGGATCAATGACACCTATGGCCATCAGAAGGGCGATGAGGCGCTGAAGCAGTTTGCGGAGATCCTCAAGCGTGTATTCCGCAGAAGTGATATTGTGTACCGCATGGGCGGGGATGAGTTCATAGGCTTCGCGGTCCATGTATCCCAGCCGGATAAGGCGGTGGACAGAATTATGGAACGGCTGTACAGCTGGCTGGATGAGGCGGAGAAGGATGGCTTTGCCCTGCACTGCAGCGTGGGAGTGTTTGTGGGCAGCAGGAAAAGCTCTTACAGCGATTTTTACAGAATGGCGGATCAGGCCCTGTATGCGGCGAAGAGAGCCGGGAAGAATAAATACCGGGTTATCAGGGAAGGTGAGTGAGACCGGAAAAGTAAACTTAACTGACAGTTAAAAAAAGTTCCTGTAAGTTAATTTCTGCTCAATTGTGCCTGTCTGCAGGATATGATAAGCTTAATACAGCAGAGGATCCTGTGCGGAACACACAGACGGAGGACGGGAAAGGGCGCAGTTCCCGTTTCCTGCCGGATAGGAGGATGCGGTATGCAGACAGGCGAAGTGATAAGAAATTACAGAAAACGGAAAAACATGACCCAGGAGGAGATGGCCCGCAGACTGGGTGTGACAGCGCCGGCTGTGAACAAATGGGAAAATGGAAACTCTCTGCCGGATATTACCCTTCTGGCGCCCATTGCCAGGCTGCTCGGGGTATCCCTGGAGGAGCTGTTATCTTTCCGGGAAGAACTGACAGAGAATGAGATCCGGGCGATGCTGAGGGAGCTTGGGGAACGTATGAAAAAAGACGGGTATGATTCTGCTTTTCACTGGGCAAAGGGGAAGCTTCAGGAGTATCCGGGAAGTGAAAGGCTGATTCTGTGGATGGCCCAGACGCTGACAGCTTACAGAATCACGGAAAAGCCGGAGAATCCGGAGCAGTATGACGAAGATATCTGCGGCTGGCTGGAGCAGTCCCTGACTGGCGGGGCAGAAGAGAGCCGCCGTTCCGCGGCAAATTCTCTGTTTTTGTTCTATTTCCAGAAAGGGCAGTATGAGAAGGCGGAAGGATATCTGGATTTTCTTTCTGACCAGAATCCCGAGAAAAAGCGGCTCAAAGGCACGGTTTATGAAAAGACCGGGCGGACAGAGGAAGCCTGGAAGGCTTATGAAGAGCTGCTGTATTCCTATTATACGATGGTGAGCCTGGTGCTTCACAATCTGTACAGCCTGGCTCTGTCCCAGGGAGACAGGGAAAAAGCCCGATATCTGACAGAGAAGCAGGTCCAGACGGCCCGCCTGTTTGATATGGGTGAATACAACGCTGTTGCGCCGGAGCTGGAGCTGGCGGTTCTGGATAAGGATGAAAGAAGATGCCTTGAGATTCTGGAACAGCTTTTGAACCATGTGAACGGGATGGATGAAAGCTTCCGAAATTCTCCCCTTTATTCCCATATGAAATTCAAGACAGTGGAGACGGAAGAAAAACTGGATTTGCGGGAGCATCTGAAAAGGAGCATGCAGGAAGATCCGGGACTGGATTTCCTGAAAAGATCGCCCGGATGGAAAGAACTGATGGAAAAATAAGAAATATGGATTGATAGGAAACGGGGCAGCGGTAAGCTGCCCCGTTTTATATCCCGCGCTCCTGGCGGCGCGCGTTTTTTGGCTGTCTGCTTCCGGGAAAAGAAGAGGCGGAAGGCTCAGGAAGCGGTTCCTGCCGGCGGCCGGCTCTCCCGCAGCAGGGCCAGGCAGATGCGGAAATAGAGGCGGGTGTCCGGATCAGACAGATCCTGGTTTAGGAGCCGTTGAATTTTGTCCAGCCGTTTGAGAAGGCTGCTGCGGTGGATGAACAGTGCCTGAGAGGTTCTGGTGACGCTCATTTCATTCTGAAGATACAGGTCCAGGGTACGGAGATATTCAGAGCCTTTCAGGCGGTCGTGCTCCCGGAGGGCCTTCAGCCCTTCTGACATCAGAGACTCCGCAGGGAGGTCTCCGGCGCAGGAAGACAGCATATAGGAGAGGACATAACTGGAAAAGAAGTGAAGCAGGCATTTGGGATCTTTACCCTGCTCCAGCGCATAGGAGGCCTGATAGAGATAGTCATGAAGGCGGCCCAGATCGGAAAATGTATTGCTGAGTCCTCCATAATAGCCTGCATGTCTGAGAGCCTGCTCAAACAGCTCCAGGGTCTTTTGGCGGTTTTCACCGGGCAGGCGGAGAAGCCCCATGATTTCGCCGGAATGGATAACCGCGTAAATGGTTCCGGGAGCCATGGCGTTAATCGCCGCATAGGCATACTCCTTTGGAAGAGAGACTTCGCTCCGCTGTTCCCGCAGACGGAAGCAGCACCAGACTTCGCCGGGCTGAAGGGAAAAAAGCTTCAGCTCTTCCGGCGCGGCAGGTCTGTGTTCCAGAAGTTTTTTGAGTGTGCCGAGACCGGCGGAATCCTCCTGGGCACAGCTCCGCAGATATTTCAGGAAGGCATTTTGAAAATGCCGGAAATAATGATCCATCAGGGAATAATCTCCCTGTCTGAAAGGAGTCGATTCTTCTCCTATGGCGATACAGCCCATAAAGCTTCCCATGATATAGAGATTAAAACAGTAGTAGCGCCAGGAATATCCTTTGATGGAGGACAGGTAAGGAACGGTAATGATGCGTTCCAGATTACAGACTTCTTTAATACGCTCGCCATTTTCCATGTCAAGGGGTAGAGGGGTATCAGAGATAATGACTTCTGCCCTCTCCGCGGAAGCCTTCCTGAACTGCGCCCGGAAGATATTTTGAAGCGTATGGTCCGTGACAGTGATATTTCGTTTTAACATGCCGGAACCGAGACGGAGAATTCTGCGGATATCAAAATCCAAATCCTTTTCCAGTTCATCCCGAATCTGTTCGTTCCACTGGTCAAAGCTGTTATAGAGAGCATGGACAGCGTTAAAGACCGTTATGATATTGTGAGAGCCGTTTATGACCAGCAGGTCTGCTCCGCCCAGAAGCCAGCTTTGGGGCAGATGTGTCCCGACTGCGATGAAAGCGCAGCTTTTGGGAGGCAGCGTCTGGGGAAGAACATCTGCGGGAGCTATATACAGTGTATTCTCCTGAAAAGGCTGGCCGCTTTCATATAAAAGAGGACGGGGACAGCCGAAGGAAGAGATGGGAGGTCCATAGCGTCTGGTATGATAATTTTCCGGTAAATATTCCTGAATAATATCCAGATTGAGTTTCAAAAGCAGTCCTCCTTCCTGATATTGCGCGTCAGAATGCAGCCTTTGTCAGGGTAAAAAATACTAATATTTACTCTGTATTTTAATAGATTTTGTGAAAAAATGCCAGATAATCAGATATAAATTGATAATTTTCCTACATTTTGTATCTATTTTGAGGGTGGCAGTCTCATTTATGCGGCCTCATTTTTGCGCATGGATTCGGAGGAGAAAAAAACAGGGCGGCAAAAAGAATTCTTTTCAGAAAAATATTTCATATTTATGCAGTCTGTGTAAAATTATCTGAATTTGATATGATTAATTTATCAAAATGTACTAAATCATCAATGCCGGTCAGGCAGACGGAAAGGAGAGCTGATTTATGAGCAAAAAAATTGATCCACGGTTACCAAAGGAGGTCGGCACCGGCTTATATCCGGTCAAGTCACCCTGGGACAAAATAATTTCCTACCATGACGCAGCGCATTATGCCCAGCGCTATACCAACGTGGTCAGCGCTGCGATTATGCAGGCTTTCCGGGTGCTGGTGCCTGATTATGTGGAACGCAGCAAAGCAATGTGTACGAATGCCTACAACCGTCTCAGCTTTGTATATGAGAAAATACCCGGTTATCCTGAAATGAATGCGGATCAGCTTCATATGCATCCCTTTATGCGCGGAAACTTTGTGGGCGGGCTGATTGGAGACGGCGGAGACGAAGATCTGCTGATGTGCGGCCGTGTCAATGATTTCGGAACCTATCGGGCAGAAAAGGAGCTGGACGTCTGTTACTGGGATCTGGTAGGCACAGAGCTCTGCCGTTCCACGACTCAGTCCCTGCAGGCCTGCGCGGATCATGCGGCGAAGCTGAGGCCGGAGGGTCCCCATCTGGAATATCATATGGTAGAAGCCAAGGGAGCAGGAGACCGGCACTGCCGCATTGTAGCTGAATGCCGCAAAAAATTTCCCATGCCCGAACATGAGCAGTGGGAATGCTTCGGACCGGTAGGCTCAGAGGATCAGATTAAATTTACAAAAGAAGAGGACTGTGTGGATGAGTCCATGATGTTCCGGGAGGAATGCGATTATCTGTTTTCCAACGGCACAAATACGGAAAAGGACTGGCGGAGCGCCTATCCGATGGTGACCATGTCCTACGGAGCCACTTACATTCTGCCGACCCTGGATGATCTGATTCGGGAGGGAAGACTGGAAAATGATGAGGTGGATCGGGTGATTCACTGTGTATGTGAGGCAGCAGGGAAGGCCACATTTCTTGATGATTTCGCGAAAGAGGGACTGCGCCAGTGGCTGGGAGTCCCCCACAGCATCAGCAAGGACGACGGACGGCTGATGGGCGGCTATCTGGAGATGTTCCTGCAGAGCATGAGAATTGAGTATGAAATCGAAGCGTTCAACAACGAGGAATGCATTTATGTGATTGACTGGAAGGGACTGGCAAATAACATGCCGAAGATGGTGGACGCTTACCGCTGGTTCTGGTATGGAATGACAAAGAGCCTGGTAAATGCCCAGTGGTCTCTGTGGGAGGAGGATTCTCCTGAGGGCAAGTTCCGGATTAAAATCGCCAAGAAAGTAGACAAGTTCTGCTGACGGCAGAGTTTACAAAACTGTGAAAGGAGTGCGTAGCGTGAATTATCCATATCCTGTGATGTATAAGAATGTATATAAATATGACGATATGAAGAGGGCAGAGCATATGGCAGTCCGCAATACGGTGGGCTGGTATCTCTGGACCCATCAGCTGGTGGAAGTAACCGGCGCGGACTGCGTGGAATTTCTGGAGATGATTTTCCCGAAAAATATTGGAAATCTGGCTCCGGGACGTGAACGTTATACCACCATGCTGGATGAAAAGGGAGAAATCATTGACGATGTGGTCGTGTTCCGGATGGAAGAGAAAAAATTCTGGATTTCCACTCTGTTCCGGGCTGATATGTTCCGCTGGTTTGAGGCCCATAAGGGCAGCTTTGACGTGTCATGGACAGATATTACGCCTCAGTGGGAGATGTACGCGGTGCAGGGGCCGAAATCTCTGGAGATGGTGAACCGGCTGGCGGCAGAGCCGGTGGACGGGCAGAAGTTTTTTGAGATGAAGGCAAATCAGATAGACGGCGTCTCTGTCTATATTAACAGAGCCGGATATACAGGGGAAAAGCTGGGTTATGAGATCTATTTCCCGAAAGCGGAAGCGCCGGCCATGGAGAAGAAGCTGCGGGCTCTGGCGGAGGAGCTGGGCGGCAGAGAGGTGACCGAGTTCCAGGTTATGGCATGGACGCTGCCCTGTGAGGCGGGCTACTATTACATGCGGGATCTGCGCCATACCAATCCCTTTGAGACAGGGCTGGAAGGCGGCATTAACTGGGACAAGGACTTTATCGGAAAAGAAGCGCTGGCGAAAATCCGGGATGAAGGAGCTGAACGGGAAGTGGTGGGCTTTACAGTAGCTGAGGCGGATATCCATATCAAAGGCCGCAATATGGGCAATGAAGGAGAGTTTGTCTACAAGGACGGTGAGTATGTAGGGCGCTGCATGAAAATTACATACAGCTATGTCAATGAGACAAATAACGGAACGATCATCTGCCGGAAGGGTGCGCTGAAAGCAGGAGATAAAGTGACCATGCATGGCCATGAAGCCGTTATCTGCGAGCCTAAGTTTATCTGAAGACACCGGAAATGATGATATAGAGGAGGCATTTGGTATGAATTATGATCCGAAGGCCATGGCTGCCGCAATTATGAAAAGCTATATTACGGATACACCCTCTCTGGAGGAAATGATTTATGTAAAGGGAAAGACGGCTATTGTGACAGGAGGGACCTCCGGCCTGGGCTTCTGTACCGCCCAGCGGCTTCTGCAGGGCGGAGCAAAGGTGGTGATTTCCGGATCCACGGAAGAAAAGGGCCGGGCTGCGGAAGCGCTTTTGAAGGAAGCGGGATTTCAGAATGTGGCTTTCTGCAGAGCGGATCTGCGCAGTGAGGCGGAAGTGGAGGCTATGGTAAAATTCACAGCAGATACCTATGGCTCAGTGGATATCCTGGTTACATCCGGGGGCTCCTGGAGCTTTGCCCATATCTATGATCTGCCGGAGGAGGAATTTATGAAGACCCTGGATATCAACCTGACAGGCGCATACCGCTGCGCAAAGCATGTCAGCAGATATATGGTGGACCATAAGATTCAGGGAAAAATTGTGCTGGTTTCTTCCAATGTGGCCTATCAGCCTCAGCCTGTCTTCGGCGGCTATGCCCATTATGCGGCGTCCAAGGGAGGCGTCATAGCCATGACCATTGAGATTGCCAAGGAGCTGAAGCGTTATGGAATTATGGTGAATTCCGTGGCGCCGGGCGGCATGAAGACGCCCGGCGGATTGACCAACGGGCCGGTCAGGAGCCTGTCTCCGGAGAAACAGATGGAAATCGGAAAAGAACTGACTGTAGAGAAGCTGGACAGCGTTCCCACAGCGGATTCAGTGGCTATGGTGATCTATGGAATGTGCACCCGCATGGCGGATGGAGTGACGGGAGAGTGCATCGTGGCAGACAGCGGAATGATGCGGAATATCATCTCCTATCAGCCTGCGATTGAGCAGTATCCGCCGGCTGAATAGGCACGGAAAAGGATGAGAAATAAAAGAGCCGGGGCCGCGGAATGAAATCCGCGGCCCCCGGCTCTTTTGAGAAGGAGTTCTCTTGCTGTTTCTGTTCCAGCTTTTTACTTATTTATTCTGCCATATCACGCTCAAAGCGCTTCACGTTCTCCACCTTGCCGATGACAACCACGATGTCATCTTCCGTGAACCGGTAATCCGGTGACACCTCAATATCTGTGGAACGGCCATGCTCGATGGCAATGATATTCAGGTTGTATTTCCGGCGGATATTGAAATCCTGGACACTGACACCTACCATCCGGCTGCCTACGGCAACCTGCTGGATTTCCACCTGATCATCCAGAAAAATGAAATCCAGGAAATTGTTGTAGGCCAGCTGTTTTCCGAGACGGAGCGCCATATCCCATTCTGGATATACGACCTCTGCACCTATTTTTTCCAGCACTGCGCCCTGCTCCTGGCTGGTCGCTTTCGCGATAACATGCGGTACGCCGAGGCTGACCACATTTAGGGTGGTCAGGATACTGGTGTCGATTCTTTCGCCAATACAGATTACGACGGTATCGCAGTTCTGAATGCCCACTTCCTTCAGCGCTTCCTTGGACAGATTTTCGGTAACAAAAGCATATTCTGTATACTGGCGCAGATTTTTTACTTTTTCCTCATTGCGGTCTACAACGATTACGTCTTTTCCGGCTTCCGCAAGGCTGATGGCCAGAGCAGTTCCGAAGCGGCCCAGCCCGATGACTCCAAATAAATTTGCTTTAGGTTTTCTCATAATTATTCTCTCCTATCCGATGGTAATAGATTCCTCTGTATAGCGCGCCTGCTGTTCCGGGCGGTTGATCCAGATGGTGATCATGGTCAGCGCTCCCAGACGGCCGATAAACATGATAAGTGTCACGATAAGCTTGCTGGCATCGCAGAGATTCGGCGTAATGCCGGTGGAAAGACCTACGGTGCCGAAGGCTGAGGTTACTTCAAACAGAAGCTGCATCAGCGAAAGGTCCGGCTCCAGAATGCAGAGCACGAAAGTGCCGGTACAGACCACGCACAGAGACAGCAGCGTGATCAGGTAAGCCTTGGAAAGCGTTTCCTTTGAGATGCTGCGGCGGAAAGCGCCGAAGTGTCTCTTTGTGAGAGCGCTTCTCATGGACTGCACCAGAGTGAAGAAGGTGCTGGTCTTGATACCGCCTCCGGTAGATCCCGGGGAGGCTCCGATAAACATCAGAATGGTCAGGGCAAACAGTCCGGCGTTTGAAAAAGTGCCCAGGGGGTAGGTGGAAAAGCCTGCCGTACGGGCGGATACGCTGTGGAAGAAAGCGCCCAGCCAGGTTACGTCATCGGTGCATTTCAGAATCAGTGTTCCCGCGATAATCAGAACCACGCTGGTGGTGATGACCACCTTGGAGTGCAGGGCCAGCTTCTTGAAGCGGAAGCGGTTTCTCAGCACATCCAGGATAACCAGAAAACCGATACCTCCGAAGATAATCAGACCGCAGGTGGTCAGATTCAGCAGTACGTTGTCCCGGTAAGGGATCAGATTCTGCAGGCCGCCCAGCACGTCAAAGCCGGAATTGTTGAAAGCCGCTATGGAATGGAAAATACTGTTTCCAAGGGCATGAAGCGGCGGATAATCCTGTACAAATACGATAAAGCTTAAAATAACTCCTGCCAGCTCAAAGCAGAAGGTCATGAGCAGAACAGATTTGACCAGTCCCACGACACCTTTGAAGCTGTCCACATTCAAGCCTTCCTTGATCAGAAGCCGTCCCTTGAAGCTGAATTTCTTTCCGGCGGCCAGAATCAGGCCTGCGCCCACGGAAGTGACTCCCAGGCCGCCCACCTGAATCAGAAGGGCGACCACAGCACGGCCGAAGACGGAGAAGGTGTCGTAGGTATCGATGGCAATCAGTCCGGTCACACAGACTGCGCTGGTGGATGTGAACAGAGCGTCCACAAAGCTGACATCGACGCCGGGGCGTCTCGCCATGGGTGTGAGCAGCAGAAGAGCTCCAGCCATGATAACCAGAAAAAAGCCCAGGGTGATCAGACGCCCTGGTGGCTGATTCCTGAAAAATTCAATGATGCGTTTCATAAGTCCTTTTTCTCCTCTCCCATAAAGGAATAAAACAACAGTGTCATTATAGTAGGGAAGACACAAAGGGACAAGTCTTTTCTGAAGAATTTAACGAAAACTTAATTTCCTTAAGAATTCCTGCCAGTTTTGTAAATGATTTCCCCAAAATGAGCCGGCAGACGGTGAAAAAGGCATCCGGTTCTTACTTGCGCCGGTGAAGAAAGCATGATATATTTATCGGAGGAAGAAAGACGGAAAAAACATTTTCTTCCAATCAAGACAGGAGGAAACGCAAGATGGCAATTTTGGTGACAGGCGGTGCGGGCTTTATTGGAAGCCACACCTGTGTAGAGCTTTTAAATGCGGGCTATGAGGTTGTGGTGGTGGATAATCTGTATAATTCCAGTAAAAAAGCCATAGACCGGGTGGAGCAGATTACAGGAAAGCATGTGGCCTTTTATGAGGCTGACGTTCTCGACAGGGAGGCTCTGAACGCGGTTTTTGAAAAGGAACAGATTGACTCCGTGATTCACTTCGCGGGTCTTAAGGCCGTGGGCGAGTCTGTAGCCAAGCCTATTGAGTATTACTATAATAATATTGCGGGAACGCTGGTGCTCTGCGATGTGATGAGAAACCACGGGGTGAAGAACATTGTGTTCAGTTCATCGGCCACGGTATACGGAGATCCGGCCTTTGTCCCGATTACGGAGGAATGCCCGAAAGGAAAGTGCACCAATCCTTACGGACAGACCAAGAGCATGCTGGAGCAGGTGCTGGAGGACATCTATGTGTCAGACCATGAGTGGAAGGTGATTCTGCTCCGCTATTTCAATCCCATCGGAGCCCATAAGAGCGGACTGATTGGAGAGGATCCCAAGGGAATCCCGAACAATCTGGTTCCCTATGTGGCGCAGGTAGCCATCGGGAAGCTGGAGTGTGTGGGCGTATTCGGAAATGACTACGATACTCCGGACGGTACGGGCGTGCGTGACTATATTCATGTGGTGGATCTGGCAAAGGGCCATGTGGCGGCCATCCGGAAGATGGAAAAATCCCAGGGCGGAGTACAGATCTACAATCTGGGAACGGGCAGAGGCTACAGCGTGCTGGATGTGATCCATGCGTTTGAAAAGGCCTGCGGCAAAAAGATTCCTTATGTAATCAAGCCCCGCCGCGCGGGGGACATCGCCGCCTGCTATGCGGACTGTTCCAAGGCCAAAAAGGAGCTTGGCTGGGAGGCCCAGTATGGCATCGAGGAGATGTGTGAGGATTCCTGGAGATGGCAGACCATGAATCCCAATGGGTATGCGGATTAAGTAGATATATGGACGAAAGAGGGAGAAATCAGGGAATGAATAAGGGATTTGATAATGACAAATATCTGAAAATGCAGTCGGAGCATATACGGGAACGGATCAGCCAGTTTGACAATAAACTGTATCTGGAATTTGGCGGAAAGCTTTACGATGACTATCACGCGTCCCGGGTTCTGCCGGGCTTTGAACCGGACAGCAAGCTTAGGATGCTGATGCAGCTGGCGGACCAGGTGGAAATCGTGATTGTCATCAGCGCCGAGGATATTGAGAAAAATAAAGTCAGAGGAGATCTGGGTATCACATATGACTCGGATCTGCTGCGTCTGAAGGCTGTGTTTGAGTCTAAGAATCTGTATGTGGGAAGTGTATGCATCACACATTTCGCGGGCCAGTACAGCGCCCAGATGTTCCAGAGCCGTCTGGAAAAGATGGGAGTGAAGGTGTACCGCCATTATCTGATCCCGGGATATCCCAATAATATTCCCCTGATTGTCAGTGAGGAAGGCTACGGACATAATGAGTATATTGAGACCACAAAGCCGCTGGTAGTGGTGACGGCTCCAGGCCCCGGAAGCGGAAAGATGGCTACCTGTCTTTCCCAGCTCTACCACGAGCACAAGCGGGGGGTCAGGGCAGGCTATGCAAAATATGAGACCTTTCCCATCTGGAACCTGCCTTTAAGCCATCCGGTAAATCTGGCCTATGAGGCTGCCACGGCAGACTTGAACGATGTGAATATGATTGACCCCTATCATCTGGAGGCTTACGGAAAGACCACTGTAAATTATAACCGGGATGTGGAGATTTTCCCGGTGCTGAAGGCTATTTTCATGCACATTTACGGCGACTGCCCCTATCAGTCTCCCACGGACATGGGCGTCAATATGGCCGGAAACTGCATTGTGAATGATGAGGTCTGCAGGAGCGCTTCCTGCCAGGAGATTATCCGCCGGTATTATCATACCCTGGTAAATATAGCCCGGGGAAAGGCCACAGAGGAGGAGGCTTACAAGATCGAGCTCCTGATGAACAAGGCAGGAGTTACCACTAAAGACAGAAAGGTTGTGGAAGCGGCTCTGAATCGGGCGAAGGAAACCGGGCATACGGCGGCGGCCATGGAGCTTCCGGACGGCCGTCTGATTACCGGAAAGACCAGCGATCTGATGGGGGCCTGTTCCGCGCTGCTGATCAAGGCTTTGAAGGAGCTGGCGGGAATCGATAAGGATGTACTGCTGATTACCCCCAATGTGATTATGCCTATCCAGAAGCTGAAGGTAAATTATCTTGGCAGCAGAAACCCGCGTCTTCATATGGAAGAAGTGCTGATAGCCCTTTCCGCAAGCTCTGAGAGCAACGAGCTGGCAGATTTGGCCCTGAAGCAGCTTCCCCGCCTGCGGGGAAGCCAGGTGCATACCTCCAGGATGCTGAGCGACACGGATGAGAAGACCTTCCAGAAGCTGGGCGTGATGCTGACCTCAGAGCCCAGATAGGAGAAAGGGAATACAGAAACGAACAGGAAACGGAAAAGAAACAGGATAAGGAGCCGGATAAGAAACCGGGCGGGACATGATTTGCGAAGCGCATATCATGTCCCGCCCGGTTCTGCCTTTGCCGGCTGGAAAGAAATATTTTTATTTTTCTCTGTTTTGCTCATGCTCCAGCGCCGCGGCTACAAAACCACGGAACAGTGGATGGGGCCGGTTGGGACGGGATTTGAGCTCCGGATGTCCCTGGGTAGCCAGGAAGAAGGGATGAGATTTCAGCTCAATCATTTCCACAATGCGTCCGTCAGGCGAAAGGCCGGACAGGGTCATGCCGGCGGCTTTTAAGGCCTCACGGTAGTCATTGTTGACCTCATAGCGGTGGCGGTGGCGCTCATGGATGGTTTCCTCTCCGTACAGCTCGTAAGCCTTTGTGGACTTGTCCAGAACACAGGGATAAGAGCCGAGCCGGAGGGTTCCGCCGATGTCTGTAATGCCGTCCTGTTCGGGCATCAGGTGGATCATGGGATGGGCAGTGTTGGGATCCAGCTCTGCGCTGTGGGCGTCTTCCCAGCCGATGACATGGCGGGCAAATTCCACAATGGCCATCTGCATGCCCAGACAGAGTCCCAGGAAGGGAACGCCGTGCTCCCGGGCGTAGCGGACAGCGCTGATTTTTCCTTCTGTTCCCCGGTCTCCGAATCCGCCGGGTACCAGAATGCCGTCCACGTCTCCCAGATATTCTTCTGCGTTTTCATCATTTACCAGCTCCGAATCCACCCATTTGATATGCACTACGGCGCGGCTGGCGATTCCGCCGTGCTTCAGGGCTTCCACCACGCTGATGTAAGCGTCATGGAGCTGAATATATTTTCCGACCAGAGCTATGGTCACTTCTGAGGTGGGATGGCGCAGGGCGTCTACCATAGCTGTCCAGTCTGTCAGATCCGGTTCGGGGCAGGGAAGCTTCAGGCATTCACAGGCTACATGTGCCAGATGTTCCTTCTCCATAGCAAGGGGAGCCTCATAGAGATACTCCACATCCAGGTTCTGGAGTACATGGGAGCTGGGCACATTGCAGAACAGGGCAATTTTGTCCTTCAGCTGCTGATCCAGAGGGTATTCGCTGCGGCATACGAGAATGTCAGGCCAGATGCCCATGCCCTGCAGATCCTTTACCGATGCCTGGGTGGGCTTGGTTTTCAGCTCACCGGACGCCTTGATATAAGGAATCAGCGTAACATGGATCAGGATAGCGTTTTCGTGTCCCACATCGTGCTGTAACTGGCGGATGGCCTCCAGGAAAGGCTGGCTTTCGATATCTCCTACAGTGCCGCCCACCTCAATGATGGCGATATGCATTCCGTCTTCCGTATAGTTGCGGTAGAAGCGGCTTTTGATTTCGTTGGTGATATGAGGAATCACCTGTACGGTTCCTCCGCCGTAGTCGCCTCTGCGCTCCTTCTGAAGAACAGACCAGTAGATTTTTCCGGTAGTGACATTGGAATTTTTGGTGAGGGATTCATCGATGAAGCGTTCGTAATGTCCCAGATCCAGATCGGTCTCGGCTCCGTCGTCCGTCACAAAAACTTCACCGTGCTGCACCGGGTTCATAGTTCCGGGATCGATATTAATATAAGGATCAAATTTCTGCATGGTGACTTTGTATCCCCGCGCCTTCAGAAGACGGCCCAGTGAAGCGGCAGTGATTCCTTTTCCGAGGCCGGAGACAACTCCGCCGGTTACAAATACATATTTCACAGGCATATGGTTCCCTCCTCGCTTAAAATTTAAAAAGAGTCTGATTAAAAAATAACTTCCCTATTATATCGCGTGCTTCCCGAAAAATCCAGCATTTCCAGGTGAAAATGTGCCGAAAAATATATGGAAAATTATCAAAATATCATAAAAAATAGGGAAAGAGTATTCCGAATGGCCCGGACGGGCGCGGCCGGGAGGCGGGAGGCAGAAAATAGCTCTCATGGGGGGCAGAAGGCCGCAGATAACAGAATTTTCACATGTTTCCGTATTGCTTTCTGGAAAAACACACATTATAATAGTGGTGTTATGACCGCTCTGCTTCGGAAAGATTTGCGGCGCGGCTGTGACGCACAAGGAGGAGAAATATGGAAGAACATAACAATAATTCCGGCCGCCCTCCCGGCGGCGGAGACAACAATAAAAACCCCAGAAACCGTCAGAGCATTCTGATGTTTCTGATTATTGCCCTGGTGGCGATCCTGTTCTGGAATTTTATCGGGAACAGTGGATCTTCCAGCGAGGAAATCACTTACAATGAGTTCCTTGATATGCTGGAAAGCGGAAAGGTTGAGAGTGTTGAGATTGGCTCAAGCCAGCTGGACATTGTTTCTACGGAAAAGGACGCGTTTGGAAGAAGCCTTACTTATTATACAGGCATTGTGCCGGATTATTATCTGCAGGAGCGGCTGGCCGACGCTGGCGTGGAGTATGACGCTCCGGTACAGGATTTCCGTATGGTGGTGCTCAATGCCATCGTGAATTTCCTGCTTCCGGTGCTGCTGCTGTGGGCAGTCTTTGCTCTGATCATGCGCAGAATGGGCGGCGGAAGCGGCATGATGGGCATGAATGTGGGAAAGAGCAAGGCGAAGGTTTATATCGAAAAGGATACCGGCGTGACCTTCAAGGATGTGGCCGGTGAGGAGGAAGCCAAGGAATCTCTTCAGGAGGTTGTGGATTTCCTTCACAATCCCGGCAAGTACGCGAAGATTGGCGCCAAGCTGCCCAAGGGCGCCCTTCTTGTGGGCCCTCCCGGTACTGGAAAGACGCTGCTTGCGAAGGCTGTGGCCGGAGAGGCTCATGTGCCTTTCTTTTCCCTTTCCGGATCTGATTTCGTGGAGATGTTTGTAGGTGTGGGAGCTTCCCGTGTCCGGGATTTGTTCCAGGAGGCGAAGAAGCATTCTCCCTGTATTATCTTTATCGATGAGATTGACGCCATCGGAAAGAGCCGTGATTCCAGACTTGGCGGAAACGATGAGCGTGAGCAGACTTTGAATCAGCTGCTGGCAGAGATGGATGGTTTTGACAGCCATACCGCCTGCCTGGTTCTGGGCGCTACGAACCGTCCTGAGGTGCTGGATCCGGCGCTGCTGCGTCCCGGGCGCTTTGACCGGCGGATTATCGTAGACCGGCCGGACCTGAAGGGCCGCGTGGATATTCTGAAGGTGCATTCCAAGAATGTAAAAATGGATGAGACTGTGGATCTGGAAGCCATCGCCCTTGCCACCAGCGGAGCGGTGGGTTCTGACCTGGCCAATATGATCAATGAGGCTGCCATTCTGGCGGTAAAGAACGGTCGTGTGGCCGTATCCCAGAAGGATCTTTTTGAGGCAGTGGAAGTGGTGCTGGTGGGCAAGGAAAAGAAGGACCGCATCATGAGCAAGGAAGAGAGACGCATTGTCTCCTACCATGAGGTGGGCCATGCCCTGGTCAGCGCCCTGCAGAAGGATTCCGAGCCGGTGCAGAAGATTACCATAGTTCCCCGTACCATGGGAGCCCTTGGCTATGTGATGCATGTGCCTGAGGAAGAAAAGTATCTGAATACGAAAAAAGAGATAGACGCCATGCTGGTAGGCCTTCTGGCAGGCCGGGCGGCGGAGGAAATCGTTTTTGACACAGTGACCACAGGCGCCGCCAATGATATCGAAAAGGCGACTCAGATTGCCCGGGCTATGGTGACCCAGTACGGTATGTCCGAAAAATTCGGGCTGATGGGTCTGGAGGTTCGTGAAAATGAGTACCTGACAGGACGTACGGTCATGAACTGCAGCGATGAGACGGCTGCGGAAGTGGATCAGGAAGTGATGCGGATTCTGAAGGAATCTTATGCGGAGGCCAAGAGGCTCTTAAGCGAAAACCGCGAGGTCATGGATAAGATTGCGGAATATCTGATTCAGAAAGAAACCATCACAGGCAAGGAATTCATGAAGATTTTCCGGGAGGTAAAGGGAATTCCCGAGCCGGACGAGAAGAAGCCGGAGGATGCCGCAAAGGAAGGCGGCAGGGTAGAAATGAGAGCTGCGGAGGCAGAAAAGCCGGAAGAAGCAAAGCCACAAGAAGTAAAACCAGAGCCGGAAGAGGCTCAGACCCCGGAAGCAGAAGAGAATAAGCAAACAGAAGAAGAGTAAGTGTAAAAGGAGACCTGTGGAAGATAGTTCCAGAGGTCTCCCGGCATTTCCGGATAAGGAAGACGGATCTGCCGGCTGGTAAGAGCTGCGCCGTATGCGCAGCCGGGAGGAGAAGAGAATGGACTATACAGTAAAAACTGAAGGAGGATGGGTCAGAGGAGAAAGACGCGGCGGCGCGGTGCAGTTCCATGGGATTCCCTATGCGAAGCCGCCGGTGGGCGACAGGAGATTTGCGCTCCCGGACCCGGAGGCTGTCTGGGAGGGGGTCTATGACGCCCGGTTCCGCCGGCCAATGGCGCCCCAGAGGGCCGAAAAATCCGATTCACCGGCAGGGACCGCGGGACTTCCCCAGGATGAGGACTGCCTGACCCTTTCTGTCAGTACTCCGGATCTGCAGGGTGTGTATCCGGTGACTGTCTGGTTCCATGGCGGGGCAAACTGCTATGGAGGAGGAGACCTGGAATGCTATGACGGAGGAGAGCTGGCGGCTGGAGAAAAAATCGTATGCGTAAACCTGAATTTCAGGCTTGGAGCGCTGGGATTTCTGCAGTATCCGGGATTGAATGAGGAAAATTTAAGTATTGAGGATCAACTCTGCGCGCTTCGGTGGATACAAAGGAATATCCGTGCTTTTGGAGGAGACCCGGACAGAGTAACTCTGTTTGGCCAGTCCGCGGGAGGAAATGCCATTGTCCACATTTTGTCCAGGAGGGATTCTGAGGGACTCTTTCAGCAGATTGTTTTGGAAAGCCCTTCTCTGGGGCGCGGAAATCACAGAAAAGAGGACGCTTTCCGGATTGGAAAAGTATTTCTTGAGGAGCTGGGTATCGATTTGTCCAGGACACCCGAGGAAATACGCCGGGCTGTCTGTGAGAAAAAGGTTTCCGACATTCTGGACGCCACGGCCCGCGTCTGGCCAGTATTGGGAGCAGAGTATGAAAATATGTTTTTTAAGCCGGTGTCTGACAGCTGGCATACACCGGAACAGACGGCGCAGGCGGCTGCGGAAGAGGCGGCACGCAGGCATATCCGTGTACTGATCGGATTTGCGAAGGACGAGATGAGGGCCTTTGTCATTCCCCGAACCCCAGAGGAGGAAGAGAAGGTTCTCCGGCAGCAGGAACAGCGCTATGAAGTTCCCGGACTCCGCTTTGCCGGGGCAGCAGGAAGAGCCGGGTGTGAAGTTTACACTTATAGGTTTATCTGGAGAGCTCCGGATTCTGTGTATGGCGCCTGCCACTGTATAGAGCTGCCGTTCGTGTTTGGAAACCCGGATGCATGGAAAGTGCCGATGCTGGAAGGAGCCTCCCGTCAGGAGCTTCAGAAATTGACAAAGACGGTTCAGAGATTCTGGGGTATGTTTTTCCGGTTTGAAAGCCTGCCGGAAGAAGAGTGGCCGGCCTATACACCTGGAACAGAAAAAATAAAATGTTTTGATAACAAAGAGAATCCTGTTGTTGGACTGGAAAGGAGAAAAGACTGAACTATGGATAATCGAACCATGATGCAGTATTTCGAGTGGTATCTTCCGGACAGTGGGTTCCACTGGCGCCGCTGCGCCGCTCAGGCAGAACGGCTGAAAAAGGCGGGAATCAATATGGTCTGGCTTCCGCCGGCTTATAAAGGCGCGGCAGGAGCAAAGAGCGTGGGATACGATGTATATGATATGTATGATTTGGGAGAATTTGCTCAGAAGGGAACGGTCCGGACGAAATACGGCACCCGGGAGGAGTACCTGGAGGCGGTCCGCGGCTTTCAGAATCAGGGCATCCGGGTCCTGACGGATATCGTGCTGAACCACCGGATGGGAGCGGATGGAACGGAGACTGTGCTGGCAGATGAGACCTTGAGCACAGATAGAAATAAGGAAATCAGCTCAGACCGGATGATCACAGCCTGGACCCGCTTTGATTTTCCGGGACGGGGTGGAAAGTATTCTTCCTTCCAGTGGAGAGCCCGTCATTTCAGCGGCACCGACTGGGATGAGGGCGCGAAGAAAAAGGGAATTTTCCGTTTTGACGGGAAAAACTGGGAGAGAAAAATTGACGATGAAAACGGAAATTATGATTATCTGATGGGAGCCGATCTGGACGCAGATCAGCCGGAGGTAGTGCAGGAGACAGCTGACTGGGGAAAGTGGTATCTGGATACGGTGAAGATGGACGGCTTTCGTCTGGACGCGGTCAAGCATATTGGGTTTGATTTTTACCGTGAATGGTTGAAGACCATGCGGACTTATGCCGGCAGAGAGCTGTTTGCCGTAGGTGAATACTGGTCGAAGGATGTAAAGAAACTGACGTGCTATCTGGATACGCTGGAACACAGTCTCAGCCTGTTTGATGTGCCCCTGCATTTTCATTTTCTGGAGGCAGCCACCTCCAATGGAAATTACGATATGAGCAGGCTTTATGAGGATACGCTGACAGGCCTCGATCCGGAGCATTCGGTTCCCTTTGTGGACAATCATGACACCCAGCCGGGACAGGCCCTTGTGTCCTTTATCCCTGCATGGTTCAAGCCCTTGGCTTATGCGCTGATTCTGCTGCGTGACGCAGGCGTTCCCTGCGTATTTTACGGAGACTTCTATGGCATTCCCCATGACCGAATCCTGCCGGTGCCGGGCCTTTCCAGCCTGCTGAAGATCCGGGAACTGTATGCTTACGGAAAGGAAAACCTGTACTTTGACGACCCGTCTGTAGTGGGCTTTACCAGAGAAGGAGATGGGGAGCATCCGGATTCCGGCACGGCGGTGCTGCTCACGGACAGCGTGGCGGGCAGCAAGCGCATGTATGTGGGAAAACAGCATGCCGGGAAAAACATGATGGATGCAATGGGAGGAATCTCAGAGAGCGCCACAGTGGGAGAAGACGGCTGGGCCGAGTTCCGGGTCGGAGGCGGCTCCGTATCCGTGTGGGTATTTGAAAAAGCGGCGGAAAAGCTGTATATAGAACTGTAAAAAGGTGAAAAGCAGCGGGAGGCG
>CALWAV010000139.1 GCA_944375745.1 uncultured Merdimonas sp.
CGAAGAGTGCGTACTGCATATTATCAATGCAATGAAAGGCGTATCAGCCTGAAAATATAAGGAGAGAGATCATGAAAAAAACGACACTGGTAGTGATGGCCGCGGGAATCGGCAGCAGATTTGGCGGAGGAATCAAACAGCTGGAGCCGGTAGGCCCGAATGGCGAGATTATTATGGACTATTCCATTCATGACGCCATGGAAGCCGGATTCAATAAGGTGGTATTTATCATCCGGAAGGATCTGGAGAAGGATTTCAAGGAGATTATCGGAAACCGGATCGAAAAGCTGATCGAGGTCGAGTATGCGTTTCAGGAGCTCGACAATCTTCCGGAAGGCTTTGCAAAACCGGAAGGCCGGACGAAGCCCTGGGGCACAGGCCAGGCGGTATTAAGCTGCAAGGGCATTGTAAAAGAGCCCTTTGCGGTCATCAACGCGGATGATTATTACGGAAAGGAAGCCTTCGTAAAAGTCCACGACTATCTGGTGGAAGACCATGAGAATACGGGAAAATTTGATTTCTGCATGGCCGGTTTCATTCTGGGAAATACTTTAAGCGACAATGGCGCTGTGACCCGGGGCGTCTGCCAGGTGGAGAACGGTTACCTGACTGACGTTGTGGAGACCGGAGGCATCGAGAAGCTTCCGGGCGGCGGCGCAGGAGTGCCGGGACCGGATGGAAAGTTGGTTCCCATCGACGCGAAAGGTTACGTGTCCATGAATATGTGGGGATTGACTCCGGATTTCCTGGATGAAGTGGAAAAAGGCTTTAAAGAATTCTTGGAAAACCTGAAACCGGGAGACATTAAGGCAGAGTATCTGCTCCCGTCCATCATCGGCGGCCTTCTGAAAGAGGGACGCGCCACAGTCAAGGTGCTGGAGACCCATGACAGATGGTTCGGCGTGACCTATAAGGAAGATAAGCAGTCCGTAGTGGATTCCTTTAAGAAGCTGATCGCGGACGGCGTATATAAGGAGAAGCTGTTCTCCTGAAAAAGCAAAATTGTAATTTATAAATAATCATTTATCAGAACACAGAGAATAAAACAGTAAAAGAGAGGACGTCCTGAACCCGGGCGGAAAGTCCGGGGGAGAGGCGTCCTTTCAAACGGGTGAAATATGAGTGAGACAAAAGCAAAGAAAACGACGATATTTTCCTACTATAAGCCCTATAAGGGGCTTCTGGCGCTGGACCTTCTGTTTGCCACAGTAGGCGCCGGCACCACGCTGGTGATTCCCCTGATCGTCCGGTATATTACCAATCATGTGATTTATGAGGAAAGCCAGGCGGCCTGGCATACGATTGTAAATTTAAGCATTCTGATGATCGGACTGCTGATTCTGGAGCTGGTCTGCAATTTCTATATTACCTACTGGGGCCATATGATGGGCGCCAGAATGGAATACGGCATGCGCAACGATATCTTTGAGCATTATCAGAAGCTCTCATTTACCTTCTACGACAACCAGAAGGTAGGACAGCTCATGTCCAGGGTGACAAACGATTTGTTTGACATTACAGAGCTTCTGCATCACGGTCCGGAGGATATTTTGATTTCCCTGATAAAAATTGTGGGCGCGTTGATTATCTTAAGCCGGATCAACGGACCGCTGACGCTGACTGTGACCTGTTTCCTGCCTTTCATTTTCTGCTTTGCCCTTTATCTTAACCGGAGAATGAAGCATGCTTACCGGCAGAACCGGGTCAAGATGGCGGATATCAACGGGCAGATTGAGGACAACCTGTCAGGAATCCGCGTGGTCAAGTCCTTTGCCAATGAAGAGATTGAGATGGAAAAATTCCGGAAAGGAAATGACCGCTTTCTGGCTACGAAGCGCAACAGTTATCTCTATATGGGAACCTACAATTCCGTGCTGAACGCCATGCTGACTGGCGTGACGATTGCGGTGGTGCTGGTGGGCGCGCGGCTGATTACCACAGATTCCATGGAGATTACCGACCTGATTACCTTTCTTCTCTACGTAGCCAACTTTACGGAGCCGGTGAAGAAACTGATCAATTTCACGGAGCAGTTTCAGAACGGCTATTCCGGTTATACGAGATTCCGGGAAATCATGGACATTGAGCCGGATATTGCGGACAAAAAAGGAGCAGTGCCCCTGACGGACGTAAAAGGAGATGTGGAGTTCCGGGATGTGTCCTTCCGCTATGAGAAGAACACAGACAAGGTGCTGGATCATGTCAGCCTTCATGTGCCTGCGGGCAGCTACGTGGCTCTGGCAGGCTCCTCGGGAGGCGGTAAGACCACGCTCTGCAGCCTGATTCCCCGCTTCTATGATGTGACCTCAGGCAGCGTCCGGGTGGACGGAAAGGATGTACGCGATGTGACCCTGAAAAGTCTGCGGGAAAATATCGGAATCGTGCAGCAGGATGTGTACCTTTTCGCGGGCACTGTCATGGACAATATTCTTTACGGCAGGCCGGACGCCACAAGGGAAGAAGCGATCGAAGCCGCCAAAAAGGCTAATGCACATGACTTTATCATGGAGCTCCCGGACGGGTATGACACAGACATCGGCCAGCGGGGCGTAAAGCTGTCCGGCGGCCAGAAGCAGCGCCTGTCCATTGCCAGGGTATTTCTGAAAGATCCGAGGATTCTTATTTTCGACGAAGCCACAAGCGCGTTGGATAACGAAAGCGAGCGCATCGTACAGGAATCCCTGGAAAGCCTGGCGAAAGAGCGCACCACCTTTGTGATAGCACACCGCCTGTCCACGATCCGGAACGCTCAGAGGATTCTGGTGCTGACGGAAAAGGGAATTGAAGAGCAGGGAACCCATGAGGAACTGATGGCCATGCACGGGGTCTATGAGAGACTGTATAAGATGCGGTAAGGCTGAGCAGGACTGGCTGTTATAGGCTAGGCTGTGGTTTAGAGCTGGCGTTTGGATATATGCAAAGAAAAATGTGCCTGCCATCCAATTTCTGCATGAAACAGCAGGAATTTCCCGGAGATCCGTTTGTTCAGCGCCCTTATTTTACATATGCAAGAAAATATATTGTATATATCCAACAATTGGATTAATCGTGGACATAGCAGGCTGTTTTTCCTCCATATGTACAATCCGCAGCTGATATCGAGACAGAAGAGCAATATCCCAAGTTGATAATCTTACTTTTGGATATCAGAACAGGAAAATGCTGTATATATCCAAAAACAGCAGCCGTCAACCTTTCAACTGGATCTGCCTCAGCCCATTCTTTTGCATTTCCGGTAAATGACGCCCCATAAGAACAGACCTGCCAGGGTAACTAGTCCCTTATTCCAGAGCCAGACATTATCAGGGGCTTTGGCAAACCGGATAAACAGATAGATATATTCCAGCCCCGGAAACCGCAGCAGACTTCGCGTCAATAAGATTACCAGCCATATTACCCCGGAAATCAGTGATGCAATATGCTCCTGCCTGCACAGGAGCCCTGACAAGGCACACAGAGATGATAAAAAGAATGCCGGCGGAAGATAAATCACAATCAATTCCCACAGCGGCATTTCGTACCGCATCACTGAGGCGCCTGCCATGCCCAAACCCGCAGCCAGGCTGGATATTGCAAAAGCGGTCAGATAACGCAGCAGCACCCATTTGAAAAGAGAACTGCTTTGGGCGGCAATGATGTCAAAATTGCTGTCTGCTCCTGTCTTTCCCCATTCGCCGGCAGCGATGGCAGCAAAAAACGGGAATGCCACTTCAAAGCTGACCGGGTAAAAATCCAGCAGCTCTCCGGTTGTGGCAGAAAGGACAATCACAGCAGTCGTAAAGACCGCAGATACAAGAAAGAAATTGATTCCGAAGATTTTTACTTCGCTTTTTATCCGTTCTTTCATTCTGACCTCCAGAACCTGTGCTTCAAAAACAGCAGGCAGCCGGATACAAAACCGCTTCCTGCAAGGAAACATCCATTTGCAATTACGCTTCCCATATCGACAAACGGCCATCCCGGATGCACCCATATCAAGCGGGCTAAATCGCCGGAAGTAATCAGGTAAAAAGGCATTGCCTCAGCCGAGCCTACATAAGCGGCATTAAACCCGAACAATATGGCGGCCAGAACATAGAAGAAACGGATGTCAATCATTCCCGGCAGGGCAATGGAGCAAAAGCTGACAAATAAACTGACAGGAATGAAAGAAGCCAAGACTGCTTTTACCACCGGGACAGCACACTCTATCAGAGAGATTTTAAAAGGAGTTCCGATAAAGTAGACTGCCGTGTTGAGAAAAAGAAAGATACACAGCATTGAGAAAACGTACAGAAAACCTCCCAACAGTTTTCCCAGCACGTACTGCCATTTTTTTAACGGCGATGCCATCAGCAGAGATTTCATTCCTGTTTTGGCGTCCAGCGGAATGCGTCCTGCCAATAAGAACATCAGGCCAAACAGTAAAACAAGGCTGTCGAGGCTCACAATCCGGTAGACAAAATATGCTGGCTCATTCAAAAATTCCAGACGGGCCAGATTCCCGGCAGAGGGAAAATTGTCAAGTAAAGAAAGCGCTGCCGCTGCAAGAAGTACGCCCCATGCAGCCAGACGCTGAAACTGCATTTTAAATTCATAGTGGAGAACGGAACACATGTTACGCATGAGCTTTTCCTCCCATACAATATACATAAGCATCTTCCAAAGTCGCCGTGACAGGTTTCGTCTGCGGATAAAGTCCGTTTTCGTCCATAATCCTTGCAGTCAATCCCTGACTTTCATACGTCGTCGATAATACTACGGATTTCTTCTGGAGCTCGATAAGCTGGTTTTCATTTTCCAAATGCAGGATTTTCACTCTATCTTTTACCCGTTCCAGCAGGGCGGCAGATGTGCCCGCATAAAACAGATGGCCTTTCCGCAGAACGGCAAGTTCTTCACAAAGTTGGTGAATATCTTCGACGATATGTGTAGAAAGCAAAACGGTGCGTCCTTCTCGTGCATATCTGGACAGCAGGCCGCGGAACCGCACCCGCTCCTCCGGATCAAGCCCGGCGGTCGGTTCGTCAACCACAAGAATCTGAGGATTGCCCACAAGCGCCTGCGCGATGCCGACCCTCCGCTTCATGCCGCCGGAGAGCTGCCCTATTCTGCGCCTGGAAAATTCCAGCATTTCAACCTGTTCCAGCACGCTGCTGACAGCCTTTTTGTTATGAATTCCTTTGAGTTCTGCCATATAATTTACAAAGTCAAATACGGAGAGAGAGGGATACATGGCAAGTTCCTGGGGTAAATACCCGATTCTTGCCCTGACCTCATTTCCCTGTTTCACGGTATCGAAGCCGCAGATGCGGATGGTGCCTGCCGATGGGGTTAATACCGTAACCAATGCCTTCATCAGCGTGGTTTTTCCTGCCCCATTGTGTCCCAGCAGGCCGAAAACGCCGCTGCCGGCATGAAAGCTGACATCATCCAGGGCGGTAACGCCGTTCTTGTATGTTTTGGTAACGTGACTGATTTCGATGTTTGTACTCATACCATACGAACCTCCATTTAACTACATTTATAGATTTATAGCCTTAAATGATACGGGTTACTCCCTGTAACCCGCACCGTATTCTGTGCCCATATCATAGGCCGGATAAGGATAGAAATGTTCTCTGCTGAATTGTACGGAAAAAGCAATCGTAAGCATCAGAGAGACAGCCAGCAGAACCGTCACCATCCGGTCCCTGAACCTGGATGGTTTTGCGGTAATCCGTTTAATTCTGCGTTTGGTCAATGCAAAACTGAGTGCGCCAATTCCTTTCCCGGGTTTTGCAGCCTGGACCGCAGACAATTCCAGCAGGCGGATGACAGCGCCGGCATATTCTGCTTTTGTGATTTCTCCCTGCGAAAATTTCAGGGCGTTGTAATCGCAATCTGTTTCACAATGCAGAGAAAACTCCCGCTTGGCAATCCATACAAAAGGGTTGAGCCAGTTTGCGATGCAGACATAATCATAGATACGCTCCAAAAGGATATGTCTCCGTTTAATATGAGTCAGCTCATGGAAAAAGACAGAGGATAATTCGATGTCGGTCAGCTTCTCTATAATTGGTCTGTTCATAATGACTGCCGGATGGATGACTCCGGTAACGCAGATGGGATTATCCAATGTTCCCCAATACAGTGCAGGCGCTTTTTTTAAGCCGGCAGTTTCCGCACAGCGGGAGCAGATGGCATGCAGCCGGCTGCTGTCACATGGCTGGTATCCTTTCAATGCGCGCTTCGCCAGGATAGAGCGGACCGTATCATAGATAAAAAGAACGCCGCATCCGCATACCCAGGTCCGGCAGACAATATAATATCCCTTTAACCATTCCTGCGTCTCCGGCGACAGAAGAAATACTTCCGGCGACAGGAGTGGAAAGCAAAAAAGCATCATACCGCAAAGCGGGAACCACAGCGGCATCGTAAAGCGCAGGACGTGGTTCATAAAAAGTGATAAAACGCAAAATATGCCGCCAATGGCAGACACGAAAATAACCGCGTTAAAAATGTTACCGAGTATCTGCATCCGATTTCTCCTGCTGGCCGATCAGACTCTTCAGCTCCTGCAGTTCCTCCTGGGAAAGACTGCCGCTTTTCACGAATCCCATTACCATTTTGGACAGGGAACCGTCATATACCCGGCTCAGAAAACTGCGGCTTTCCGCAAGCTGGCATTCGCTTTCTGATACTGCCGGATAATACAGATATCCCTTTCCCTGCCGTCTTGTAGTCAGCGCTCCTTTTTTTACCAGACGGGCGAGATAGGTCTGAATCGTCGTCTTGCTCCAGCCTGTTTCCTTTAACCGGTCTAATATTTCGGGAAGTGTCTGCGGGGAATCGTTCCAGACAATTTTCATCACCCGCCATTCGGACTCGGAAATAGAAAGCTGTTGTGTCATAAGCCGCCTCCTTTGATTGATGCTATGTAGTTTTATTTATTATAGCGTTAGAACTACATAGTGTCAATCATTAAAAACTGAATGTATATGGATTGGAACGGGAAGACTGTCTTAGAGTATAATTATCATTGGCAAAAATAAAGGGAAGAGATCGAAACCTCTTCCCAATCATACAGATTTGTCTTATTGTTTAATTGTCCAGAAAAAACATAAGGAGTCTGTATGATGAATT
>CALWAV010000140.1 GCA_944375745.1 uncultured Merdimonas sp.
CCAGATATCTTTCTTTAAATTTCATGTTTTCCTCCACAGTATTCTTTTTTTCTTTTTTTAATTATACCATTTTTTTCTGGCGTCTCAAAGATTTTCCGCAGTTTTTAAGGGCTTTTTTCATTGACAGCCGCCAGGCCTTCCGCTACAATAGCGAAAGCGGGCCGGAGGCTTTCTGCCCGGCCCGCCTGCGGTGTCTTTTCCGCGTGAATTTGTACTACTAATGATTGAAAGAAGGCACAGTTTCTCATGGAAGTCTCATTACATATGCTTCTCATTGTATGTCCCCTGGTATTTCTGGCAGGCCTGGTGGATTCCATCGGCGGAGGCGGAGGCCTGATCTCTCTGCCCGCCTATCTTTTCGCCGGAATTCCTCCCCACGTGGCCATCGCCACCAATAAGCTTTCCTCATCCCTGGGAACCACAATCTCAGCGGCCCGCCTTTTCAAATACATGGATCTGCCCCTGGCCGGCGCCTGCGTGGTCTGCTCGCTGATCGGATCCGGAGCAGGTTCTTCCCTTGCGCTCCTTGCCAGCGAAAAACTGATTCAGTATATGCTGCTGCCCGTGCTTCCCATTGTGGCCTACTACGTGCTGCGGAAAAAGGATCTGAATCAGGCAGAACAGAAAACCCTGTCCCGCCGGAACACCTTTCTGATCTGCATGCCGGTCTCCTTTGTGGTGGGCGTCTACGACGGCTTTTACGGTCCCGGCACAGGCACGTTCCTGATTCTTTTATATACAAGTCTCGCAAAGCTCGATCTGCTGACAGCTTCCGCAAACACCAAGGCAGTCAACCTGGCTTCCAATATCGGCGCTCTTGTGGTCTTTATTCTGAACGGCAAGGTTTTCTTCCCGCTTGGACTGCCTGCTGCCCTTTTCTGCATCGCAGGCCATTACCTGGGAGCGGGCATGGTAGTCAAGAACGGAACACGTATTGTAAAACCGGTAATTCTGATTGTGCTGGCTGTTCTGTTTATCAAGGTACTGATAGGGGAGTAGGAATTCATCTCTCCTCTCTCATATCCGCATTCCAGTCAAATATAATCCCGGTCTGGGCGTCCAGCTCAAACTCATACTTGATTCCATTCCAGTACAGCTCACCCTCGAACCGGATGCGTCCGTCATCGCTTTCCTGCCGGATCTGCACCTCCTCTGCGAGAGCACCGCCTGCCTTTTCAGCCGCAATGCTCTTTGCTTTTTCCTCATCCGCCGGCGCGCCTCCAAGGGAGTCCAGCCACTCTTCATCCACCTCATAATCGGCCCCGATAATTCTGCCGTCCTCGATGGATATCTCATAATCGTAATCGCCGTAGTCCGTCTCAAATTCCACCTGCCAGATGGAAATGTCATGTTCTCTGTCCTGTTCCACTTTTACGTTGTGAGCGTCTTCTTCCGGTACGCCCGCATTTTCCAGGGCCAGGGCAAAAGCGCCGTCTCTGTCCGTTCCGCCGGCCGTCTCTGCCGCCGCCTGCTCTCCGGATGCCTGGTTTTCCTCTGCAGGCAGAGCCTGCTCACCTGCCGCCTGCGTGTTCTGCTCCGGCTCTGTACCTTCCTGTGAAACCGGTGTATCCTGGACCGGCGCAGCCTCTTCTCCGGCAGGCTGTACGTCCTGTGACAATGCCGCCTCCTGCTGTCCTCCCGCGCCGCCGCAGCCTGCCAGAGCCAGGCCAATGGCCGCCGCGCAGGCAGCTATCTGTGTCTTTGTCTTTTTCCTTTTCATTTTCATTTAAAAACCCCTCTCTGAATGACCGTCCGGCTCCATTCTCCTGAACTGCCAGACGCAGCCCTATTCTCCCTGTATTTTACATGGAGCCGCCTGTACTGGCAAGTAAATTCTTACTGCTGCCTGTACTGGCGCGGTACCGGCAGGTAAATTCTTATTGCAGACAGCACCGGGGAAAGATATAATTAGAAACCGGAAGGAGAACCGGATTTATGATAAAGACCACTTTATTTATGGAAAATTTTTATATTCTGGATGATGAGCGGGTCAGACAGTTTCTGATTACCGGCGAAGACAAGGCCCTTCTTATCGATACCGGCTTTGAGGACAGCCATGTATATGAGGCAGTAAGACAGATTACAAATCTGCCGGTAGAGGTGATTATGACCCATGGAGATATGGACCACACCGGAGGCCTTTCGGATTTCGGCACATGCCGCCTGCACCGGGCAGACTGGCATCTGGTCAAAGACAAGACCATCCGGCTGGAGCCCCTTTCAGAGGGTGATGTCTTTCAGTGCGGCGGCTATTGTCTGCGGACCATTGAGATTCCGGGGCACACCCTGGGAAGCACGGCCTTTTTCGATGAAGATAAGGGACTGCTGCTATCCGGCGACTCTGTCCAGAAGCCCGGACCTATTTACATGTTCGGGGACTGGAGAAGTCTGGATCTGTATATCGAAAGCCAGAAGAAGCTGCTTGAGCTGAAAGACAGAGTAAAGACCATTCTTCCCTGCCATCACGAATATCCCATCGGTCCTGAATATATCGAATACAATCTGAAGGACGCTGAGGCCCTGAAAAACGGGGAACTGACAGGAGAGCGGCACCCCTATCTGCCCTGTTCTTCGTTCAAGGGACTGTGGACCGAATTCTATTACGACAAATCAAATACCCCGCTGCATACAGCGGAGCATCCGGCTGGCAGCAGAAAGGAACATTTATGACCCGATTGAAAAAATCCGCCATATCCATCGCTGGCTTTGCGGTTCTGGCAGCTGCGGTTCTTGCGGTCTTTGCCTTCTTTTATTCCCGGCAGACCCGCCAGCAGCAGTCCGATCCCATTACAGCCACAGCCTTCAAACTGAATACTGTTGTAACCATTACCATTTACGACTCCCAGGAGCAGGAGATTCTGGACGGAGCTATGGCGCTCTGCGACGAATATGAACATATCTTCAGCCGCACGCTGCCGGAGAGCGAACTCTACCAGCTCAACGCAGGCACGCTTCCCCAGGAGGACGGCACCTTTATTCTGTCAGATTCCCTGGCAGATCTGATCCGGCAGGGCCTTTATTACAGTGAACTGTCCGAAGGAGCCTTTGATATCTCCATCGGCCCTGTTTCCTCTCTCTGGGATTTTGCATCAGGCACCGCCCTGATTCCGGATGAGCAGGAGCTGGCCCGGGCCCTGGAGCTGGTAGACTACCGCCAGGTAGAACTGGAGGGAAACCGTCTCCGTTTCGGCATGGAGGGCATGCAGCTGGATCTGGGCGCCATCGCCAAGGGCTATATTGCGGACCGGATCAAGGATTACCTGGTATCTGAAGGCGTGGAAAGCGCCATCATCGACCTGGGCGGGAATATTCTCTGCGTGGGCGTCCGTCCGGACAGGGCTCCCTTCCGCATCGGAATCCAGCGCCCCTTCGCGGACCGGAGCGAGACGGCTGCCATCGTGAAAATTGATGGGAAATCCGTGGTTTCCTCGGGAATCTACGAACGGTATTTTGAAAAGGACGGCGCCCTGTACCATCATATCCTGAACCCGAAAACCGGATATCCCTACGACAACGGGCTGGTTTCTGTGACCATCATCTCTGATCTCTCTGTGGACGGAGACGGCCTCAGCACCTCCTGCTTTGCTCTGGGCCTGGACAAGGGCCTTGAGCTGATCGAGAGCCTGCCGGATACCTATGCCGCTTTTATCACCGAAGACGGAACCCTGCATTTCAGCGATGGACTGGAGGAAACTTTCTCCGCCGAGCTTACCGATTAAGCTCAGGGCTGAAAAAGCGCCGAAAGAAGAAAGAACCCCGCTGGCTGCCGGCAGAGCGCCAGACAGAAAACGCCGGCGCAGAAAGGAATGTTTCTCGCTCCCTTCTGCGCCGGCGCTTTTCATATTCTTACTAATTCTATACGATTTTCTTTCCATGGAAAGAAGACACCCGGAGCTGTCCGGCCAGCTCTGCCAGATTATCCTTTGTAATCCTGCCGGCCGCTACCACTTCCAGATTTTCTATATCCTGAAGCTCCCGGATTTTTTCGATTCCCTCAAAGGCCGTCTCCTTCTTGCCCGAGGTCAGGACACGGTCAATCAGCCCCTGTTCCGCCAGGCTTCGGACTGCCTCCGCGTAGTCCGGCGTCTCATCAATGGCCTTGTGGAAGGTCACCTTCAGGTTGCCCCTGCACTCCGCAATCCTTTTCATTTTCTCAAAATCCACCCGGTGATCCTCTCGCAGGATTCCCGTGGAAATGCCATCCACGCCCAGTTCACGGCAGATGCGGATATCCTCCAGCATCACCTGAAATTCCGCCTCATCGTACACAAAGCTTCCTCCTCTGGGGCGTATCATCACCACAATCGGAATTCTCAGAAGCTCTCTGCATATTTTGATTGTGCCGTAAGAAGGCGTGGTTCCCTCCTCCGCCAGGTTTTCACAGAGCTCGATGCGCTCCGCTCCTCTTTCCTGAGCCCCCAGCGCTTCTCTCAGGTTTCCCACTGCCGCTTCTCTAATCATTGCTTTTACTCCAGAACCGCTTTTAATAAATACTCAGAATCATATAGATAATCCCGGCGGACAGCATGTCCACCGGCAGCCCCCGGTAAGCTCTGCTTACCCGGGAAAATTTCAGGGTCTGCTTGACTGACAGGAACAGGGCCGCAGGCACCAGAATCGTCACGATCAGTCCCGCAGTCTGCCCGAAAATCCTTGTTGTAAAAGGATGCAGCACGAAGACAGCCGGAATAACCGCAAACAGGCTGTTCTGTTCCCTGCACTCCTTCTTCAGAACTCCGTTTGTAAATGCCAGAACAAGTCCCGCCGCCAGGAAGGCAAAACCGGCCTCCCCGAAAGCCGATGACTGAAAGCCTGCTTTCAGAACTGTGTTTCCGAAAATCTGGCCGCCCGCCGCAAATTCACGAACAAGGGCCAGAAGAATCCAGAATCCCCAGGCAATGGCGGATTCCCACAGAAGCTCTCCATACTCTGCCTCAATACTGCCGCGCAGGGCCTGGTGGGCGCACAGAAGGCCCACAATAAAGGTCAGAATCCAGACGCCCGTATCAAGCCGGGTTCCCAAAGCCGCGAATCCAACCAGGAATACCGAGGAGCACACTGCTCCGGACGCAATATAAACGCACAGCCGGAAGCTCCAGTCCGGAAGCGCTTTCTCCAGAAGGTTCTTCAGCAGTTCCGCAAACACCACAGACAAAATCACAAGGATTCCGGCTGCAAAGGCTTCCCTCATGCCCGCTGAGAATAGCACGCTCCCCAGGGCAAAGGCTTCTGCCGGATACTTTAGTTTCATACCGAATCCCCCGTTTCCTTATTTCACTGTCTGTACAAAATTGTATGCGTCATTGATTCCGGTCACAGCCGCTGTAGAAGATCTGGTGGCTCCGGACACGCTGTCTACCTGAGTGCCGTTCTGAGAAGCTGCCGCATCCTCTCCTGCTGCCTCCGCGCTCTCACCAGCCTCCGCCGTATTTTCCTCTGTCTCTGCTGTGCTCTCGATTCCAGCTGCCTGATCGATACACTGCTGCGCCAGGCTGATAAAGCCGTTTACGGAAATGCTCACTCCCGATACCGCGTCTGTCTTTCCTTCCGCGTCCGGATTCAGGAAGCTCAAGGACTGGTTCTCAACCAGCGCCTCTGCCAGCGCCTTGGACTGCTCTGCCCAGGTGGGACCGTCCTCTGTCATCACATACGCGCCGTTTTAGGACATTACGCTCTTTAAGGAGCCGTCCTCTGCCACTCCATCCCATTTCACTTCTGTAATCTTTCCGTCTGTCACGGTAATGGTTACCTGATCGGTATAGCCGTTGGACGGCTCAGACGCCTTGGCTTCATAAGTTCCGTCAGCCAGAACAAGCGGTTCTGCCGCAGGCTCTTCGATTCCGGCTGCCTGCTCCAGACACTGGGCTGCCAGGCTGATAAACCCGTTTACGGAAATGCTCACTCCCGATACCGCGTCTGTCTTTCCTTCCGCGTCCGGATTCAGGAAGCTCAAGGACTGGTTCTCAACCAGCGCCTCTGCCAGCGC
>CALWAV010000141.1 GCA_944375745.1 uncultured Merdimonas sp.
CAAAGGTAGATGATAATCTGAATATCCGCGAGGCGGCAGACGAGAGCAGCTCTCTGGTAGGAAAGCTTCGGAAAAACGCAGCCTGTGAGATTCTGGGATATGAAGGCGAGTGGGCGCATATCCAGTCCGGAGAAGTGGAGGGATATGTAAAAGCAGAGTATCTGTATACCGGCCAGGAAGCTATTGACCTTGCGTTCCAGCTGGGACAGACAGTGGCAAAGGTAACTACCGATTCCCTGTATGTGCGTATGGAGCCCAGTACAGAGGCTGATTTCTGGACCATGGTACCCAATGGAGAAGAGCTGACGGTGCTTGAAGATATGGGGGACTGGGTAAAGGTAGACATTGACGGAGAAGAAGGCTATGTGGCTGCTGAATATGTGGATGTGACAGATGAGCTGGATACAGCGCTTACGATTACAGAGGCTCTGTATGGCGAAGGTGTTACAGATGTGCGTATCGCAATATGCGAATTCGCGAAGCAGTATGTGGGCAACCGGTACGTCTGGGGAGGAACCAGCCTGACCAATGGAGCGGACTGCTCCGGCTTTACGCTGGCGGTTTACCGCAACTACGGAATTTCTCTTCCCCATTCTTCCAGAGCTCAGGCAAACTGCGGCACGAAGATCAGTGTCAGCGAGGTAAAACCTGGAGACCTGATATTCTATGGAAGCGGAAAGAGCATCAATCATGTGGCCATGTATATCGGAAACGGCCAAGTGGTGCATGCCAGCAATTCCCGTACCGGAATCATCATTTCCAATATGTATTACAGAACTCCGGTCAGTGCGGCAAGAATTATCAACGATTAATCTTTAGAGGCAGAGATACGTCCGGGCCGCGGCAGGAAAAACCAGATTTTTCCCGCCGCGGCCCGGATTTTTTTGCCCGGAACATAGAAAACAGAAGGGTCCGCGCTGCTCTTTTTTCCCATTTCCCTATGACAGCAGATATGATACAATGGATGTACTATATATAAGGAGGGGAGATATGTTCCAGTTTAACTTTGGAAAGAACTACAGGGAAGTACCGCCCGGCGGAGAGGGAGAGCAGCCTCAGCAGAACCGCGGGAAAAGAGGCACAGGTCTCAAATACGCAAAGAAAGTCTTTCTGGGTGCTGTGCTTGTGCTGCTGGCGGTTTTTCTGGCCAGCTCCTGCTGGTATACGATTCAGGAGGAGGAGCAGGCGGTGGTCTGCACCTTCGGCACGCCCAAGGCCGTGACGGAGCCGGGACTGCATTTTAAAATTCCTCTGGTTCAGACCGTGACGAAGGTCAATACCACCATTCAGGGCCTGTCCGTGGGCTATGATGATGAGCTGCAGTACACGGAGGACGCCATGATGATCACCTCGGATTACAATTTTATCCGGGTGGATTTTTACGCGGAGTACCGGATTTCCGACCCGGTCAAGGCACTGTATGCCTCTGAAGATCCGGTTCGTGTACTGGATAATATTGCGCAGAACTGTATCCGGACTACCATTGGCTCCTACACAGTGGACGCAGTGCTGACCACGGGCAAAAATGAGATTCAGGCCAATATCCGGGATATGATCATGGAAAAGCTGGAGGCCTATGATATCGGCATTCAGCTGGTGAGCATTACCATCCAGGATGCCCAGCCGCCCACCACGGAAGTCATAGAAGCCTTTAAAGCGGTGGAGACAGCCAAGCAGGGCAAGGATACAGCCCTGAACAATGCGAATAAATACCGTAATGAGCAGATTCCCCAAGCAGAAGCGGAGGCAGACAGGATTCTGCAGGACGCGGAGGCGGAAAAAGAAAGCCGCATCAACGAGGCGGAAGGCCAGGCGGCCCGTTTTAATTCCATGTATGAGGAATATGTAAAATATCCCGCGATCACGAGACAGAGAATGTTTTATGAAGCCATGGAAGATGTGCTTCCTGATATGAAGGTAATCATTGAGGGAGGAGACGGAAGCCAGGTGCAGCAGCTTCTTCCTCTGGAGCCCTTTTCCGGCGCGGGAAGCACGGAAAGCGGGAATACAGGCACAGGGACGACGGAGGTGACAGAAAATGGGCAGTAAAAAAAGAACACTGGGATTTCTGAAATATGTTATCGTGCTGCTGGTTCTGTTTCTTCTGGGAAACAGCCTGGTGGTGTGCAGGGAAAATGAGTACAAGCTGATCCGCCAGTTTGGAAGGGTGCAGAGAGTAGTCAGCACCTCCGGCCTGTCCTTCAAGCTTCCTTTTATTCAAACGACGGACACTGTGCCGAAGGAGATCCTGCTTTATGATCTTCCGGCTTCGGATGTGATTACCTCCGATAAAAAATCCATGATTGTGGACAGCTATGTGCTCTGGCGGGTGACGGATCCCCTGACATTCACCCAGACTTTGGCAAACTCCATCTACAACGCCGAAAACCGTATCAACGCCCTGGTTTATAATGCCACCAAAAATACGGTTTCCAGCATGACCCAGGACGAGATTATCAAGAGCCGTGACGGCAAGATGACTGTTACCGCGGCGGAGGCGGAGACAGACGTGCAGTCCAACGATCTGGTGCTGGAGGAGACCACGGAAGAGGTGCAGATCAAATCCCTGACGGACGAGATTATGGAGCAGCTGGGAGATTATGAGCAGTATGGAATCGATATTCTGGCGGTGGAAGTGAAGAAGCTGGATTTACCGGACGACAATAAGCAGGCGGTCTATACCCGGATGATTTCCGAGAGGGAAAATATCGCGGCCCAGTATACGGCAGAGGGCGAATCCCAGGCGCAGATTATCCGGAACACCACCGATAAGGAAGTGTCCATTATGCTTTCGGAGGCCAATGCCCAGGCGGAGCAGTTGAGAGCGGAAGGAGAGGCTGAGTATATGCGGATTCTTTCAGATGCTTATGCGGATGAGAGCCGCAGTGAATTTTATTCCTTTGTCCGCAGCCTGGACGCTGCCAGAGAGAGTCTTCAGGGAAGCGATGACAAGACCCTGATTCTTCCGGCAGATTCCCCGATTGCGCGGATTTTTACAGGACAGTAAAACTGGGAAAAACAGAGAGAAAAACCGAATGGAAAACGAAGGAAGAATCTTGACACGGCATTGTCCATGTGGTAAAGTGTAACGGTATGAGATTTGCCGGTATTCAGTAATCGGACACTCCGGCCATTGCTTAATATACGGCGTATAGAAAAAAAGGAGGAATTATCATGATCGCAAAGGAAAAGAAGCAGGCAATCATCGCAGAGTACGGTCTTAAGCCGGGAGACACAGGTTCACCGGAGGTACAGGTAGCTATCCTGACCGCACGGATCCAGGAGCTCACAGAGCATCTGAAGAACAACCCGAAGGATCATCATTCCAGACGTGGTCTGCTGAAGATGGTTGGACAGAGACGTAATATGCTTGCTTATCTGAAGAAGATGGATATCGAAAGATACCGCAGCCTGATCGAGAGACTGGGACTCAGAAAATAAAGCTTCATATGGGCGGAGGAATTCGAGAGGATTCTTTCGCCCTGTTTTGCGTCAGAAGAAACCGGCGCTGCTTCCCCGGCAGGCCATGCAACCCGTAAACCCCGTAGGAGAAATGTTCCGAGACCACTGATGCACGCATGCGCGGACGTGCGCGGATCAGTAGTTTCGGTTTCTCCTACACCAGCAGTTACTGCAAATTGCGAATTTGTAAAGGAGAAAAAGAATGTACAAGAGTTTTTCTATGGAGCTGGCAGGCAGAACTCTGACCGTAGATGTAGGAAGAGTGGCCAAGCAGGCAAACGGAGCGGCTTTCATGCATTATGGCGATACCACCGTGCTTTCCACGGCGACTGCGTCAGACAAGCCCCGTGACGGAATTGATTTCTTCCCCTTAAGCGTGGAGTATGAAGAAAAAATGTATGCCGTGGGAAAGATCCCGGGCGGTTTTAACAAAAGAGAGGGAAAAGCATCTGAGAACGCGGTTTTGACGGCCCGTGTCATTGACCGGCCCATGCGCCCGCTGTTTCCGAAGGATTACCGCAATGATGTAACCCTGGACAATCTGGTTCTGTCCGTAGATCCGGAGTGCAGCCCGGAGCTGACAGCCATGCTCGGTTCCGCCATTGCCACAGCCATTTCCGATATCCCCTTCGCGGGACCCTGCGCCATGACTCAGATTGGTATGATCGATGGAGAGTTCATCGTAAACCCGGGACAGGCTCAGTACAAGGTATCTGACCTGAAGCTGACTGTAGCCTCCACCAGAGAAAAGGTGATTATGATTGAGGCCGGAGCCAATGAGATTCCCGAGGCAAAGATGATCGAGGCTATTTACAAGGCTCATGAGGTAAACCAGCAGGTTATCGCATTTATCGACAAGATTGTGGCAGAGTGCGGCAAGGAAAAGCACAGCTACACCAGCTGCGCTGTGCCGGACGAGCTGTTTGAGGCGATTAAGGAAATCGTTCCTCCGGAAGAGATGGAGAAGGCAGTCTTCACCGATGAGAAGCAGGTGCGTGAGGAGAATATTCGCCAGATTACCGAGCGCCTGGAGGAAGCTTTCGCTGATAAGGAAGAGTGGCTTGAGGTTCTGGGAGAGGCTGTATATCAGTATCAGAAGAAGACAGTCCGCAAGATGATTCTGAAGGATCACAAGCGTCCGGACGGCCGTGAGATGACTCAGATCCGTCCGCTGTCCGCAGAGGTGGACATCATTCCGCGTGTACATGGTTCTGCCATGTTCACCAGAGGCCAGACTCAGATCTGCAATATCTGTACGCTGGCTCCCCTGTCTGACGCCCAGCGTCTGGACGGCTTGGATGAAAATGAGACAAGCAAGCGTTATATGCACCATTACAACTTCCCGAGCTATTCCGTAGGCGAGACAAAGCCCAGCCGCGGACCGGGACGCCGTGAGATTGGCCACGGAGCTCTGGCAGAGCGCGCCCTCCTTCCGGTGCTGCCTTCTGAGGAAGAGTTCCCCTATGCGATCCGTACCGTATCCGAGACCTTCGAGTCCAATGGTTCCACATCCATGGCCTCTACCTGTGCTTCCTGCATGTCTCTGATGGCTGCAGGCGTGCCCATCAAGAAGATGGTGGCCGGTATCTCCTGCGGTCTGGTGACAGGCGAGACAGATGACGATTTCGTTCTTCTGACCGATATTCAGGGTCTGGAAGACTTCTTCGGCGATATGGACTTCAAGGTAACAGGAACCACAGAAGGAATTACAGCCATCCAGATGGATATCAAGATTCACGGACTGACCCGTCCCATCGTAGAGGGCGCTATCGCCCGCTGCCGTGAGGCCCGTCTCTTCATCATGGATACCTGTATGAAGCCCTGCATCTCCGAGCCGAGACCGGAAGTCGGCCCCTATGCTCCGAAGATTGTGCAGATCCAGATCGATCCTCAGAAGATCGGCGATGTGGTTGGACAGAGAGGAAAGACCATCAATGCCATCATTGAGCAGACCGGCGTAAAGATCGACATCGATGATGACGGAGCCGTATCCATCTGCGGAACCGACAAGGCTGCCATGGACAAGGCAGTACAGCTGATTCAGACCATTGTGACTGACTTTGAGGAAGGCATGGTTCTGACCGGAAAGGTAGTCAGCATCAAAGAGTTCGGCGCGTTCCTGGAGTTTGCTCCCGGCAAGGAAGGCATGGTTCATATCTCCAAGATCGCAAAGCACCGTATCAACCGGGTAGAGGATGTGCTGACCCTCGGTGATGTGGTGAAGGTAGTGTGCCTTGGAAAAGATAAGATGGGCCGCTACAGCTTCAGCATCAAGGATTTAAAAGAAAATCAGTAATTAAACAGCAAATTTTTGGAAAAAATCAGAAAGAAGATCCGATTCGTTCGGGTCTTCTTTTTTTGTGAATTTTTCAGACTACTATCGGAAAAATGAGTGCTGCGTGCGTTCTTGCCGCGTGCAAAGGCAGATCTTCCGCTCGGACAGTCTGGAGCTGAGCCGGGAGGAATATCAGACCTTGATAAATACAGCCCTGCAAAAGGGAAAATACCGCCTGAGCTGTATTATGCAGACCATTGGCACCACTGGCATCCGGATCAGTGAACTGCAGTATATCACGGTAGAAGCCCTGGAGACGGGAATCGTCCATGTCAGATCCAAGGGAAAGGAAAGAATGATTTTTCTGACCAGTTCTCTGACAGAGCTTTTGAAAGCTTACTGCAGGAAGGAGGGGCGTACAAATGGCTGCATTTTTATTACCCGGACCGGCTACCCTGTGGATCGGAGAAATGTCTGGGCAGAAATGAAAGGCCTCTGCCAGACGGCAGGCATACCGGAAAGCAAGGTATTTCCTCATAATCTGAGGCATCTTTTCGCCTGTTGTTTCTATGAAAAGGAGAAGGATCTGGTCCGTCTTGCAGATTATCTGGGACACAGCAACGTGGAAACCACAAGAAGATATACCATGATCAGCGGAGCGGGAGTCTGGCAGAAGCAGCTGGAACTGGGGCTTTTGATTCCCCAGGAACAGAAATAGCAGAATTAGTCCAAATAACAGCAGAATCTTCTGTATTTTCCGGGCTTCAGGACATAATTCACATTATGTCGTAAAAAGACATATTTTAAGCGGAATTATTTTACATATTTCACATAGAAATTCTCTGTATTACCACATTAAAGGTGATTAATACAAATATTAGATACAAAAAATGTCGAAATGGGGAAATTTGCTTTGAAGTAGAACTTGAAAAGAGTTCGATTATATGGTATCATCCATTACGTTTGAAACGTATGTGGTGATTTTCAGGACATAATGTGAATTATGTCATAAAAAGGATGAAGAAAATATGGACTGTTTTATAGATATTCACTGCCATGTTCTGCCTGGCGTCGATGACGGCTCAGGGAGCATGGAAGAAAGTCTGTCTATGCTGGAGACGGCTGCGGAGGAAGGAATTTCTGACATGATCGTGACGCCCCATTATAAAAAGGGGAGGCACAATGCAGGCGTACATACGATTCTGGAGAGAATGCGTTCCCTTCAGGAAGCGGCCGATGAAAAAGATATTCCTGTTACGTTTCATCCCGGAAACGAGATTTACTGTTTTGAGGGAATGGAGGAAGTACTGGATGCGGGAACGATTTTGACATTGAATGGAACAGACAGAGTGCTGGTCGAGTTTTCACCTACAGATTCTTTTGTTTATATCCGCAACGCAGTGGACAGTCTGCGGGGAATGGATTACATTCCGGTCATTGCCCATGCGGAGCGGTATAAATGCCTCCTGGAGCATTGGGAATATGCAGAGGATCTGAAACGGCTGGACGCGGAAATTCAGGTAAATGCCTCCGGTATCATGGGAGGACAGGGGGCTCAGGTAAAAAAGTTTACTCACCGGCTTTTGAAAGAGCAGCTGGTGGATTACGCGGCTACCGATGCCCATGACTGCCAGCGCCGGGCGCCTAACATAAAAAAGTGTGCGGCTTACTTGTATAGAAAGTATGGTTCCGATTATGCGGAAAAGATTACATACAGCAATGCTTTCAGACTAATTCAGGAATAAATGAGACGAGGAAAAGTAAGAAGATGGAGAAACAAAGAGAAGACGAAGTATTGGAAATTGATTTGCTTGAAGTGTTCAGTCTGCTCCTTCATAAGCTGTGGCTGCTGGCTCTGTGTACAGTAGTCGCCGGAGCACTGGGATTTGCCGTGAGTACGTTTGCGATTACGCCGCAGTACGAATCGACCACAGGTGTGTATATCTTAAGCAGCTCGGACAACAGTACGCTGTCCTATAGTGACACCCAGCTGGCTACCCAGCTGACCAAGGACTATGAAGAGCTGATCACCTGCCGTTCCGTATTGGAGGCTGTGATTGAAGAATGCGGTCTTTCAGACAGCTATAACCAGCTGAGGGAGCGGGTAAACGTGGAAAATGCTGCGGATACACGAATTGTGTACATTACCGTGAAGGATCCGAACCCGGCCCGCGCTCAGGAGATTGCGGACAGCATCCGGGAGATTGCCTCAGACCATATCAAAGAAGTGACAGACGTGGAGGCGGTCAATGTGGTGGATACCGCCAACCTTCCTTCACAGCCTTCGGAGCCGTCGATTGTAAGATGGACAGCCATTGGGGCAGCTCTGGGACTGGTGGCCTGCGCCGCGGTCATTATCATCCGCTATCTGCTGGATGATACTATCAAGTCTTCAGAGGATGTGGAAAAATATCTGGGCTTAAGTACGCTGGCTCTGATTCCGATGCTTCAGGGAGAAAAAAGTACAAAGAAGAAGAAAAAAAAGAAGAAAGCAGCAAGGAATGAGCCGGTCCCGGTAATCAAACGGCTGAAGGTAAGTACCGTAAGGGAACCGGCGGCGGAAGTCAAGACTGCAAGCGCGGCAGGGGAGAAGTAAGATGCAGGAATTTGAAATCAAACAAATTGAAATGGATTTTCGAGCCAAAGAGGCCTTTAAGACACTGAGGACAAACATTGAGTTTTCCGGCGGGGATATTCAGGTCATAGCCGTGACCTCCGCCACGCCGAATGAGGGAAAATCCAGCGTGAGCTTCGAGCTTGCCCAGTCCTTTGCCCAGGCAGGCAAGAAGACGCTGCTGCTGGACGCGGATCTCCGGAAGTCAGTCATGAGATCCCGGTATAAGAGAGGGCGGATCCGGTACGGCCTGACGAACTGTCTGGCAGGCCAGAAGAGTTTTGAGGATGTGCTCTGCGCCACAGACGTTAAAAATTTTTACATGGTCTTTGCAGGGCCGGTGCCGCCTAACCCCAGTGAGCTTCTGGGAAGCCGGAAATTTCTGGATGTGGTGGAGGAGGCCAGAAAAGCCTTTGACATTATCATTGTAGACACACCTCCGGTAGGAAGCGTCATCGACGCAGTGGTAGCGGCTAAAAGCTGCGATGGGATCATTATGGTGCTGGAGGCGGGGGCGATCAGCTACCGTTTTGCCCGCAGGATGATAGAGCAGCTGAAGGCTGCGGATACCCGGATCCTTGGCTGTGTGCTGAATAAGGTAGACCTTTCCGGAAAGAGTTACTACGGCAAGTATTACGGAAAGTACTATGGAAAATATTACGGCAACTATTATGGAGAGGAAGAAGAGGAGTGACAGCCCGGAGGCTTCCCTTTAAAAGAACAGGATTGTGATGAATATGAGCAAAAATTCAGAGAACCTGAACGGAAAAAACACAAATCAAAAAGGAAAGAAGAACAGAAAGAGAACAAAGCTCTATGCCATATTTGCGGGAGTCTTTTTCATCGTTTTTCTGGTACTGGCTGTTTTGGAAGTGAGAAATATTCTGAATAAACGGAATGCAGAGAAGGAGCTGGAGGCTCTGCAGGCAGAGACAGAGGCATCCCAGCCTGCGGAGGAGGAACCTCAGGAGACTGTGGAAACCGAAGAGCCGGAAGAGGAGTCCCAGTTTGATCCGCTGCCGGAGGACGCGGCAATTCCGGAAAAGGATATTGATTTTGAACAGCTGACCTCAGAGGTGAATGAAGACATTTTTGCCTGGATTTATGTGCCGGGCACGCTGGTGGATTATCCGATGGTCCGCCATCCCACAGAGGAATCCTATTACCTGAACAGAAATCTGGACGGAAGCAGCGGATATCCGGGGTGCATCTATGTGGATCCTATCAACGCGGCAGACTTCTCTGATCCGAATACAGTCATCTATGGACATAACATGCGGGATGATTCTATGTTTGGCTCCCTGCATGAGTACCGTGACCGGCAGTTCTTTGACGATCATCGGTATATATACATCTACACGCCGGAGAAAACCCTTGTCTATCAGATCTTTGCGGCTTATGAGTACAGCGATATTCATCTGCTTTACAGCTTTGACTTGAGTAGTAAAGAGATTTTCCAGAGTTATCTGGATCAGATTTTTGAAATCCGGGATATGACAGCGAACATCGCGGATGATGTGGAGGTAACCGCAGACGACCACATTGTGACCCTTTCCACCTGCATCGGCGGAAAGGACAACATGCGGTATCTGGTACAGGGAGTATTAATTTATGAACAATAGTAACGAGGACAGACAAAAAGAGAAGGTCCGCCGGACCCGCAGAAAAAAAGGGGACAAAAAGCCCATGCGCCATAAAAAGCTGTACATAGCGGCGCTGGTCATCCTGATCCTGGCTGTGGTTCTGGTCTCTGGTTTTTTTATCATGCGGGCCATGGGAAAGAGCCGTCTTTACAATCAGGCAGTTCAGGATGGAACCACGCTTTCGGAAGCACTGGGAGACTCGGATGGCCAGATGGAAGAATGGGAGGACGACTGGGTCCGGTATGATGGAAAAATATATGACTACAACGATGATATTCTGACATTTCTGGTGCTGGGCATAGACAAGATGGGAGAAGTCACAGAGGCAGAAAACGGTTTGGATGGAGGCCAGTCGGATCTTCTGTTTCTGATAGTCTTAAATCCTCATACGAAACAAATCTCCGTGATAGCCATCAACAGAAATACCATGGCTGACGTGGACATGTATGGAGAAGATGGCAATTTCATTGCCACAGAGAAAAGACAGATCACTCTCCAGCACGGATACGGAGATGGAAAAGAACTGAGCTGCGAGCGCAGCGTCCAGGCAGTCTCCAGGCTGTTTTACGGAATTCCGATTCACGGATACTGTTCCATCAATATGGAAGCGATTCCTTTGATCAATGATATTGTAGGCGGCGTGGATGTGACTGTGCTGGAGACGCAGAAAGATCCGAGCGGAAATTTCTATTTCGAGGAAGGCGAAAATGTACACCTGGAGGGCATGGACGCATTCTGGTATGTAAGATACCGGGATACATCTTCCTTCAACAGCGCCGGAAGGCGGCTGGAACGCCAGAAGCAGTATCTGCAGGCCTGGGCGGCGAAGGCAAAGACAGAGGTTGTCTCCAATCCGAGCCTTGCGCTGGATCTTTACAATACACTGACCGATTACATGGTGACAGACATTACCCTGGATGAGGTCAATTACCTGGCTACGACAGCCTTGTCCTACAGCTTTTCCGGGGATCAGGTTTATTCCCTGGAGGGAGAGACTGTGGTAGGAGACGGGGGCTTCGAGGAATTTTATCCGGATGAACAGGCCCTTTATGAATTAATTCTCAATATTTTTTATGAACCGGTATAGAGCCGGAAACGGCTTTATATAGAAAATCCACATGTATCACTGGAAGGGGGAACTTTCAATGAAAAGAGTATCTAAGATACTGGCTCTTGCCATGATGATGACCATGCTTCTTGGTCTGACAGCTCAGGCATCATCCAGTACAACCACAACAACCACACCGTCTCCGGCAGCTTCTTCATCTTCAGCAGCTTCCGGAACATCTGTAGCTTACGCTTCAGGCGTAACCACAAACGATGACACCCTGGCAATCTATTCCGTATCCGAAGGAATCCGGAATGAGGCACAGGCTTACGCAACACAGGTAGTAGGACCGAACGCATCTATCCTGAAGATTTTTGACGTAGTCGTAAAATCCGGCGGATTCCCGCGCTCAGTTACCTTTAATGTAGCCGGTGTTGTAGCTGGACAGAACATCACTGTTCTTCACAAAGGAGATAACGGCTGGGAGGTAGTGCCCTGCACAGTAGGAAACGGAACTGTAACCGCAACCTTCAATGACCTGTCTCCGGTAGCGATTGTAACAAACGCAACTTCTGCAAAGACAGCAGACAGCGTATCCTGGATTGCAGTATGCGCGGTAATCTGCCTGGCAGGCGCAGTAGTATTCGGCCGCAAGGCAAAAAGAATCTAAATTTCGAATAAATAAAAATCATACATTTTCCTGTACATGTGGAGGGAGTGATACGCCGGCCGGGCTTTAGCCCGGACCGGCCGGTCACTGCAAAATACAGGCAGAAACAAGGGGAGAAGAAGAGGACATCGAGAGCAGCTGAGGCAGAAAGGAAGTGGATGCTCATGGCTGAAAGACATTATAAGAATATTTCTGAGAGACAGGATGATCAAATTTACGACAGAACCGGGGCCGGAGAGAGAATCCGCAGATAGAGAGAGATGCTCGGTATCTCCAGGCATGAAATGGCAAAGAAAATCGGAAGGGCGGAAAAATATTACGCGGACATTGAAAGGGGATACTGTGGAATGTCCCTGGATACGATGGTCGATATTGCCCGCTGCCTTGGCATAACGCTGGATTATATCATTTTCGGGAAAGAGGATAAGCGGAAGCTGTCAAAGGAATCGGCAGGGATTCTGCTTTATCTGGAAAAATGTACAGAGAGCAAGCGGAAAAAAGCAATGGAACTTTTGAAGGTATATCTGGAAGAGTGAGCACTGACGGGAACAGGGGTTCATCTGTCTGACAAAAGATAATTTTTGAAAGTCGTGTCGCTGTGAAAATCATGAGGGTAGGCCAATCAGATTGCCACAGGGATTTCATTATAGAGAAAATTTGATAAAAATGCAGGAAATACAGGACCTGATTTTTACAGAGGTAGAAAAAATGAGCAATGTAATGAAAGAGAAAAAGGATAGTTGTAAAACTCAGAAGAGAAAAAGGCTGGAGCATTGGGAGATTATCGCCGGGTATCTGGTTTTTTATGATGTGCTGGTTATGAATGCCTCCTACTTTATGGGACTTCTGCTGCGGTTTGATTTGAGATATTCGAGAATCCCGGAAGAGTACTTGTCCGCATTTCTGAAGTTTGCTCCGATTTATACGGTGTTTACGGTGGCGGTGTTTTTTGCCTTTCGCCTTTATAACAGCCTATGGCGGTTTGCCAGCTTCAGTGAATTAAACCGTATTCTGCTGGCATCGGGGATCGCTACCTTATTCCAGTGTATCGGTATCATTGCTTTTGTACACAGAATGCCGTTTTCCTATTATATCTTTGGAGCAGTTGCGCAGTTTTGCCTGGTGACAGCTGTAAGATTTGCTTTCCGTTATATTACTCTGGAAAGAGCGAAAAGGAAAAAGAATGTATCTGCCGTTCACAACGCAATGATTATCGGAGCCGGAGCCGCCGGTCAGATTATCCTGAAGGAACTGAAGGTTTCCGATGACGCGAAAGCAAAACCGGTCTGTGTGATTGATGACAATCCGAATAAATGGGGAAGGGTAATAGAAGGCATCCCCATTGCCGGAGGAAGAGACAGTATCCTGGAATCGGTTAAAAAATATAACATCGATCAGATCCTGTTCGCGATTCCCTCGGCGTCGGCAGAACAGAAAAGAGATATCCTGAACATCTGCAAAGAGACAGACTGCGAGCTGATGACTCTGCCGGGGATCTATCAGCTGACAAACGGCGATGTATCATTGAGCAAAATGAAGTCCGTCGCTGTAGAAGATCTTCTGGGAAGGGACCCGATCAAAGTAAATATGGAAGAGATCTTCCAGTCTCTGAAGGGAAAGGTAATCCTTGTTACCGGCGGAGGCGGCTCAATCGGAAGTGAATTGTGCAGGCAGATTGCAGACCATGAGCCGAAACAGCTGATCATTTTTGATATTTACGAAAATAACGCCTATGAGATTGAACAGGAATTAAAAAGAAAACATCCAGAGCTGAATTTAAAGGTGCTGATAGGTTCTGTAAGAGACAGCCGGAGGATCAACTGGGTATTTGAGCATTACCATCCGGATATCGTCTATCATGCCGCGGCCCATAAGCACGTGCCTCTGATGGAGACAAGTCCCAATGAGGCAATCAAAAATAATGTGGTGGGTACATATAAAACAGCTTATGCCGCACTCAAACATGGGACGAAGTGCTTCGTTCTGATCAGCACAGACAAGGCTGTAAATCCGACCAATATTATGGGAGCCAGCAAGCGGCTCTGCGAGATGGTCATTCAGAGTATGGACGCTGTCAGTAGAATGGGAAGAATGGACTTGCTTCCTTTCCTCCATGCCCATATGGATAAGGATATCGATGGACAGTTTTCCAGCGATCCCATGGATCATATCGCTGTGGAAAGAACAGGAAAAGATAAAAATATTATACAAATCAGAAGCGTAAAAAACAAGGACAGGAAGGGAACCCGGTTTGTGGCTGTCCGGTTTGGGAATGTGCTGGGAAGCAACGGTTCCGTAATCCCGCTCTTTAAAAAGCAGATTGAAGCAGGCGGACCTGTGACAGTTACGCATCCGGATATTATCCGTTATTTTATGACGATTCCGGAAGCGGTCAGCCTTGTTCTGCAGGCGGGAACCTATGCCAGGGGCCGACAAATCTTCCTGCTGGATATGGGGGAGCCGGTCAAGATTGACACACTGGCCAGAAACCTCATCAAACTGTCCGGGTATAAGCCGGACGAGGATATCAAGATTGTCTATGTAGGCCTTCGTCCGGGAGAAAAACTGTATGAAGAGAAGCTTATGGCGGAAGAAGGAATGCTGAAGACTGAAAATAAGCTGATTCATATAGGAAAGCCCATTCCCTTTGATACGGAGAAGTTCCTGAAGCAGTTGGAAGGGCTGGCAAAGGCAAGCTATGAAAATACGGATGATATTGTACAGATGGTAGAGAAGATTGTACCGACGTTCCATCCGACAGGCGATAAACCATCGGGGAAAGTGGAGAACTTTGGGTAGTGCTTGGAATGCAGAATGGCACAGAGGATGTGAGGCTGATTATGGCAACCTGCTTGTATGGTACTCCGGGAAAGATTGATGAGATTAGAGCTATTGCTGATAAAC
>CALWAV010000142.1 GCA_944375745.1 uncultured Merdimonas sp.
GTGTGCGGGTAATAGACTAATTGCAGGAGGAGTTTTTGGAAGTTATGAAAACAATAGATGTAGAAATGCTGACAAAGATGTTCCTGGCCGGAGCCAAGAACCTGGAAGCGAAAAAGGAATGGATCAATGAACTGAATGTATTTCCTGTGCCGGACGGCGATACGGGTACAAATATGACGCTCACGATCATGTCAGCGGCTTCTGAGGTAAATAATCTGTCAGAAAAGACCATGGAGACAGTGGCAAAGGCGATTTCCTCCGGCTCTTTGAGAGGAGCCCGCGGAAATTCCGGAGTGATTCTTTCTCAGCTTCTGCGCGGCTTTACAAAGGTGATCCGCGGCTATGAGGTTCTGGATGCGCAGATTTTGTCAAACGCGATGCAGAAAGCTGTGGAGACAGCTTATAAGGCGGTTATGAAACCGAAAGAGGGAACTATTTTGACAGTAGCCCGGGGCGCAGCTGACAAAGCGGCCGAGTTGGCTGCGGAGGAGGACGATCTGGATGTGCTGATCTCTGAAGTGATTTCGGAGGCTGAGCGCGTGCTGGCGACGACTCCGGATCTGCTGCCGGTTCTGAAGGAAGCGGGAGTGGTGGATTCCGGCGGACAAGGCCTTGTGGAAGTGCTCAAAGGAGCCTATGACGCTTTCCTCGGAAAAGAGGTGGATTATACCTTCGAAGAGCCAAAAAGCGCTCCTGTAAAGGTCAGCGCCCAGACTGAAGCTGAAATCAAGTTCGGCTACTGTACAGAATTTATTATAATGCTGAATCAGAAGTTTGACGCGAAGACGGAAAGCTCATTCAAGGCATTTCTGGAGTCCATCGGTGATTCCATCGTCTGCGTGGCGGATGATGATATCGTAAAGGTACATGTACATACGAATCATCCCGGCCAGGCCATTGAGCGCGCTCTGGAGCTGGGCTCCCTGTCCCGCCTGAAGATTGACAATATGCGGGAAGAGCACGAAGAGAAGCTGATCAAGGAGGCTTCCAAGATTGCGGCCCAGCAGGCAGAGGCGAAGAAGGAAGAGCCCAGAAAGGAGATGGGCTTTATTTCTGTGTCCATTGGCGAGGGAATCGGCGAGATTTTCAGAGGACTTGGTGTGGATTTCTTGATCGAGGGCGGCCAGACCATGAATCCCAGCACGGAGGACATGCTCAATGCCATTGATCAGGTGAATGCGGATCATATCTTCATTCTGCCAAACAACAAAAATATCATTTTGGCAGCAAATCAGGCAAAGGCTCTTTCCAAAGATAAGGATATCATCGTGATCCCCACGAAGACAGTTCCCCAGGGCATCACAGCCATGATTAACTACATGCCGGATTCCTCCGTGGAGGAAAATGAGGCGCGCATGACCGAAGAGATCGGAAACGTGAAGACCGGGCAGGTGACTTATGCAGTGCGTGATACCCATATTGATGACAAGGAGATTAAGGAAGGCGATATCATGGGCATCGGGGATCACGCGATTCTGTCTGTGGGAAAAGACGTAAGAGAGACGACGCTGGCCATGTTCGATGAGCTGGTGGATGAGGATTCCGAGCTTATCAGCCTGTACTACGGCGCTGATGTAAAGGAAGAGGATGCGGAGAGCCTGGGAAAAACTCTGGGTGAGAAGTATCCGGACTGTGATGTGGAAGTCCATTTTGGCGGCCAGCCCATCCATTATTACGTGGCATCTGTAGAGTAATTGTTGTTCACAGGAGTGTGAAATGAATACAGCTTCCCCAATGACAGCCTTAAAGGGCGTTGGAGAAAAGACAGCTGCGCTCTTTCACCGTGTCGGTGGAGATCTCGGGGGTGAGCTTTTGTCTTATTATCCGAGAACTTATGATATTTATGAGAAACCGGTGACCTTTGCCAATCTGGAGGCAGACCGTGTGCAGGCAGTGGCAGGCTTCGTCCACAGGGTGCCGGACACGAAAAAAATGAGCCGTATGACGGTGACGACGCTGACTCTGGAGGAATTTGGCGCGTATCTCCATTTGAGCTGGTTCAATATGCCTTTTCTGCGCAACAGCCTGCTGCCGGGCGGAACCTATATCTTCCGGGGCAGGGTGCAGAAAAAGAAAGGCCGCCTGGTGATGGAGCAGCCCGAGATCTACACGCCGGGAGATTACGAAAAGCTTCAGGGGACCATGCAGCCCATTTATGCGCTGACGGCCGGACTATCCAATAAGACGGTTGCAAAGGCAGTGCGCCAGGTCCTGGAAGAGCCCTCTCTTATGCCAGAGTATCTGCCGGAGCATATCCGCGTGGACCAGGAGCTGGCAGAGTACAATTACGCGGTTCATTCCATTCATTTTCCCATCAGCCAGGAAGCTCTTCTGCCTGCCAGGAAGCGGCTGGTCTTTGACGAGTTTTTTCTGTTTATCCTGGCTCTGCGGCAGATGAAGGAGCAGACGGAAGGAGAAAAAAATGAATGCCCTATCCGGGCTGGAGCGTGGCCGGAGCGTCTGATCGGTTCCCTGCCCTATGCGCTGACAGGAGCCCAGCAGCGGGTCTGGCAGGAGATTCAGGCGGATCTTTCCGGAGAGACCGTGATGAACCGGCTGGTTCAGGGAGATGTGGGATCCGGAAAGACGGTGGTGGCAGTGCTGGCCCTGCTTGCGGCGGCGGAAAACGGCTATCAGGGGGCTCTGATGGCTCCCACCGAAGTGCTGGCAAGGCAGCACGCCCAGTCTGTGGCGGAGCTGGTGGAAGGCTGCAGCCTGGAGGAGAGTGTGGAAATTGTCCTTCTCACCGGCTCCATGACAGCGAAGGAAAAGCGGGAGGCTTATGCCAGAATCGAAAGCGGAGAGGCAAAGCTTGTCATCGGCACCCACGCGCTGATTCAGGAAAAGGTTCATTTCCACCGGCTGGGTCTTGTGGTGACGGACGAGCAGCACCGGTTCGGTGTCCGCCAGAGAGAGACACTGGCGGATAAGGGGCAGCATCCCCACGTTCTGGTCATGAGCGCTACGCCGATTCCCCGGACTCTGGCTATCATTGTCTACGGAGATCTGGATGTGTCTGTGATTGACGAGATGCCGGCTAACCGTCTTCCTATTAAAAATTGTGTGGTAGATGAGTCTTGGCGGCCCAATGCTTACCGCTTTTTGGAGAAAGAGACAGCGGCAGGCAGGCAGGCTTACGTGATTTGCCCGATGGTGGAGGAAAATCCTGAAATTGAGATAGAAAACGTGGTGGATTACACAAAGAAGCTGAAAGAAAGCCTGAATCCATCCATTACTATTGAATATCTTCATGGGAAAATGAAGCCTGCTCAGAAAAACGAGATTATGGAACGGTTCGCGTCAGGAGAAATTCAGATTTTGGTCTCTACCACTGTCATCGAGGTGGGGGTCAACGTACCCAATGCCACCGTCATGATGGTGGAAAACGCGGAGCGGTTCGGCCTGGCCCAGCTTCACCAGCTCCGGGGCCGGGTGGGCCGCGGAAAATACCAGTCCTACTGTATCTTTATCAGCGGTACGGATAATAAGGACACCCGGAAGCGTCTGGAGATTCTGAATAAATCCAACGATGGCTTCTATATTGCGTCCGAAGATCTGAAGCTGCGCGGTCCGGGCGATCTGTTCGGTGTCCGGCAGAGCGGCCTTTTGGAATTTAAGATCGGGGATATTTTTACAGACGCCAGGATTCTGCAGGAAGCCAGCGAAGAAGCCGCAAAGCTTCAGCAGATGGATCCGGAGCTGGACTTTCCGGAGCACCAGGCTTTAAAAAAGAGGCTGCTGCAGTATCGGGACGAAGGCCTTCGGCGGATGAGCCTGTAAAGAGAATGGGTTCCGCGCCGTAAAAAATCTGCTGACAGGCGGCGCAGTATGCATCAGACAGAAGAGGAGTTTTTGGACATATGAACATTTTAAATATAGAACATGTAAGCAAGCTGTACGGGGATAAATGGATCTTTGACGATATCTCCTGCGGCATTCAGGAAGGCGAAAAGGTGGGAATCATTGGGATCAACGGCACGGGAAAGACAACCCTGCTTCGGATTATCTCCGGAGACGAGGAGCCGGATAAAGGACAGGTGGTCCGGCAGAACGGAGTGAAGCTGGCGATCCTTTCCCAGAACAGTGATTTTCCGGAGGATGAGACAGTGCTTTCCTATGTGGCTTCCGCGATCCGCCAGGAGGAATGGGATGCGGACAACGAAGCAAAAAGCATGCTGAATACCCTTGGCATCACAGAGCATGGGGCGAAGCTTGGCAGCCTGTCCGGCGGCCAGAAGAAACGGGCCGCTCTGGCGCGGACCCTACTGGTTCCTTCGGACGTGCTGATTCTGGATGAGCCCACCAACCACCTGGATGAGGCCATGATCAACTGGCTGGAAAACTATCTGCGCAGATACCGGGGTACGGTGATTCTTGTGACCCATGACCGGTATTTTCTCGATCAGGTGACAAACCAGATTCTGGAGATCAGCAGAGGAAAACTGTACAGCTATGAGGCAAATTATTCCCGTTTTCTGGAGCTGAAGGCTCAGAGAGAAGAGATGGAACTGGCTACGGAGCGGAAGCGCCAGAGCATCCTGCGCATCGAGCTCTCCTGGGCTGCCCGGGGCTGCCGCGCCAGAACTACCAAGCAGAGGGCCAGACTGGAGCGGCTGGAGGCTCTGAAGGCTGGACGTGCGCCGGAATTTGACAAGACTGTGGAACTGGATTCCGTGGAGACCCGCATGGGAAAGAAGACCGTAGAGCTTCACGGGATCACCAAAAGCTACGGAGACCGGAAAATCGTGGATGATTTCTCCTACACTTTTCTGAAAAATCAGACTGTAGCTTTTGTGGGCCCCAACGGCTGCGGAAAATCTACACTTCTCAAAATGATTGCGGGAAAGGTCGAGCCGGACAGTGGAACCGTAGAACTAGGAGAGACCATCCGCCTTGGATATTTTGCCCAGGAAATCCCGGAGATGGACGAGAACCAGAGAGTTATCGATTATGTGAAGGATATCGCGGAGTATATTCCTACCCGGGACGGCCGGATTTCCGCTTCCCAGATGCTGGAGCGCTTCCTGTTTACGCCGGACATGCAGTACAATCCCATCGGAAAACTTTCTGGCGGCGAGAAGCGCCGCCTGTATCTCTTAAGTGTTCTGCAGACCGGTCCCAATGTGCTGATTATGGACGAGGTCAGCAATGAACTGGATATTCCGACCTTGGCCATTCTGGAGGATTACCTGAATTCTTTTATCGGAATCGTGATCCTGGTCTCCCATGACCGATATTTCCTGGACAATACGGTGGACTGGATCTTTGCCTTTGACGGAGACGGACATTTCCGCCAGTATGAAGGCGGCTACACGGATTATCTGGAAGCCAGAAAGCGGGAGCAGGGAGGAGCAGACGCTTCCGGGCCCGGCAGCATCGGTGCCGGAAAAAGGCCGGGCGGCATCTCCGGCGGAAAGAGCGCCGTAGACAAAACGGATGGAAAGGCAGAGGAAAAGGGTAATTCCGGCGGAAAGCCCACCTGGGACAAAGGTGAAAGGAAGCTGAAATTCACCTATAAGGAACAGAAGGAATACGAGACCATCGAGGATGATATCGCGGCGCTGGAGGAGAAGCTTGAGGAGCTGGAGAAGGACATGGAGCTCCATGCCAGCGAATACGCCCGCCTGACGGAGCTTTCCGGGGAAAAGGAACGGACGCAGGCGGCGCTGGATGAAAAGATGGAGCGGTGGATGTACCTTGAAGAGCTGGCGGCAAAGATTGCGGCGCAGTGAGAGAATTCAGTGCGGTTCCGGCTAAAGTTATTGTTCTTCAGGAAAAAGATAGCGTCGGTGTACCAAGGGACAATACGGTCAAAAATGGCTGAATCCCCGCCCTTGCTGCGTTAAGTATAGGAGTCTGTGATTCCAAGTTCTTCTTTAAGTTTCTTTAAGTATTTTTCTGCGGCTTTTGAAAAGATCTGGTATTTTTTCCACACGATCCGCGGCGAGGTTTCGATAGCCGGTTCAAAGGGGCGGAAGCACAGTGTGCTTCCGCCTCCCGTATTTATCAGCCTGTCAAAGCATACGGCATAACCGAGTCCCTCTTCCACAAGCAGAGAGCCATTGTAAATCAGAGTATAGGTGGCGGCGATGTGCAGACTGTTCACGTCAGGATTAATTCTGGCAAGGACAGGCCAGTTGTCGCCCTGTTCCTGATGAGAAACAATCAGCGGCTTGTCACGCATTTCTTCAGGATGTATAAAGTCTTTTTCGGCAAGCGGATCATCTTTTCGCATCAATATGCCAAAACGATCTTTAAAAGGCAGCGGAATAGATTCATATCTGGAATGATCCGCTTCGCCGTAGATTAATCCAAAATCAATCAGCCCTTTATCAAGATGTTCCATGACATAGGAAGAATTCCCGCTGGATATGTGGTAACGGATGTCCGGGTATCTTTCTTTTAATCCGCAGGCAGCCCGCGCGAAAAAGCGGATGAAGTCTGTTTCACCGGCGCCGATATAGATGTCGCCGGAGATCACGTCGTCCGATACCTGAATCTCATTTTCAGTTTTTCTTACCAGGGACAGGATTTCCTCCGCCCGTTTTCTCAGAATCATTCCCTCTTCAGTCAAGAGAACTTTTCGGGAGCCTTTTGTGCCACGGATGAGAAGCTGTTTGCCCAGTTCCTCTTCCAGCCCTTTCAGCTGGGTGGAAAGGGCTGGCTGCGAAAGGTGCAGAGATTCAGCTGCCGCGGAAATATTCTGCTCCCGGGCTACCGCGAGGAAATATTGCAGTACACGAAGTTCCATCCAAACCGCCTCCTGTTAGTATGTCTTTCATCAAATCATAGTTATCATCTTGATACTGCATTTAGAGTTTCAACTAACCTGCCGATAGCATAGCATAAAAAAGTATAAATTGCAATTATGGAAATTGATAATATATAAGTATTTTATGTTCTTTGCTTTTGGAAGTACACTACAATTACAGAGATTCAAAGTAAATAAGTAATCAGGAGGAAGGAATGTAAATGGAACGGTATATGCTGAAAGATAAGGTGGCTGTTATTACCGGGGCAAGTTATGGCATGGGACAGACCATGGCAGAGCTTTTCGCTGAGGAAGGCGCTGCTGTAGTTCTTACGGCCCGCGGAAAGGAAAAGCTGGATGCGGTAGTAAACAGTATTCGCGCTAAGGGAGGAAAAGCAGCGGGCGTCGTGGCTGATGTATGTTCTACAGAGGATACCAGACGGGTATTTGATAC
>CALWAV010000143.1 GCA_944375745.1 uncultured Merdimonas sp.
GGAAGCGTCTGGGACATATAAAGCCGGTCCAGCCAGCCCGGAAACACCTTTACAGTTACATACAGTCCGCCAAAAAACAGGCAAATCCCCAGAAACAGAATACAAATCCCTTTCGTATGCTTCAGCAGAAACGGGTACCCGAACCGCATCACAACAAACAGCACCAGCAGCCCCCAGAGATAATACCGTTTGTCTGAAATCTCACGCAGAATATCATACAGACTCCACTCTATCCCATCCCGCAGTACTTCTCCAGTCACCCCCACAGCCATCAGCAGCAGAATTACCGCCAGCAGGGGAACCGCTGTCCGCAGGCGATGGTGCTTATTCATCTCCATGCCTACCACATCCGGGGCGCCCATATCCCGCACGGCCCTCCGGTAAGCTTCTTTTTCTTCCACTCCATATTCCATGTAAAGCTCCGCTTTCTCCTCGATATGGCCGCGGAGTTCTCTGTTGACCGAATCCAGCCCGGTCTTACAAGAAATCTGTTCATCCACATCCCGCAGAAAATTATCTACCGCTGCGCAGCTCTCAGAAGGCAAATGTCACACCTCCCTTCAAAACGGCATGAACAGCCTGCTCATACTGCTCCCATTCTTCCCGTTTCTTTTTCAGCAGACGTCCTCCCTTCCTGGTCAGATGATAGTATTTCCGTACCCGCCCGGTTTCCGAAGCCTTTTCATAGCTTTCCACAGCTCCTTCCTCTTCCAGCGCGTGAAGAATGGGATACATGGTCCCTTCCTTCAGGGAAAATACATTATCGCTTCTCTCCTCCAGCTTCCGTATCATCTGATAGCCATACATGTCTTCCTCCTCCAGAAGTTTCAGAAGGAGCATGGAAGTGCTGGCTGCCATCATCTTTTTATCCATGATTTTTGTCCCTCCATTTCTGTCCGGCGTGCACTTCCACAGCACAGTCCGGACTTTATATCTATATACCTCGGTATTCTATGTATCAATAATACCTTGGAAATCTAGGTGTGTCAAGAGGAAGCCGCTGCTAAACTGCGCACATAAAAAAAATCTGTACGCATGCCTTTCCGGCACAGCGTACAGATTCTCCCGCACATCTTACACCCGCAGGTGCCTCATATTTAATACAGCTTAATTCTCTGATTCATTTATCTGATTTATTATGCAATACCAAGCTTTTCCAGTTCTTCCTTCGCCTGTTCCAGAGACTGAAAATGAATTCCATGAATTCCCAGCTTCTCAGCGGCATGGATATTCACCAGCGTATCATCGATAAAAACAGCTTCCTCAGGGCAGATCTGATACCGGTCCAGCAGAAGCTGAAACACAGCCGGATCAGGCTTGGTCATCTTCTCCCGGTAGGACAGAATATAGCCGTCCATCAGTTCAAGAAAATCCAGCTTATCCTCCCGCTGCTCATAGATATGCTTCGGCCAGTTTGAAAGGGCAAACACCCGGAGGCCCTGATTTTTCAAATGCTGTACCCATGGCACCGCATAGGAATATTTCTGAATACATTCCCCCAGATTTTCATAGACCTTCCGGATTTCCGCTTCATATTCCGGAGCCGCAGAGACAAAATCCAGAATCTCCTCTTCCTCCGTCATCAGCCCCTTGTCATGCTCTGCCCAGGCAGGATTCAGGAAAACCGCATTCTCCACCGCGCGGTACGCTTTCTCTTCAGGCACCAGACTGCGGAGATACTCCTCCCAGCTGTAGCCTGTCAGCACTCTCCCGATATCAAAAATCACTGCATTGATCATAGATTTCTACCATCTTATTTTCTGTAAATGATATCGTCACGGCCCGGTCCGTTGGAAACCATGGTGATCGGGCACTCAATATGCTTCTCTACGAACTTGATGTACTTCCGGCAGTTCTCCGGCAGATCCTCATATTTGCGGATGCCGCGGATGTCGCATTTCCAGCCGGGAAGCTTCTCAAGCACCGGTTTTGCCTTCTCGAGCAGATGGGTGGTGGGGAAGTCTGTGGTCACCTGACCATCGATCTCATAGCCCACGCAGACCGGAATCTCATCCAGATAGCCCAGCACATCCAGAACCGTAAAGGCCACATCCGTAGCTCCCTGAATCCGGCAGCCGTACTTGGAGGCCACGCAGTCAAACCATCCCATTCTTCTGGGACGGCCTGTGGTCGCTCCGTACTCTCCGCCGTCGCCGCCTCTGCGTCTGAGCTCATCTGCCTCTTCTCCGAAAATCTCGCTTACAAAAGCGCCTGCGCCTACTGCACTGGAGTATGCCTTGCAGACTGCGATGATCTGCTTGATCTCATAAGGCGGAATGCCCGCGCCGATGGCGCCGTATGCCGCCAGCGTGGAGGAAGAAGTTACCATCGGATAGATACCGTGGTCCGGATCCTTCATGGACCCCAGCTGTCCCTCCAGCAGAATATTCTTTCCGTCCCGGATAGCGTCCCAGAGATACTTGGACACATCGCACACGTAAGGCGCTACCATTTCCTTGTACTCCATCAGCTCCTCATAGAGCTTATCCGGGTCAAGAGCCGGCTTGTGATACAGATTCTCCAGCAGTGCATTTTTCTGTACACATACATTGGCGATCTTGTCGCGCAGATAGGACTCATCTGCAAACAGCTCGCTTACCTGAAAACCGATTTTTGCGTATTTATCAGAATAAAACGGCGCAATGCCTGACTTGGTGGAGCCGAAAGACTTTCCTCCCAGACGCTCCTCCTCGCACTGGTCAAACAGGATATGATAGGACATCACCATCTGCGCACGGTCGGATACAAGAATCTTCGGCTTCGGAACTCCCTGATCCACAATGCTCTGAATCTCGCGGAACAGAACCGGAATATTCAGCGCCACGCCATTTCCGATGATGCTGGTGGTGTGATTGTAAAATACACCCGACGGCAGTGTGTGCAGCGCGAATTTTCCATAATTATTTACGATGGTGTGGCCAGCATTCGCTCCGCCCTGAAAACGGACGATGATATCAGACTCCTGAGCGAGCATATCTGTAATCTTGCCCTTTCCTTCGTCTCCCCAGTTTGCTCCCACAATTGCTTTTACCATAACCTGTTATCCCTCCATTGGCTTCCTGACACGGAAAATCCCGCCTGCTTTTTTGCAGACGGATTCCCCGTGTTTCGTTTCAAATCAATCAAACGCCTTTAGTATACATGTTTTCCAGGAAAAAGTAAATCCATTTCTATAATTATTTCTTCGCTTTTCCGAGATAAGCGGCCTTCACTTCCTCATTTTCCAGAAGCTCCGCGCCGGTTCCCGTCAGCGTGATGCGTCCTGTCTCCATGACATAGCCCAGATTCGCGGCCTGCAGCGCCATGTTGGCATTCTGTTCTACCAGAAGAATCGTCACTCCCTGCTGATTGATTTCCCGGATGATATCAAACACGCCTTTGACAATCAGGGGCGCCAGTCCCAGGGACGGCTCATCCATCATAATCAGATCCGGCTTTGACATCAATGCCCGGCCGATGGCCAGCATCTGCTGCTCACCGCCTGACAGGGTTCCGGCCAGCTGCCAGGAACGTTCTTTCAGTCTCGGGAACAGATCATGAACCCATTTTAAATCTTCTTCCAGGGAGTCCTTCCGCATATAGGCTCCGATTTTCAGATTTTCCAGCACTGTCATATCCGGGAACACCCGGCGTCCTTCCGGAACCAGGGTAATGCCCTTGGCTACAATCTGATCGGTGGGCATCCCGGAAAGCTCCTGGCCGTTAAACTGAATGCTTCCGCTCTCGGGCTTCACCAGTCCCACGATGGAACGAAGCGTGGAGCTCTTTCCTGCTCCGTTGGCGCCAATCAGCGTTACCACCTCTCCCTTGGGGACCACAAAGCTGATATCCTTTACAGCCTTGATTCCTCCATAGGATACGTTCAGATCTTTGATTTCAAGAATGTTGTTACTCATCCTGCGCACCTCCCAGATAAGCTTCGATTACCCGCGGATTGTTCCGAATCTCCTCCGGGGTTCCTTCGGCAATGGGTTTTCCGAAGTCCAGTACGTAGATACGGTCTGAGATCTCCATAACCAAATCCATATGATGCTCAATCATGAAAATCGTAAGTCCGAACTCTGTGCGGATCCGGTCAATGAACTGCGTCAACTCCAATGTTTCCTGGGGATTCATGCCGGCCGCCGGCTCATCCAGAAGCAGAAGCTCCGGCTGGGTAGCCAAGGCTCTGGCAATCTCCAGATGGCGCTGCTTTCCATAAGGAAGGGAAGTGGCCAGCTCATCCCTTACATCCGTCAGATCCACAATCTTCAGAAGCTCTTCAGCCTCTGCCCGCATTCTTGCCTCTTCCTTTGCGTTCAGCCGGAAAGTAGCCGTAAACACATTGCTGGTACGGCGCAGATGCTTGGCAATCAAAATATTCTCAAACACTGTCTGGCTTTTGAAAAGACGGATATTCTGAAAGGTACGGGCAATGCCCAGAGCCGTGATCTTATCCGGTGTGGGCGCAAGCACCTTATGGCCTGTATACATTACCGGATTCTCCCCGTGGTAAAGCTTTTTCATCTTTCCCTGGGGGTGGTTCTGGATAATTTTATTTCCTTTGTAATAAACAGCTCCGTTGCTGGGAGCATATACTCCTGTAATTACATTGAAGGCCGTGGTCTTTCCCGCTCCGTTGGGGCCGATCAGAGAGACAATTTCTCCTTTATTCACTTCCAGGTTCAGATTGTCCACAGCGATGACTCCGCCAAACTGCATGGTTACATTTTCCACTTTTAACACATTTTCCTTACTCATGGGAGGAGCCTCCTTCTACAGTCTGTTTTTTCTTAAACCGTTTTCGGAAAAATTTCTGGACTGCCTCTATGGAGAACTCCCGGTCTCCCATGATTCCCTTCCGGTAAAACAGCACAATCGCCATAATAATGATGGAAAATACAACCTTCCGGAATCCGGGGCGCATAAAGGTCAGGTGGAAATCTCCAATATAGAGATTCGAGTTGTCCAGGAAACGCAGCCACCACTCCGAGCAGGCAATAAACAGGAAGGAACCGATGCAGCTTCCCGTAATGGAACCGATACCGCCGATAACCACGATCAGAAGAATCTCATAAGTCATGGACGATCTGAACATGGACGCCTGAATGGTGGTCTGATACATGGCCAGCAGGCCGCCGGAAACTCCCGCGAAAAAGGAGCTGATGACAAAGGCAAGCTGCTTGTGATGCGCCAGGTTGATACCCATGGCCTCCGCCGCAATCTCATCATCACGAATAGCCTTGAACGCCCTTCCGTAAGTAGAATTGATCAGAAGCACAATCAGACCGATACAGATTCCCGCCACGATAAAAGGATACAGCACCGAATTGAAGGTGGGGAAGTTTCGAAGCAGGTTGGAACCGTTCGTCAGCGGGCCCAGCTTATCCCACTGGAACACTGCGCGGATAATTTCCGCAAATCCCAGAGTGGCAATCGCCAGATAATCGCTCTTCAGGCGCAGAACCGGAAGACCGATCAGGAAGGCGAATACAGCCGCCACAATACCGCCCGCAATCAGCGCCAGGGGCACCGGAATCGAAAACTGCACGATTCCTCCGTCAAAATACTGATATACGCTTGCCCTGGATTCCACAGGAATCGTCAGAATCGCGTATGTATAGGCTCCCAGAAGCATGAACCCTGCCTGACCCAGGGAGAAAAGTCCCGTAAAACCGTTCAGAAGGTTCATGGATACCGCCACCAGCGCATAGATTGCACCTTTTTTCAATACCATAAAGAGCATGGAGCTGGAGGGAAGCACCTGCTCCAGAAGGAACAGCAGGATCAGAAGAGCGGCGATCAGTCCCACGTTCCATATTGCTTTTGTCGTCTTTTTCATTTATGCCGCCTCCTTATACCTTATCTATCGCTTTCTCACCGAAAAGTCCTGTGGGCTTCGCAATGAGAATGACAATCAGAAGGGCAAAGGTGAACGCGTCAGAAAATGTAGTCCATCCCAGACCCTTGATGATATTTTCGCAGATACCGATAATAAACGCTCCAATCACGGCTCCCGGAATAGAACCGATGCCGCCGAACACAGCCGCCACGAAAGCCTTCAGTCCTGGCATTGCTCCCGCTGTAGGCGTAACGCCTGTGTAATTGGTAAAGTAAAGCATACTGCCGATGGCTGCCAGAAAGCTTCCGATGACAAAGGTCATACTGATAACAGAGTTGAGCTTGATACCCATCAGCTGGGACGTCTCAAAATCTCTGGATGCCGCTCTCATGGCCATACCAATCTTTGTATATTTGATCAGAAGCACCAGCACAACGACCAGGGCCACTGTCAGAACCGGAGTCACCAGAGTTACCCGCTTGGTGGTAGCTCCTAAAATAGTCACCGTATCGCTGAGCCAGGGAATGGCCGGATACTGCTGGGACAGGCCGCCTGTGATATACAGCGCCAGATTCTGAAGCAGATATGACACACCGATGGCTGAAATCATAACCGACATACGGGGAGCGCTCCGAAGGGGTTTGTAGGCTGCCCGCTCCACAAAAAATCCCAGAGCCACTGTAGCTGCGATCACCAGCACGATAGCCAGAGGCATGGGCATCACTGTCACGGCATATACCATGATCAGTCCGGCTACCATAAAAATATCGCCGTGGGCGAAGTTAATCAGTCTCAAAATTCCATAGACCATGGTATAGCCAATGGCAATCAGGGCGTACTGGCCGCCCACCGAGATACCCGCCATCAGATAAGGCAGGTTTTTTGTTATCCATTCCATAAATAACCTCCAAAGACATGTATATGGCGGGAGTCCGTCTGGCCCCCGCCATAAAGTTCACTGTTGCTGATACCGGCTGTCTTCCGTGTCTTTACTGGGCAACGCTCTGCTCTGCCACGAAATCCCATGCGCCTGTTTCCGTATTTGCATGCTTGATATATGCCGCATCACGGTTTGCATCACCAATCTCATTGAAGGAGATATCTCCGCTCACGCCTGAGTAGGTCACATCCCAGAGCGCTTCGTTTACAGCTGCCGGGTCTGTGGAGCCTGCTGCTTTCAGGGCTTCCAGAGCTACGTAGTATGCGTCATATCCCATTACCGTCAGACCGGAAACCGTATCATCTCCGCCGTTGTTCGCCTTGGCAGTGGAGTCGCTGTTGATCCACTCTTTGATGCCGGCGTCGAACTCCGGATCTCCGCCTTCCTGATAGAAGGTAGATACGTAGATATCCACATTCTTGCCCTCAGCCGCGTTCAGGATAACATTGGAATCCCAGGTATCGCCTGCCAGCAGCGGAATCTCCAGTCCCTGGGAAGCTGCCTGCTCAACCAGCAGAGCCGCTACCTCTGTGGAGGACGGAGCAAAGAACACATCCGCTCCTTCATTCTTTGCGGAAGTGATATAGGAAGTAAAGTCGCTGTTTCCTTCCTGGAAGGTCTCCTCTACAACTTCTCCGCCAAGAGCTTCAAATGCCTGTGTGAAATAATATCCGAGTCCTGTGGAATAATCATCACCCAGCTTTGTGAGCACATAAGCCTTTTTCGCTCCGAAGTTATCATTTGCGAAGTTTGCAAGTACGGTGCCCTGGAAGGGATCCAGAAAACAGATACGGAAGTAATGGGTATTTCCTTCTGTAATCTGCGGGTTTGTACAGGTAACTCCGATTACCGGAATGCCTGCTTCCTTAAAGGTATCGGAACCGGCAATGGATACGCCGGAGCCATAGGAACCGAGCACTACCGATACTCCATCGCTTACCAGAGTCGCCGCGGCGGACGGAGCCTTGTCGTTAGAAGACTCGTTGTCCACAATATCGAGCTGAACTGTATATTCCTCCCCGCCAATCTCTACGGTAGGAGTTACATAATTGGCATACTGAATACCAAGCGTCTCCTGCTTTCCGCCTGCTCCGTTGTCTCCGGACGCCGGCTCAAATACGCCAATCCTGACTACATTTCCATCTGCTGAGCCTGTGCCGTCTGCCGCCGCCTCAGGCTTTCTCTCACAGCCTGCCAGCAGTGTGCTCAGCATCGCTGCAGCAAGAAGAACTGACAATATCCGTTTCTTCATAATTTTACCCTCCTGTTTCCGCGCCTGCATCTTCTGTGTATGTACGTTCATCAAAGACATTTGTGCGCGCTATTAATACGCGCTTTAGTATAACACTTTTATCTCAGGATTTCAAGCAGAAATATACAAAAAAAACGCTCTGCACAATACATGCAAAGCGTTCCTTCTTCTGGCTTTTGTATTTTTCTGTATGATTACAGGCCGATCTTTCCGCTGTCCTTGCCGTTGATCACATAATATGCAGCCATATCCTCCGGCTTTACATAGAGATCCAGGCTCTTGATGGAAGATGCGCGGTGTCCGAGAGCAGTCCACTCCTCTGTAGCTTTCGCAACCAGATCTGCGGTTGGAATTTCCTTTCCTGCAAACTGAACATATATATTCTGAGTCACTGCAGGCTTTTCTGCCTTCACTGTCTTCTTTGCTGTTGTCTTCTTCGCCGCTGTTTTCTTTGGGGCTTCCGCCTTCTTCGCGGGCGCTGCCGCTTTTACGGGCTCCTCTGCCTTAACGGCCTCTGCGGGTTTCTCAGCCTTTACAGGCTCTTCTGTCTTCACCGGATCGCTTGTCACTGCGGTCGCTGCTGCCTTCTTCGTTGTCGCTGTTGCTTTTTTAGCAGTCATAATAATCCTCCTCTGGTACCGCGCCGCAGTACACGAATGCCTGTCCGTTCCCGCGCCGCAGTGCAATGAAACTTTTGACAGACTCATTATAGAGCATTTTTCCAGTTAATGCAAGAATGTTCTTATTTTTTATTCAATTCAGACAAGAGAATGAATAAAAAGGCCGCTGCGGAGCTTGGGCTCAAACCAGGTGGATTTGGGCGGCATCAGCCTTCCCGCGTCAGCCACCGCAAAAAGCTCGCTGATAGATGTGGGATACATGGCAAAGGCTGCCTTCATATCCGTATGTACCCGCCGTTCCAGCTCGGAAAGCCCCCGGATTCCTCCTACGAAGTCAATCCTCTTATCCGTCTTCGGATCATGGATTCCCAGCACCGGCTCCAGAATTCTGTTCTGCAGAATGGATACATCCAGTCCTTCTACCGGATCGGAAGACGCATACTGAGGCTTCAGTGTGAGAAGATACCACTGATCCTCCAGAAACAGGGATATCTGTCCCTTCTTCTCCGGGTGCGCCGCTTTTTCCAGCTTCTGTACCTCAAAAACTTCCTCCACACAGCCTAAAAACTCTTCCGCCGTCAGGCCGTTCAGGTCACGGACTACCCGGTTGTAGTCCATAATCATCAGCTCGTCATCCGGGAAAATCACAGAAAGGAAATAATTGAAGGCCTCTTCTCCCGTATAACCCGGATTCTCTTCCCGTCTCTTCAAGCCTACCCGCACCGCAGAAGCGGCCCGGTGGTGGCCATCCGCAATATACAGGGCATCCATATCCGCAAATGTTTTTTGAATGGTCCGAATCTCTTCTTCCCCGTCAATTTTCCAGCCCCGGTGGCGGATTCCATCTTCTGACACAAAATCGAAGAGAGGCGCTTTCTGCTTCTCCTGTTCTGTCAGCTCTTTTAATATCTTCTCGCTCCGGTAAGCCAGGAAAATCGGTCCCGTCTGGGCATTGCACACATCCACATGGCGGACTCTGTCTTCTTCCTTTTCCCGCCTGGTGTTTTCATGCTTTTTGATGCGTCCTTCCAGGTAATCGTCCACGGACGCGCAGGCAGTAATCCCCGTCTGGCTGCGGCCGTTCATGGTCAGCTCGTAGAGATAATAGCAGGGTGCGTCATCCTGCACAAAATCTCCCTTTTCCACCATGCCCCAGAGCAGCTCCCGAGCCTTATCATAGACCCGGCTGTCGTAAAGATCCGTGCCTTCCGGAAGCTGCGTCTCTGCCCGGTCAATCCGCAGAAAGCTTAAAGGCCTGCCTTTGACAGCTTCTCTGGCTTCAGCGCTGCTGTATACATCATAGGGAAGGGCCGCGATGTCCGCCTCTTTTCCCGCTGCGGGCCGGATTGCGGGAAAGGGCCTAATGTCAGCCATCAGCAGATTACCCTGACTTTCAGAACGCCTTCCACAGCCTTCAGGCGCTCTACCAGCTGAGGACTTGCCGCCGTCTCCAGATCAAACATGGAGTAGGCGTAATCTCCGCGGCTCTTATTTGTCATGTTTCCAATGTTATAATTCTCCTGGCCGAGAATGGTGGTAAACTGGCTCAGCATGTTCTTCACATTTCTGTGGCAGATGGCAATTCTTGCCGGATAGCTGGGGATTCCCATATCGCAGTCCGGATAGTTTACAGAATTTTTAATATTGCCGTGCTCCAGATAGCAGCGGACTTCCTTTACTGCCATACGCGCGCAGTTCTCCTCGGCCTCCTCTGTGGACGCGCCCAGATGGGGAATCACAATAGCTCCCTTGGCTCCGGCAGTGGTGGGATTCGGGAAATCGCTCACATATCTCTTTACCTTGCCCTTTTTCAGAGCCAGCACTACAGCATCCTCGTCCACCAGCAGATCCCGGGCAAAATTCAGGATCACGACTCCGTCCTTCATCTTCTCGATAGCTTCCGCGTTTATCATTTTGCGGGTGCTTTCAAGAAGGGGCACATGGATGGTAATATAATCGCACTGCTTGTAGATTTCATCCACATTGGTGATATGCTGAATGCTTCTGGAAAGGTTCCATGCCGCGTCCACGGAAATATAGGGATCGTATCCCAGCACTTCCATGCCCAGATGGGCAGCCGTGTTCGCCACCTTCACACCGATAGCACCAAGGCCGATGATTCCCAGCTTCTTTCCCAGAATCTCATGGCCTGCGAACTGCTTTTTCTGCTTTTCCGCCAGCTTGGAGATTTCCTCATTCATACGCTCAGACTGCACCCAGTTCACACCGCCGATAATGTCTCTGGCTGCCAGCAGAAGGCCCGCAATCACCAGCTCCTTTACACCGTTGGAATTTGCCCCCGGCGTATTGAACACCACGATTCCCTGCTCCGCGCATTTTCCGAGCGGGATATTGTTTACTCCCGCTCCGGCGCGGGCGATAGTCTTCAAGTTCTCCGGAAATTCCATATCATGAAGAGCGGCGCTTCTTACCAGAAGAGCGTCAGCCTCCTCTATATTCTCTGTCTGCGCGTAATCCCGGGTAAAATGATCCAGTCCGAACTGCGCAATCTGATTCATGCATTTGTACTGATACATGCTTAGTTCTCCTCCTCAAACTTCTTCATGAACTCCACAAGAGCCTTCACGCCCTCCAGAGGCATCGCATTGTAAATGCTGGCGCGCATACCGCCTACTGTTCTGTGGCCTTTCAGATTTACAAAACCTGCCGTTTCTGCTTCCTTTACAAACTTTGCGTCCAGCTCCTTATCGCCCGTCACAAAAGGCACGTTCATGATGGAACGGTCCTCTTTGCGCACGGTTCCCCGGAACAGACGGCTGCTGTCCAGATAATCATAAAGCACTGCCGCCTTTTCCTCATTTCTTGCCTTCATGGCTTCCAGGCCGCCCTGTTTCTTCAGCCATTTGAAGACCTTTCCGCACATGTAAATGCAGTAGGTGTTCGGCGTATTGTAAAGGGAATTGGCGTCTGCATGAATCTTATATTTCATATAGGTAGGTGTATAAGGCAGGGTATCCTCCGTAATCAGGTCATCACGGATAATGACGATAGCCATGCCGGCTGGCCCGATATTTTTCTGCACGCCGCCGTAAATCAGGCCATATTTGGTCACATCCACCGGCTCAGACAGGAAACAGGAGGAGACATCGGATACCAGAATCTTTCCCTTGGTATTCGGCAGTGTGTGGTACTTGGTTCCGTAAATCGTATTATTTTCACAGATATACACATAATCCGCGTCGGGACTGATAGGCAGATCCGAGCAGTCCGGAATATAGGAAAAGGTCTGATCCTCCGAGGAAGCGACTGTATTTGCCTTTCCGTAAATCTGTGCTTCCTTAAAGGCCTTCTTTGCCCACTGTCCGGTGATAATATAATCCGCCACACGATTCTTCATCAGATTCATGGGAATAGCCGCAAACTGAAGGTGTGCTCCTCCCTGCATAAACAGAACCTTGTAATTATCCGGAATCTGCATCAGATCCTTCAGGTCCTGCTCCGCCTCGTTCAGAATATCCTCGAATACCTTGGAACGGTGGGACATCTCCATAACGGACATTCCCGTTCCACGGTAATCCAGCATCTCATCGGCTGCTTCCTTCAGCACTTCCTCAGGCAGAACCGCAGGGCCCGCTGAAAAATTGTACACACGACTCATTTTTTCATTCCTCCTCTTTCACTGACTGTTTCTCCTGTTATTCTATTCTTTTGTTAATGTTTTGTCAATTCCATAGGGCCATTTCCTTTGATTTTATGGCCTTCTGGAACTGTTTTTAATAATACAGCACTACCGGCGTTCCGGAATCCATATTCTCAAAAATCACCTTCATAGCCGAAGGGGGCGTATTGACGCAGCCATGGGAGCCGCCTGTCAGATAAACGGTTCCTCCAAACTCCCTTCTCCAGCTGGCGTCATGGATTCCGTAATTTCCATAGAAGGGCATCCAGTATTTCACCGGAGTGGCGTAGTCGTCGCCTCTGAGCACCGCGTCCCGATCCTTATACTGAATAGCGGCTACCATGGAAGGCGTTCCATAATTCCGGCTGATATTTCCTGTCACCACATCTGTGTCAATCAGAAGAGAACCGTTCTTATAAGCCCACATATGCTGAGCGCCCATATCCACCTCGATATAAGTGTTTCCGATATCGTTAAGCCCGCCCCAGGCTTTTGCCTGATGGGACCAGGCCGGCTCCCGGGAGGCTGTCTCGCCATTTTCCACGGAAGCAAGCAGAGCGGCTGCCTCTGTCTCCTGATCGATCTGCCAGCCATAGTTTCCGCCGCTGACCGTAATCGTGCCCCGCAGAGTACTGTTGAAGGAACGTTTCTTTTTATAGGTGTCATGCCGGTCTGCCAGCTCAGCGATCCAATCCTTTACAGCCTCCTCATTCAGGGACGCCTCATAGCCCTCCATATTGACAAAACCGGAAACTACTGAGCTGTCCACCACCTCGGTCTCAGTACCGAATTCATAGGTCACCTCTGTGCTAAACCATTTATCCAGCTTTGCGGTAAGCTCTGTGATCTTCGGAGAGTCAGAAGCCACGGAGGGCTCCTCATAGCAGCCCGTTTCCTCCAAATCAAGCTCCGGAGAAAGGGCCTGCGCCGCTCCGCGGATCTGTTCTTCCAGCACATCCTCCTTTATCTTGGAACCCTGCTGTTCCGGGATAAGCTCATAGCCGTCCCCTGTCAGCTCCACCCGCGCATCCTCAGGCTGCTCTCCATCCTGCACGCAGGAAAGACTGGAAACCGTGTTCTGAAATGTATCTTCGTCCACTGCGATATCCGGGGCAATCTGGTAATAATCCTGCTGCCAGAACATCCGCGGCCACAGAAAACCATTCTGAATTCTCTTATCCTTCTTCACATTTTCGGTCTCGGAAAAGCTCATTCCCAGCTGCTCTGCTGTCAGGGTTTCCTCTGTGCCGCCCCGCTCTTTCAAAGTCAGGCTGTAGCTTTCCGCCTGTTCGAGAATCAGGCTGTTCACCTGTTTTACCGTAAGAAATTCCGCATTTTCTCCGTTTACGACAGTTCCCATAAAAAAGTGTTCCATAAAATAAACGGAAACTGCCAGATAGATCAGTAAAATTCCTGCCAGCACCCAGAGATACCAGCGCATACGCTTCAACATTTTAAGTGTTCTCCATTATCCTTATTTATTTTCTTTTGTCAGATCGTCCGCGTCAAAGGTCGCTTCCAGAGGAGCTCCTGCCGGCATCATCGGAAATACCTTGTCATCACTGTCGATGATGCAGTCGATCACAACCGGACGTCCCATGGCAATGGCCTTTTCCAGGGCGGGAGCCACTTCCTCCCGTCTGGTGACCCGCATGCCTTCCGCACCCATGGCCTCCGCCAGCTTTACGAAATCAACATTGTCCTCAAGGACTGTGGCGGAATAACGCTTTCCGTAGAAAAGCGTCTGCCACTGGCGCACCATGCCCAGCACATGATTGTTCAGCACAAGCTGAATCACCGGGATATTATAGCGGGCCGCTGTGGCAATCTCATTCATATTCATGCGGAAGCAGCCGTCTCCGGCCACATTAACCACCAGCTTATCCGGGCGTCCCAGCTTGGCTCCAAGGCTTGCTCCCAGTCCGTAGCCCATGGTTCCGAGGCCGCCGGAGGTCAGGAATGTCCTGGGCTCCTTGTATTTATAATACTGGGCAGCCCACATCTGATTCTGTCCCACCTCTGTGACAATCAGAGCGTCTCCCTTGGTAACGCGGTAAAGCTCCTGAAGCACATAGGGGCCTGTCAGGCGGTCTTCCTCAAATTTCAGAGGATATTTGTTCTTCAGCTCATTGATTTCATTCAGCCATTCCTTATGCTCTTTCTCCGGCAGACGGGGATTCAGCATCTGAAGCACAGACTTCACATCGCCGATGATGCTGCTGTCTACCACCACATTTTTATTAATCTCCGCCGGATCAATATCAATCTGCAGAATTTTGGCCTTCTTGGCAAACCGGCTGGTATCTCCGGTTACACGGTCACTGAATCTGGCCCCGATGGTAACCAGAAGATCACAGTGGGCCACGCCAAAATTGGAGGCCTTGGTGCCGTGCATGCCCAGCATGCCGGTATACAGCGGATCCTCTCCCGGAAATACGCCTTTTCCCATCAGAGAGTCACAGACAGGCGCCTGAAGCTTGTGGGCAAGCTCTGCCACTTCTCTGGAAGCCCCCGAGATGGCCGCGCCGCCGCCTACAAAAATGAAAGGACGGCTCGCCTTTGTAATCATCTCCACCGCGCGGTCCAAATCCTCTTCCCGAATGGTATCTGTCACACGGACCACCGGTTCGGGCTCTCTGCGCTCATACTCTGTCTTGGCCCCTGTGACATTTTTCGTAATGTCCACCAGAACCGGGCCGGGACGGCCGCTGCGTGCGATATGAAAGGCTCTTCTGAGAACCGGAGCCAGCATTTCCACTTCTTTCACGATAAAATTATGCTTCGTCACCGGCATGGTGATTCCGGCAATATCTACCTCCTGGAAAGAGTCTCTTCCCAGAAGTCCCCTTCCTACGTTTGCCGTAATGGCCACAATCGGAACAGAATCCATATAGGCTGTGGCAATCCCCGTCACGAGATTCGTAGCTCCAGGACCTGAGGTCGCCATGCATACGCCCACCTTTCCCGTAGCACGGGCATAGCCGTCCGCCGCATGGGAGGCTCCCTGCTCATGGGATGTCAGGATGTGGCGGATCTCACCGCTGTGCTTATATAACGCGTCATAGACATCCAGAATCGCTCCTCCCGGATATCCGAATACCGTGTCCACTCCCTGTTCCTTCAGACACTCAATTACAATTTCCGCTCCTGTCAGCTGCATATTTCATCTCCCCATTCTCTTATCTATTTTCAGCGGCCGCCCGGAAGGACAGCCGCCCCACTCTCCTCCGTTCTGTAAAAACCTCTTCCGATCTTTACAGCTCCAGAATCGCTCCGCGGTTTCCGGAGGTAACCATCTTGGCGTAGCGGGCCAGGTAGCCTGTGGTCACCTTCGGCTCTCTGGGCTGCCACTTTGCCTTTCTGGCTGCCAGCTCTTCCTCGGACACCAGAAGCTCCAGCTTATTGTTCGGAATATCAATCAGAATCCGGTCGCCCTCTTCCACCAGAGCAATCGGTCCGCCTACAGCGGCTTCCGGTGATACATGACCGATGGAAGCTCCTCTGGAGGCTCCGCTGAAGCGGCCGTCTGTAATCAGGGCTACTGTGGAGCCAAGACCCATACCTGCAATGGCAGAAGTAGGATTCAGCATCTCACGCATGCCCGGGCCGCCTTTGGGGCCTTCATAGCGGATGACAACCACATCGCCTGCCACGATCTTTCCGCCCTTGATGGCGTCGATAGCATCTTCCTCGCAGTCAAAGACACGAGCCGGTCCCTCATGAACCATCATCTCCGGCACAACAGCAGAACGCTTCACCACTGCCGTATCCGGCGCCAGATTTCCTTTCAGGACAGCGATTCCGCCAATCTCACTGTAGGGATTATCAATGGGACGAATTACTTCCGGATTTTTATTGACGCAGCCTGCGATATTTTCTCCCACAGTCTTTCCGGTTACAGTCATCAGATCTGTATACAGAAGTCCCTTTTTGTTCAGCTCGTTCATAACAGCATAGACGCCGCCTGCCTCGTTCAAATCCTCAATGTAGGTAGGACCTGCCGGCGCCAGATGGCACAGGTTCGGAGTCTTTGCGCTCATCTCATTGGCAATCTCCATATTCAGCTCTACCCCTGCCTCATGGGCGATGGCCGGAAGATGCAGCATACTGTTCGTGGAGCAGCCAAGAGCCATATCTACGGTCAGCGCGTTCAGGAATGCCTTCTCTGTCATAATGTCTCTGGGACGGATATTCTTTTTCAGAAGCTCCATCACCTGCATGCCCGCGTGCTTTGCCAGCTTGATTCGCTCAGAATATACGGCCGGAATCGTTCCGTTGCCCTTCAGGCCCATGCCGAGAGCTTCTGTCAGGCAGTTCATGCTGTTGGCCGTATACATGCCGGAGCAGGATCCGCAGGTCGGACATACCTTTTCCTCAAATTCACGCACATCTTCTTCTGTCATTGTGCCTGCCGCATAAGCGCCCACAGCTTCAAACATGCTGGAAAGGCTGCGCTTCTGTCCCTTCACATGGCCTGCCAGCATGGGGCCGCCGCTGACGAAAACAGTCGGCACATTGATGCGGGCCGCTGCCATCAGAAGTCCGGGCACATTCTTGTCGCAGTTGGGCACCATCACAAGAGCGTCAAACTGATGGGCCATAGCCATCGCTTCCGTGGAGTCTGCAATCAAATCTCTGGTCACCAGGGAATACTTCATTCCCACATGTCCCATGGCAATACCATCACAGACCGCGATAGCCGGAAATACGATAGGCGTTCCGCCTGCCATGGCTACACCCATTTTTACCGCTTCCACAATTTTATCCAGATTCATGTGGCCAGGAACAATCTCATTATAGGAGCTTACAATACCTACCAGCGGCCGGTCCATCTCCTCCTGGGTCATGCCCAGCGCGTTAAACAGACTTCTGTGGGGAGCCTGCTGCATTCCCTTTGTTACTGCGTCACTTCTCATACCTGTACATCCTCCTTTTCCATTTCTGTATATCTGCAGGAAGCGCCGGCTCTCTCCGGCGTTTCCCTGTGATTTTCTGACTTCCCGGGATACTCTGTTTTTCCTGTAATTCCCGGTTCTCCGGAATTTCTTCTGTCAGATTCTCTCCGCAATCAAATCTCCCATTTGCGCGGTGCCCACTTTCGTGCAGCCCTCTGACATAATATCTCCGGTGCGATAGCCTTCTGTCAGCACCTGCTGGACAGCAGCCTCAATGGCATCCGCCTCTCTGTCCAGATCAAAGCTGTACCGCAGCATCATAGCCGCTGAAAGAATGGTAGCAATGGGATTTGCGATGCCCTGGCCCGCGATATCTGGCGCAGAACCGCCGCTGGGCTCATAGAGGCCGAATTTTGTATCATTCAGGCTGGCGCTTGCGAGCATTCCGATAGAGCCTGTCACCATGCTGGCCTCATCTGAGAGAATGTCGCCGAACATATTCTCCGTCAGAATCACATCAAACTGGGACGGATCCTTTACCAGCTGCATAGCGCAGTTGTCCACCAGCATATGGGAAAGCTCCACATCAGGATAATCCTTCGCCACTTCCTCCACAACCTTTCTCCAGAGTCTGGAGGAATCCAACACATTTGCCTTATCTACGCTGCAGACCTTTTTTCTTCTCTTTTCCGCGATATCAAAGGCTCTTTTGGCAATACGGCGAATCTCGTTCTCATTATACACCAGAGTATCCACTGCTGTCATCACTCCGTCAATCTCTTCAGTCTTACGCTCTCCGAAATACAGGCCGCCTGTCAGCTCGCGCATAATCATCATATCGAAGCCCTTTTCGCTTATCTCCTCCCGCAGAGGGCAGGCATGCCGCAGTTCTTTATAAAGGATGGCCGGACGCAGATTTGCGAACAGTCCCAGAGATTTCCGAAGCTTCAGAAGTCCCGCTTCCGGACGTCTGTCCGGCGGGAGCTGATACCAGGGAGAAGTGGCCGCGTTTCCGCCGATGGAACCCATCAGCACCGCGTCACTGTTCTTTGCCGCCTCTATGGTCTCGTCTGTCAGAGGCACTCCGTTCACATCGATGGACGCTCCGCCCATCAGAAGCTCTGTATACTCAATTTCATGGCCAAACTTTCCGGCCGTCTTATCCAATACCTTTCTCGCTTCCCGTACAATCTCCGGTCCGATTCCATCGCCGGGAATGACTGCCAGCTTTAATTTCATCCTCTCATCATCCCTTCTTTTATCATAAAATTACATATTATTAATAATATAGACCAAAAACTGCATTTTTTCAACCGGGAGATCAGGTTTTAAAGAGATTTTAACATGGTAAAGGGAAAAAGGGAGGCAGTCCGGCTATCCGGGAACTGCTGGACTATCTTCGAAAGAGTACGGAAGAAAACGCAAAGAACGAGACGCTGCTGCATCGAATCGAAACAGAGGACGATCCGGATACTCTGAAACGCTGGCTCAAGCTTGCGGCCCGCTGCGGCAGCCTGGAAGCCTTTGAAAAACAAATGTAAAACTGCCGAAACATATCCCTGGCAGAACGCTGAATTTTCCAATCAGCCTTTCTGCCAGGGATATTTTCCAGCATCTTTCCCAAAACGCGGCAGATACTGAGGTAATCTCCCCGTTCTATCATATTGATGCTCTGTCTTGATGCTCCTGCTCTGTGAGTCAGCTCCTCCTGGAATAAATCAGGCTCTGTCCGGGCAGTTTTCAGCTTCAGATAAATCAGTCTGAATACGCTGCCAGCCACATATATTATCAAAAACGGGTTTTCTGCATATGAAACTGCCCTATAAAAATATCCTTCACACCTCAGGCTCTCTCCTGCTCCTGGTTTTCGCCTACTTTATCGGTCAGGGCATCGCCCGCTTTTCCGCCGGAGACGCGGTAATCAGCGCGGAAAGCACTGCCTCCGCAAACTGGGGCTTAAGCTTCCAGGAGGAAGGAAAACCACCGGTAGCCAATGCATCTGCCTCCTATCTCTCCCAGTATGACGCCTATTATATAGAAGAAACGGAAGAAAAGAAAATATATCTCACTTTCGACTGCGGCTTTGAGAGCGGCTGCACACCTGCGATTCTTGACACCCTGAAAAAGCATGACGCTCCCGCCACGTTTTTCATTGTGGGAAATTATCTGGAAACAAGCCCGGATCTGGTAAAGCGGATGGTGGAAGAAGGCCACACGGTCGGGAATCACACATATCATCATCCGGATATGTCTAAAATCAGCACAATAGAGGCTTTTGCAGAAGAATTGGAATCTCTGGAGGCTCTTTATGAGGAAACCATCGGGCAGCCCATGGCAAAATATTACCGTCCGCCCCAGGGTGTCTACAGCGAAACCAACCTGCAGATGGCCCACGAACTGGGATACCAGACTTTTTTCTGGAGCCTGGCTTATGTGGACTGGTACCAGGACGATCAGCCCACACAGGAAGAAGCCTTTGAGAAGCTGATTCCCCGGATTCATCCCGGCGCCGTAGTTCTGCTGCACAACACCTCTCAGACCAATGCGGACATTCTCGATGAACTGCTGACCAGATGGGAAGAGATGGGATATACCTTCCATCCCTTAAGTGAGCTGTGCGGAGTATAAGCCCGCCGTTTCTCCCCACTGTCTCTGACATCTCTCAAGTACTCTGCACCGGCACAAGACGCAGGACACCGCCTGCACCTTGTACCGGTGTTCTGTTTTGTATTTTATCCGGTGCCTTTATTTTATATCTCTAAGCAGAATCCATTGACAGACAAGTGCTTATAGTGTATAGTGTGCTTATAAGAACATCACACTTAATTTTTATATTTAACATAAGCAAAAAAGCATGCATCCCTATTTTAAAAACAGGAGAAAGTTATGAAAATACTGATTTCAAACACCTCCGATACTCCACTCTACCAGCAGATCAAAGATCAGATTACAGACGCCATCCTGAGAGGCGAGCTGAAGGAAGGTGACCCGCTGCCCTCCATCCGGTCTTTTGCCAATGATCTGCGGGTAAGCGTCCTGACCATCCGGCGTGTCTACGATGATCTGGAGCAGGAAGGCTACATCAACAGCCAGGTAGGAATCGGAACCTTTGTATCCACCGGCAATACAGAACTTCTGCGGGAAGCAAAACGCCGTCTCGTGGAACAGAAAATGCTGGATATGATTCAGACTGCCCGGTCTCTTGGGATCAGCAGGCAGGAACTAGATGATATGATGGACATTTTATATGAGGAGGAACCGGGAATATGAAAAATATTTTAGAAGTCCGCGGATTAAACAAATCCTATCGAAATTTCACCCTGCAGGACGTTTCCTTTTCCCTGCCGGAGGGCTGCATCACCGGCTTTATCGGTGTCAACGGCGCTGGCAAGACAACTACACTGAAGACTATTCTTGGACTGACTCCGAAGGAGTCCGGGAAAATCCGCTTTTTTGATATGGATTTCGATACAGAAGAACGGTCCATCAAAGAACGCCTGGGCATCGTGTTTGACAGTGGCGGCTTTTACGGGGAACTGAATCTCATGGAAATGAAAACTCTCGCAGCCTCTTCCTACCGTTCCTGGGACGAAGCAGAGTTCCGGCGTTATCTTGACCGCTTCTCTCTGAATCCCCGTCAGAAAATCAACACCCTCTCCAAAGGCATGCGCATGAAATATGCCCTGGCTCTGGCTCTCTCCCACAGGGCAGAGCTTCTGATCATGGACGAGCCCACCAGCGGCCTGGACCCGCTGATCCGCAGACAGCTTCTCGATATTTTAAGGGAATACATGGAACGGGGCGGAAGAGGTGTGTTTTTCTCCACCCATATTACCTCCGATCTGGACCGGCTGGCGGATGTGCTGATCCTGATAGACCGGGGCCGAATCGTATTTCAGGAGGAAAAGGATTCCCTGATGGAACGTTACCGAATCGTCAAGGGAGACGTGCAGGATCTCTCAGATGCCGTCCTTCCCCTGCTTCACAATCTTTCCCGGACTGCCTTCGGCTTCACAGCTGTCACAGACCAGGCCGTCTCACCGGAAGCGCGGCCGCGCACGCCGGAACCCTGGCCTTTATCCTGATGACTTTCTTTTCCGTCCTGTTTGTACTTCTTCAGGCCTTCCAGAAGGAAGCCATGTACCCAAAAGCTTCCGCCTATCTCTGCGCCCTGCCATACCGGCGCCGGGATCTGGTCCTGGCAAAATACATTTACTTTCTGGGAATCTTTCTGGGTTGCTGCCTCATCTACTGGATCGAAACATTACTGTTCCCGGAGCTTGGGAATTTCGGCTTTTCCAAAGTGGTTCCCACCTTTGCGGGTGTCTGCCTTCTTCTGGGCCTCTATCTGCCTGTCCAGTACCGGCTGGGATACGAATGTACCAAATATTTTTTCCTGATTGCCATTCTGGGCTGCTCATTCCTGCTGCCCATGCTGATCCGATATCTTCCGCCGGAGCTGCTGGCCTTCCGCTTCAATCCCGGTCTGCTGGCAGTCCTCTTTATATTCAGCATCGGGCTGCTGGCCGGATCCATGGCAGTGTCCATTCATTTCTATAAAAGAAAGGCGCTGATTTAAAAACGAAATAAAAGACATAAAAACCCCGGGACACTGTCAGACAGCTATTTGTCCGGCGGCAGCCCCGAGGCTTATAATTTTCTCCAAATAAGGCTAATTCAGATCATGCAGATTCATCTTGTCCAGCATCTTCTGCTTTCTCTTTTTTGCCCGGAAAATAAAATAAATAATCAGCAGGATCCAGGTCGGCACATTCAAGACCAAAAGCCCGGAAATCACAGCCCCCGCAACACCGCCCATGCCCAAGTCATTCATCGCGGAAGCATTGAGCAGGCAGATAAACAGCGCCCATAAAAAAGTGAAAAGGGGCGGTATCAGGCCAGGCCACCATTTCTCTGACCTTGCCAGAAAAATCTCCAATACAATCAGGCCTGCCGTTATCCCGATAAACAGCAGCAGCACAACTCCTATCGACGCGCTCACAAATTCCATATTCTACTCCTCCTTCCGAAGCTTTCGGTATTCTGTAATCAGAATCTTTGCCGTGTCAAAATCCAGCTTGTCATTCACAGCCAGCCTTTTAATCAGCGCCACATAGGGATCATTTTCCGTCTCCTCACTGATTTTGATTTTTTGAATCAGCCGGTCCAGGCGCAGGCGGACTGTAGGGTAGGTCACTTCATATTGACGTGCAATTTCCTTCAAAGAACCGGACGCCAGAACAAAATTCCGGATAAACGATACGTCCTCCGGTTCCAGATCAGCCATCCAGTCCGGCACATATTCTATGGCCATATCTTTTCACCTCCCGATAAATTTCCTAATGCAAATCATGCAGATTCATTTTGTCCAGCATTTTCTGTTTCTTTCTTCTATTTCTTATTCTGCATGCAAAATACAGGGCCAGCAGGACATAAGTCGGTATGTTTTCCCCCAAAAACCTGCTCAGATACGCGCCAGCCATCTCAAGAGCTGTCATCTCGAAATACCGCACTGTAAACAGCCTTGCCACTGACCAGAGCAGTGTAAGCAGCGGCAGAATCAGTCCAAGCCAGGGATTCTTTTTTCTGACAGATAAATCTGAAGGATGAGGATCCCCACTGAAGCCGCCAGGAAAAGTATTAAAATAATTGTGTTGATTCTTGTTATAAAAAACATATGCCCTTCTCCCTCCTTCTTTAATTAAATTAAATATATTCTTTAATTTTATTAAAGTCAATATAAAATTATATTTTTATTTTATTTTTTGTTTCCTAAATCCTCATATAAAAACCGGTAGAAAAAACTCCATCCGCGTGCTACAATAAAAACAAAAAATCTGATTTCAGAAAGGGGCAGAGTAAATAATGAGAAAAGTAAAATGGGGCGTTCTGGGAACCGCATATATTTTCGAGCGCGATACCGCTCTCGGCATGCGGCTGGCAGACAACTGTGAACTGACTGCGGTCGCCGGAAGAAATCCTAAAAAAGCAGACGCATTTAAGAAAAAATACGGCTTCCAGAGAGCTTATGGAAGCTATGAAGAGCTGCTGGAAGACCCGGAAATCGAAGCAGTCTACATCCCGCTTCCCAATACACTGCATTACGAATGGACCATCAAAGCGCTGCAGCACGGCAAGCATGTTCTTTGCGAAAAACCTCTTGCTCCTACGGCAAAAGAGGCAGAAGAAATGTTTCGGACCGCAAAGGAAAACCATGTATACCTGATGGAAGCCTTTGCCTACCAGCACAGCCCCTTTGTCAAAGCGGTCAAGAAAGAAATCGAATCCGGTACCATCGGAGATATCCGTTATATGGAGGCTGCGCTTATCACCTCTGATTACCTGAAATCCAATATCCGTATGCGCAGGGAAACCTTCGGCGGCTGCACCTACGATCTGGGCGTCTATGCCATCAGTCTGATTCAGACTATGCTGGGACAAGAGCCGGAAACTGTGAAAGCCATCAGTTCCTTCAACGAGGACCGCATTGATGTATATACAACCGGAATCTTTGAATACGCACGGGGAGCGAAGGCCAGCTTCGACTGCGGACTTGCCCTTGCCACAGAAAAGAATGCCTCCCTGGACCGTTTCCAGATTCACGGAACCAAAGGCTCCATTTCCTCTGTAAATTTCGGGTTCAACAGACCCGGAAAGCTCTCTTACCAGATCCAGACCTTCGACGGAAGAGAGGATTTCAAGATTGTGGAGGTTCCCCAAAACTACCGGCTGGAAGTGGAACAGATGGGGCGCTGCATCATAGATGGAGAGGCGCCCTACATAACCGAGGATTTCAGTGTTTCCCTTGCCCGGACCATTGACCGGGTGCTGAAGGAAATCGGATACTGATAACTAAAAATGCTCTCTTTCCAGGAGGCGGAAACCTTCCTCAGTATCCGCCGCCGGAAAAAGAGCATTTTATTTTTTACCAATTTTTATCGAAACTGAATGGAAATATCATTTCCGCGGACGAGGACCTTCCCATGGCTGCCGGTAACCAGCGGCATCATGGGAGAGAGATGGCCCAGATCCACATCCATAATAACAGGCACATTCTTTTCTCCTGCTGCCTTCAACACCGCCTGATAGGCATCCAGACCCATCAACTCCTGGCCGAAGCAAAGGGGCCGTCCAATCAGGAAGCCTTTCACATACCGGAACCAGCCCGCTTCCTCCATCTGCCACATAGCCCGGCGGATGGAAAAGACATTCAAATCGCAGGCCTCCAGGAACCAGATCAGGCCCTCTTCCTTATACCGCTCGGCAAAATCCGCAGTCCTGTCAAACCGGGTTCCCAGAAGCGTAACCAGGCAGTCCATACAGCCGCCGATCAGCCGTCCTTCAAACTCCAGCTTTGTATCCGCGGATACCGGCGCATGGCCCACATAGCTTTTCAGCACTTTTTTCTCCGTCAGCCGGAAAGGCGCCAGAGGATTTCCCTCCTCTCTCACCCTCTCCTTGGCCTCAGCCGGCTCCCAGGACTCATATCCGTGTACGGAATCCTTTTTCCCGGTCAGAAGGTCGAAGGCGTCCTGCAGAGATTCATGCCAGGGCTCCATTCCGAAGGAAGAAGCGCAGGGCCCGTAGATAGAAGCCGTATCACAGAGTGTCGCCAGCAGGAAGGTCATATTGGTATTGTCGGAAAATCCCATATACCATTTGGGCTTTGCCGCTTTCAGCGCTTCAAAATCCATATGGCTTAAAATTTCGCACATCAGCTCTCCGCCGCCGCAGGAAATCAGCACATCATTCTCCGCCTTCCGGTAATATTCCATCAGCTCTGCGGCGCACTTTTCCGGCGTATTGCTGATGCCCACGCCTTCCGCCGCCCTGCAGTTGGGTCCCACATCCAGACGGTATCCCATTCCTTCAAAGGTTCTGCAGGCATGTTCAAAACAGGTCTGGTAAGGATCTTCCGCGCACCCAAAGGACGGAGCCACAAAGCCGATAGTGCCGCCTGCGGGCAGATATTCAGGGTATCTCATAAGCTTCTTCCTCCTTTTCTTTCTATTTTAGCACGTTTTCCCTGAAAAACGCTTACAGAATTTCGTATTCTCCCTCGGCTGTCTTCCGAAACAGGGGCAGCTTCTGAAGGAAAATAATATCGTCTCTGGACGCTGCGTCACCTTCCGCCAGGATAGCCGCTTTCTTTACCACAGAAGCTCCTGCGTTGTCCATCAGAACCTCCAGGGCATGCAGAGACTCTCCGGTGGAAATCACATCGTCCAGAAGGCAGACCTTTTTCCCGCGGATCTTGTCCGCGTCCACGCCGTCCAGGTACAGGTGCTGCTCACCTGCTGTGGTGATGGAATGTACAGAAGCGGAAACCACATTTTTCATATAGGTCTTCGTGCTCTTTCTGGCTACAATGAATTCCTTCAGACCCAGAAGACGGCTGATCTCATAGGCCAGAGCAATTCCCTTGGCCTCCGCGGTCACCACCGCGTCCACCTGTCCGATTCTCTTTACCAGCTCAGGCGCACAGGCGCTCACCAGCTCTGTATCACCCAGAACCACAAAGCTTGCAAAAGCTGTGGTGTCATTGATGGGAATGAAGGGAAGTGTTCTCTCCACACCGCACAGTTCTATTTTGTATTCTTTCATTTTCTGATTTCTCCTCTCTTATTCTGCCTGCGCCGCTTTCTTACCGTCCTAGAACATTTATAATCCCAGAAGCTTTGCAGCCACTCCGGCCACCATGCCCAGGAACGGATTCGTAACAGCTGTCACTACCATAGCTGTGCCGCCCACTGCCGCATTGGTCGCAAAGGCTGTCGGAGCGTCCAGAACAACGGTCTTAAAGATGCCCAGCACAAACAGAAAGCCTGCGATGGAAGAAGAGGGAACGTACCTTCCAATCTTCGGAAGCAGCTTGAAAATCAGTATCAGACCGATGACCGCCATCATAATGACGCCTGCCCATACGGGATGGGGTGCACTCGCTGTAGCGGAGATGATAGACTCTACCGGAGCTCCTCCAAAGAAGGAAGAACACATGTCAGCCACGGAAGAAATCACCGTCAGATGATCCACGTTATAGTTTCCGCTGGTGGCCATACCTGCCGTGATTCCTCCAAAGGAGATGTTGGAACCGATATTCAGGCAGACCATACCCAGAGCGCCCAGAATGACGCTGGAATTGATCGTGAATTTCTGACGGACAAACTTATCGTCTTCCACCACAATGTTTGATTTCTCTTTTTTGAAAATCGCGCTTGCGATGCAGGAAGCCACCACAGAAATCACAATGGTATATACCAGCGTGTTGGAGCTGTCCTTTGTAAAATAATAGGTAATCAGAGCCGCCGCCAGAGATACGCCTCCGGAAAGGGCATCGCTCTTAATCATATCGATTGCCGCCTTTGTCAGGATGATGCCTACGCCGGCCATCATGCCGTACGCCACATCCTCGCCCACAAAATTCACAATCTTCGTCAGAAGACCGCACACTCCGATAATCGTCATTATTACGCCGCCGATAAAAATCATCGTACAGCGCTCAGAGCGGTTCTTTCCTGCCGTTCCCGCATAGGTGATGGTCTCTGCCTGGAACGAAATCGGCGCCACACTCTGAGTCAGTGTGTTTCCTGCCACGCCCACAAAAAACGCCAGCGCTGTGGGCACAGACGCAAAGCCATAGGCAAGAGCCAGAAGTCCCTGGGGCAGTCCGTTCAGAACCACGCCGATAATCGCAAGCAGGTCTGTTAAAATGTCATTCATAATACTCCTTCCTCCTGTTGTAAGAGATAAAAATTTCCGCATGCCGGAAAGTATCCGGCTCATTCTCTGCCGGCTTCTTTCTTCGCTGCGGAGTGTTAAGATTACGTTAAAATTTTAGCACTCCCCCTTTATAATGTAAAGAAAACAACATATAAATTCTGCTAATGTCTGTTTATTTGCACTGCTTATAGTTAAATGTTTCCTTTTTTCCATTTCGCATTTACTAAAATTAAAAGTGAGAAAAGGGAGGCATCCCGACAGCCGGGAGCCCCCCTCTTCTTATAAAAGATATGGATATACCGGTATTCCTCTTAATCCAAATACGTCATCTTCTCCACACCCTTGATGCCAAGACCCGGCTCATCGGATACTGTGATCCTCTGCTCGTCAAATACCGCGCCGCCAAGAATCGGATCTTCACTGCAGAGCACAGGGCCGTCCAGGTCAATCTTGGTGATAATCTTCTTTGCGCAGGCCAGATGAACCGCCGCGTTTACACTGATCTTCGCTTCCAGCATACAGCCAATCATGCATTCTACGCCGTATACCTCTGCTGCGGATGCAATCTTCAGGGCATTGTAGAGACCGCTGCATTTCATCAGCTTGATATTGACCAGATCGGCCGCTCTGGTCTGCATGATATGCAGGGCATCCTCCGGGGAGAATACACTTTCATCTGCCAGAACCGGCACATAGGAGCGCTCTGTCACATATTTCAGACCTTCGATGTCGTGAGCCTTGACCGGCTGCTCCACGAATTCGATATCCAGCCCCTTCTCCTGCATCTGGTTCAGCAGGCGGACCGCCTGCTTGGGCTCCCAGCCCTGGTTTGCATCGATGCGGATGCGGGTATCGTTTCCGATTGCCTGACGGACTGCGGTGAGTCTGGCCACGTCCAGCTCCGGATGGGCTCCCACCTTGATTTTCAGGGTGTCATAGCCCCGGCGGACAGCATCCACTGCGTCCCGGGCCATTTCTTCCGGATCGTTTACACTGATAGTAATATCGGTGATAATCTGCTTACGGCTGCCGCCCAGCAGCTTGTAGACCGGAATCCGATACAGTTGTCCATACAGATCCCAGAGAGCCATATCCATGGCTGCCTTGGCGCTGGTGTTTTTCACGATGCAGCTGTTCAGAGCCTGCATCAGATCCTCGAAATCGTCCACATCCCGTCCCACAACTGTCTTGATAATATGATCCTGAAGAGCTCCCAGAATCGCTCCCGTGGTATCTCCGGTGATGGCTCCGGTGGGCGGCGCCTCTCCGTAGCCTACCGCCCCTGTGTCGGTGTGGACTTCCACAATGATATCCTCTACACTTGATACAGAGCGCAGCGCCGTCTTAAAGGGCACCCGCAGGGGAACAGAAATCTTCCCCAGTCTCACTTCCGTAATTTTCATATTCTGTCATCTCTCCTTTACTTTTTTCTTTATGAAAAGCCGGACTGGAATCTTCTGCGTCATCGCGCCAGCTCATACATGGCCTCAGCCAGAATCTCCGCATTGTCAATCAGCCGGTCCAGCTCCATATATTCATCCGGCTTGTGTTCCCGCACCTCGTCTCCCGGGAAAATGGGGCCGAAAGCCAGCGTATTGGGCATCATCTTGGCATAGGTTCCGCCTCCGATACATTTGGGTGCCGCTTCCTGTCCGGTACAGCGCGCATACACTTCCAGAAGCTTGCTCACCAGAGGACTGTCCGGTTCCATATAAAGGCTTGCTTTGTGATTCAGAGCAGATACCTGAAATCCGGCTTCCGCGAAGGCCGCTTCCACCTTCGGCCCGCAGTCTTCAAAGCTCTTTGTGACCGGATAGCGGTAATTCAGCTTCACAGAGATCTCACATTCCTCTCCCTGCGCGGTTCCCTGTACCACGCCCAGGTTCATGGTCAGGCCGCCGGACACCTCATCCTCCATGGCAATGCCAAGGGAAGCGCCGTCGCACTCCATTCCAATCTTCTCTGCCAGCAGTTTTACCACCCGGGCAAACTCCCCGGAAAGAGTCAGACGGTTCAGGAAAATCATCAGCCGTCCGATGGCATTTTCTCCCTCCCAGGGCGTTCCGCCGTGGGCGCTTACCCCGGCGGCTTCGATCCGGACGCCGTCCTCTGTCAGCGTGCAGATGATGTGTTCTTCCTGCATGGCTGCGATCTGCTCCGCCGTCCTGCGGGGACAGGAAAGACGGGCCTGCGCCTGAGCGGGAACGATATTGTGAGCCTCTCCGCCCTCCAGCTCCAGCAGGCGTATTTCCCCGCCCTGGCGGAACCTGCAGGTGAAGGTCTCATTCACCAGCCCCTTTTCTCCGTTGATGACCGGATACTCTCCGTCCGGTGTAAAGCCCATGACCGGAACCTCACCGCCATGCTTCAGATAGTACTTCATATCGGCGCTGCCGGTCTCTTCATTCAGGCCGAAGATCACCCGGACCCGCCGCTTCAGCGCCACGCCTGATTCTTTCAGGGCCAGCAAGGCATACAGTGCTGCCATGGCCGGTCCCTTGTCATCCATGGTTCCCCGTCCGTAGATTCTGCCATCGGCTACCAGCCCCTCATAGGGCGGAACCGTCCAGCCGTCTCCCTCGGGCACCACATCCAGGTGGCAGAGCACCGCCGTCATCTCTTCTCCCTCACCGTACTCGCACCAGCCTGCCTGATTGTCCATGTTATGGGTGGCAAATCCCAGCTTCCGGGCCGTCTCCAGCATATACTCCAAACACTCCTGCACGGCTTTTCCATAGGGATATCCGCTGTCATCCTCCGCGTATACGCTGGGAATCCGGATGCACCCCTGCAGATCCGCGATCAGATTCTCTCTCTTTTCTTCTATCAGTTTCCGAAACTCCAACAAATCACTCCTCCTTACAGCTCCCGGCATTCCAATACCTGCTTGCTGCGCTCAAATTCCTCATATTTCAGCCCCCGGTCCTCCGTCTCCATCTCACCCACCTGATTGTCATAAGGATCCGCCCGCCAGTGCTGCTTTTCTATGGTAAACGGAGCCTGAAAGGCCTGATTCGCAGTCATACGGAAGGGATCGATATTTCCGAAATAAAATCTGCGCCGTTCCTCGTCACCGGCCCGCACCGCAGCGATTCCGTAGGACGTGTCCGCATACAGCCAGCCGTAAGGCGCAATATAAAACTGTACCCAGTCATGGGCCCCGCAGAAATCCGGTTCCGCAGTAAGACCGCTCTGCCAGCGGGCCGGAATCCCGGCACAGCGGCACAGGGTCAGAAACAGCAGCGCAAACACGCCGCAGTCTCCGGTAAGGTTGCGGGCACAGTTGTCCGCGATATTTTCCAGACTGAAATAGGAAGGCATATAAGTATAGGTCATATGCAGCGTAATAAAATCATAAAATCTCCGGGCCTTTTCCAAAGGATCTTCGGTTCCTTCCGCCAGCTTTGCAGCCAGCTCCCGGATATAGGGTGTGAACAGAATATGGGGCGCTTCCTCTCCGGTATAAAAATCCGGCTGCTCCCCTTCTGCTTTCATCTGCTCCGTATCCCGGTATACAGCCCTGCGGACATAGGAGTATCGGACCGTAAACGGATGGTTTTCTTTCATCTCCCCTTCCCAGCAGACCGTACGCTGCAGAGCGTCCCCCGGCGCTATTTCTCCGCCCGGCGTCAGCTCTTCAAATGTAATCTCCGTCTGCTCCGGACACTCCGCCGGAACCGGCAGATGGGCCTGGATCTTCATTCCGGGGACAAAAAACTCATCTTTTATTCTGAGAGAAGCCTCCACACAGATCCGGCGGGAGACAGAGCCCTTTTCCTTCATCTTCCGGATACAGTTTTTCAGCTCTCCTGTCTCCTTGGACTCCTTCCCTGCACTCTCCACACCTCTCATAACGACGCCCGCCCGGTCTGCGAAGCCCGGCTCCGTCTTACAGAGCGTTTCGAAAAAACGGTCGAAAAACCGCATTTCCCCATTTTGGTAAATCCATCTGATTTTCCCAGAATCCACTCTCTCGTCAAATTCCTCGTCCGAAAAATCCGGAATCTTCTCCCGGACCCGGGCAAGAGCCTCCTCCCGCGTAAAGGGAAAGTCTCCCGGAAGCCTGAGAATCATCTCCCGCTGGGCCGTCAGGCAGCGCCGGAGCGCTTCCGGCGTCTCCGGGTTCTGAAGCCGTCTGTCGATCAGTCTCACCGCTCCTTCAAAATCTCCCCAGAGCTTGCGACGGAGAATATCCTCCGGAAGCCCCATATGCAGATACCGGAAATTTTCATTCACATTCACGGCTCTTCCTCCTTTATCCTGGATTCAGACAGCCGGGCCCCGCTCCGGCGGAACCGGAACGGAGCCCATCAGCTCTGTTATAACTTCCAAATATAAATTCTGATATAAGCTGTAAATGCGGTACAGACCAAGGCCAAGTCTCTGCTGCCCGCTTTTACATCACAGCCGTCACAGGAATACCTGCAATAGCGCGCCCATTCCCAATCCGCAGAAATTGCCTATGGCCGCGCCCAGAACTCCCATCAGTACGCCGATGCCGGCAAAGGAAGCGTCATAGGCTGTAGCCACAATAGGCGCGGAAGCGGAACCACCGATATTGGCCAGGGACGCTGTGGAAACCATACACAGATCCCAGTGGAAAATCTTTGACATAACAAACATAAGCACCACATGTACCACCAGGATAAACACACCGTACACAATCCACATGGGAGCGGACACCAGGTCGGTCAGGCTCGCAGTAGACGCCAGCAGGGATACCACTGCGTACAGATAGATGCTGGACAGTTCTTCCACTGCGGGGAGCTTGCCCAGAGGCGTCAGCGCGCAGACAAGGCCCAGAACTGTAACAAATACCGTTGTACAGGTACCTGTATCAAACATGGAAAGTCCCATGCTGGAAAGACCGCTGTTCATGGCTCCTCCCACCATCTGAGAGAGAGCAGAAACCAGAAGGGAAAGACCAATCAGGAAAATCCAGTCGCCGGAGGTTGCTTTCTTTTTCTGATCCTTCTCGATCTCAGCATTTGCCGCCTGCGCCACCGCGTCCAGCTTGGAGGTATCTGCTTTTACAGCATTATTCCACTTGGATGCATAGCGGACCGCAAGAAGCAGAAGGGCAATCCATACGGAATAGCAGACTGTATCCAGAGCCAGCGCGCAGCTGTAGGCACCTGAGTCTACCGGAAGCGCTTCCATCATGGCCGCCATATTGGCGGAGCCGCCTACCCAGGAAGCATACAGAGCCGACACAGCAGCCCAGGTCTTCTGTCCGCCGCCCAGTGTATTCATAAAGATCGGATAACCGATAAAGAAACCGATAGCCAGCGTCAGGGAACAACCCAGGAAAATGGCGATCATCCGTCCGCCCAGCTTGGCCAGTTTCCGGAAATCACAGCGCAGCAGCATGACAAAGATCATGGCGTACAGCAGATTGTTCTTCAAAGCTCCATAGGCTGCGGAGACTCCCTCAGAATTGTAGAAGCCCAGCGTGCAGAATACCATATTCAGCACATAGAGCCACACCAGCGGCGGAATCACATTAAATATCTTCCACTTGGTGTACTTTTCCAGCGCCAACAGTCCGCCGGCCAGGAACATCAGAAATGCGATGTAGGTAAAACCATTTGTGATAACCATAACATTCTCCTTCGTATCATAGAGTAGTAAGGATTAGAGCCCCTCTCCAGGGGCTGCGGAAAGCGCTTCTTACCGGGCCGGCTGTCCCCGGTTTTCCGGAAGTCTCTGTCTGCCGGATAAGGGCAAAAAAAATCACTTAAAGAAAGTCCCTTTTCTACTGGCTTTAAGTGATTTTCTTTACAGTTTTTTTATGAAAAAACAGCATATCCCACAAACAGAATTTGCTTTCCGACTTCTCTTTTGTGTAAATTTTATAATAATTATACTCATTTCCCCATTGTTTGTCAATAAAGAACAGCGATTATGTTAAAATATCGTTAAGATTTTTCGAGCAGGCTGTTTTGAATGCAAAAAACCGTATTTTCGGAAGTCTGCACGACTGCCGGAAATACGGTTTTCTTTCCTTATTATTTATATTTTCTGATTACTGCACCTGCAGGTTCGTATACCCCATCAAGTCCAGATCCACCGCGCAGGCCGCTTCGCGGCCTTCGCGGATGGCCCATACCACCAGGGACTGGCCTCTGTGCATGTCGCCTGCCGTGAACACCCGGTCCACGTTGGTTTTATACTGTCCGGGCTCCGTGTTCACATTGGTTCTGGCATTGACCTCCACGCCGAAGGCTTTCGTCACATAATCCTGGCTTCCCAGAAAGCCTGCCGCGATCAACACCACATCAATATCCATCGTAAACTCGCTTCCCTCGATGGGTACCATCATCATGCGGCCGGTTTTCTCATCCTTTTTGCTCTCCAGCCTGCAGCAGATGACCTTTTTCAGGTTCCCGGACTTGTCGCCGACGAATTCCTTGACTGTCGTAGTATAGAGACGCGGGTCTTTGCCAAACAGAGCGATGGCTTCCTCCTGGCCGTAATCTGTCTTGCAGACTCTCGGCCATTCGGGCCAGGGATTGTTCTCCGCTCTTGTATCCGGGGCTTTGGACATCATTTCCAGCTGTACTACAGATTTTGCGCCCAGGCGGATGGCAGTTCCCACACAGTCATTTCCTGTATCGCCGCCGCCGATGACCATGACATTCTTTCCTTTTGTGGAAATAAACTTCTTGTCGGCAAAATTGGAATCCAGAAGGCTCTTGGTGGTGGCCCGCAGGAAATCCACCGCGAAATAAATGCCGTTCAGTTCCCGGCCCGGAGCCTTGATATCTCTCGGATTGGAGGCGCCGCAGGCCAGAATTACCCGGTCATACTCCTTCAGAAGATCGGCTGCTTTCTTATCCTTTCCGATGTCTGTGTTTACCACAAACTCCACGCCTTCCGCCTTCATGATATCAATCTTCCGGTCGATAATATGCTTCTCCAGCTTCATATTCGGAATGCCGTACCGCAGCAGTCCGCCTACCCGGTCAAAGCGCTCGAATACCGTCACCGAATGGCCTCTGTGGTTCAGCTGATCGGCGGCTGCCAGGCCCGAAGGGCCGCTGCCGACGATGGCGATCTTCTTGCCGGTCCGGTTCTTCGGCGGTTCCGGTACCGCATAGCCTTCCTTATAGGCATTTTCAATAATAGCCAGCTCGTTGCTCTTGGTGCTGACCGGCTCCCCGTTCAGATTGCAGGTACAGGCCTTCTCGCAGAGGGCCGGGCAGACTCTTCCGGTAAACTCCGGAAAGCTGCTGGTCCTTTTGAGACGCTTGTAGGCCTGCTCCCAGTTTCCCATATAAAGCAGATCGTTCCACTCCGGAATCAGGTTCCGCAAAGGACAGCCGGAAGCCATTCCCGCGATCATGACGCCTGCCTGGCAGAACGGCACGCCGCAGTCCATGCAGCGCGCTCCCTGGCGCTGCTGCTCCTCTTTGGAAAGAGGGGTATGGAATTCATTAAAAT